>NC_021505.1:5534012-5845356 GCF_000412675.1 Pseudomonas putida NBRC 14164 | reverse complement strand
AGCGGGTTGCCAACCTTTGGGGCTGCAAAGCAGCGCCAGACGTCAGTACAGGTCGACCGGGTCGACGTCCAGCGACCAGCGTACCTGCCGCCCGCTGGGCATCTGCTCCAACACTAGCAACCAGGCACTGATCAGTCGATGCAAAGGCGCCCGGGTATTGGCCTGTATCAACAGTTGCGCACGGAAGCGCCCGGCGCGGCGCTCCATGGGCGCCGGCACCGGGCCCAGCAGTTCGATGCCCGGCAGGCGCTGCTCGGCCACCAGGCGTTCGGCGGCGGCGCAGGCTTCGTCAAGGAAACCTTCGGCCTGCCCCGGCTTGTGCGCTTCGGCGCGCAGCAGGGCCAGGTGGGAGTAGGGCGGCAGCCCGGCGGCGCGGCGTTCGTCCAGGGCCTGTTCGGCAAAGGCGAAGTAGCCCTGCTCGGTAAGCTGCACCAACAGCGGGTGGTCGGCCAGGTGGGTCTGGATGATGACCTTGCCTGGCTCTTCGGCCCGCCCGGCGCGCCCGGCCACCTGCACGATCAGCTGCGCCATGCGCTCACTGGCGCGAAAATCACCCGAGAACAGCCCACCATCGGCGTCGAGGATGGCCACCAGGGTCACCCGGGGGAAGTGGTGGCCCTTGGCAAGCATCTGCGTACCGACCAGGATGCTCGGCTGGCCGCGCTGTATGGTAGTGAACAGGTTGTGCATGGCGTCCTTGCGCGCCGTGCTGTCGCGGTCCACCCGCAGGATCGGGTAGTCCGGGAACAGCACCTTCAGGCGTTCTTCGGCGCGCTCGGTGCCCGCGCCGACCGGGCGCAGATCCACGTGGTTGCACTGCGGGCACTGGTGCGGCAGGCGTTCGTCGTAGCCACAGTGGTGGCAGCGCAGCACGCCAGAACGCTGGTGCACGGTCATGCGTGCATCACAGCGCGGGCACTCGGACAGCCAGCCACAATCGTGGCACAGCAAGGTCGGGGCGAAGCCGCGGCGGTTCAGGAATACCAGCACTTGCTGGCCAGCCTCAAGGGTCTGGCGGATGGCTTGCTGCAGCGGGCCGCTGATACCGCTGTCCAGTGGCAGGCTCTTTACGTCCAGGCGCAGCATGCGCGGCGGGCGGGCGCCACCGGCGCGCTGGTTCATGCGCAGCAGGCGGTAGCGACCGGTCAGGGCGTTGTGCAGGGTTTCCAGCGACGGCGTGGCAGAACCTAGCAGGATCGGGATGTTCTCCTGGTGGGCGCGCACCAGTGCCAGGTCGCGGGCGTGATAGCGCAGCCCCTCCTGCTGTTTATAGGAGCCGTCGTGCTCCTCGTCGATGATGATCAGGCCGGGGTTTTTCATCGGCGTGAACAATGCCGAGCGGGTGCCGATGATGATATCGGCCTCGCCGTCCCGGGCAGCCAGCCAGGCGTCCAGGCGCTCGCGGTCGTTCACCGCCGAATGCAGCAGCGCGATGCGGGCGTTGAAGCGTTGCTCGAAGCGCGCCAGGGTCTGTGGGCCGAGGTTGATCTCCGGGATCAGCACCAGCGCCTGCTTCCCGGCTTCCAGGGTTTCACGAATCAGCTGCAGGTAGACCTCGGTCTTGCCGCTGCCGGTGACGCCGGCCAGCAGGAATGCGCCAAAGCCCCCAAAGCCTTCGCGCACAGCGTCAAAGGCGTCGCGCTGCTCATCGTTGAGCGGCAGTTCCGGCTGCGCCAGCCAGTGTTCGTGGCGTAGCGCCGGCGAGTGCCGGCGGACTTCAATCTGCACCAGCTCCTTGGCCAGCAGCAGGTCGAGGCTGTCCTTGTTCAGGTTGAGCTTGGCCAGCAGGCTGTGGGCCACGCCGTGCGGATGCTGGGCCAGGGTCTTGAGGGCGTCGCGCTGGCGCGGCGCGCGGGCGATCCGGGGGTCTTCCAGGCGGGCACCGGGGGCAATATGCCAGAAGCGCTCCTGGCGCATCTCGGCAGGTTCGCCCTGGCGCAATAGCGTCGGCAGGGCCCAGCTCAGGGTATCGCCCAGGCTGTGCTGGTAGTACTGGGCGGTCCACAGGCACAGTTTGAATAGCGATGGCGGGATCGGCGATACCGGATCGAGCAGGGCGCTGGCCGGCTTGAGCTTGTCGGCGGGCACCTCGCTCTGCGCGCACACCTCCACCAGCACGCCTATCATCTCGCGGCGGCCGAATGGCACGCGAATGCGCATGCCTGGGGTCAAGGCCTGGCGCGCCATGCTCGCGGGTGCCTTGTAGTCGAACAGGCGACGCAGCGGGGAGGGCAGGGCAAGGCGCAGGATGACGTCGGGCACGCGGAAGGTCTCGGAGGGCGTATCAAAGACTGGCGAGCCTAGCAGACGACGGTCGGTGCAAGCGACAACTTGCACTAGCGCAGCGCTCTGGTATTATTTGCCGCCTAATTACGTGCGGTATTCAACAATTGGTGTTGGATGGCGGCACGCAGCTCGAGGAAGCGACCATGAAAGAAGGTATCCACCCGAACTATGAAGTAGTTGCAGTCACCTGCAGCTGCGGCAACAAGTTCGAAAGCCGTTCGACCCTGGGCAACACCCTGTCGATCGACGTTTGCAACCTGTGCCACCCGTTCTACACCGGTAAGCAGAAAGTCCTGGACACCGGTGGTCGCGTACAGAAGTTCGCCGATCGCTTCGGCATGTTCGGTGCCAAGAAGTAATCATGCGCATGGCGAACCCCTCGGGTTTCGCATTGCTGCAAAAAAAAGCGCCCCTTGTGGGCGCTTTTTTTATGGGCGTCATCTGGCATTTCCCAGCCCTGGCGTTCTGCCCGCTGCCGGAGCAGCCACAGCAAGTGCAGGTACGCCAGGTGGTGGATGGCGATACCTTGCGCCTGGTCGATGGCCGCAGCGTGCGCCTGATCGGCATCAATACCCCGGAAGTCGGCCGCAAAGGGCGCAGCAGCGAGCCCTATGCCGAGGCCGCCAGGCGACGCCTTCAAGCATTGGTCAATGCCAGTGACGGCCGCGTCGGGCTGGTGCCGGGCGTTGAGGGAAAAGACAAGTATGGCCGCACACTGGCGCATATCTACGGCCTGAATGGCGACAATATGGAAGCACGGTTGCTCAGCGAGGGTTTGGGCTACCGCGTGGCAGTTGCCCCCAATGTAAGCCTCAGCGGCTGCCTGCAGGTTGCCGAGCAAGCGGCGCGCAAGGGCGGTGTCGGTGTGTGGCGACGCTCGCCCGTGGTGCCTGCAGGCAATGTCAGGCAGTCGGGCTTCGCTGTGGTCGGTGGCCGCATCAAGGGTATCGAGCGCAATCGTGGTGGGGTCTGGCTCACCCTGGACGACACTGTGGTGCTGCAGGTTCCCGCTCGTCTGCAACGCAACTTCCCCGCCAGCTTCTTCGATAACCTCAAGGGACGCCAGGTCGAAGCGCGAGGCTGGGTGCTGGACCGTTCCCGCAAGGGCGGCCTGAAGCCTGGGCAGCGACGCTGGGTGTTGCAATTGACCGATCCGAGCATGTTGGAGCGTTTTTCAGGCTAAAAGATGTAGACATTTCGCTATTGGATTGTACACACTGTTAGCCGTATGCCCCCGTGGGTTATAGCGTAAAGTCGTAGGCTAAAGGCCTTGACACAAGTGACCGACCAGTCTTGTGACTCCCCGGCTCTTTGCGTATCCTCGGCGGTCCGTCAGAACAGTAAATAGCGGAATGCCCACCATGTCAGACCTGAAAACCGCCGCTCTCGAATACCACGCTCAACCTCGTCCGGGGAAACTGAGCGTCGAACTCTCCAAGCCCACTGCCACCGCCCGTGACCTCGCCCTGGCCTACAGCCCAGGTGTTGCTGAGCCCGTGCGTGAAATTGGCCGTGATCCAGAGCTGGCTTACAAATACACCGGCAAAGGCAACCTGGTTGCGGTGATTTCCGATGGCACCGCCATCCTCGGTCTGGGTGACCTCGGCCCACTGGCTTCCAAGCCGGTCATGGAAGGCAAGGGCGTTCTGTTCAAGCGTTTCGCTGGTATTGACGTGTTCGACATCGAAGTCGAATCGGAAAGCCCGCAAGCGTTCATCGACACCGTTCGCCGTATCTCGATCACCTTCGGTGGCATCAACCTCGAAGACATCAAGGCACCTGAGTGCTTCGAAATCGAGCGCACCCTGATCGAACAGTGCGACATCCCGGTGTTCCACGATGACCAGCACGGTACCGCCATCGTTACCGCAGCCGGCATGATCAATGCCCTGGAAATCGCCGGCAAGAAGCTCGAAGACGCCAAGATCGTCTGCCTGGGTGCCGGGGCTGCTGCCATCTCCTGCATGAAGCTGCTGGTGAGCATGGGTGGCAAGGTCGAAAACATCTACATGATCGACCGCAGCGGTGTCATCCACGCTGGCCGTGACGACCTGAACCAGTACAAGGCCCAGTTCGCCCACGCTACCGACAAGCGCACCCTGGCTGACGCGCTCGACGGTGCTGACGTGTTCGTAGGCCTGTCCGGCCCGAACCTGCTGAGCCCTGAAGGCCTGAAGTCGATGGCTGCCAACCCGATCGTGTTCGCCTGCTCGAACCCGGATCCGGAAATCTCGCCTGAGCTGGCGCACGCCACTCGCAACGATGTGATCATGGCCACCGGTCGTTCCGACTACCCGAACCAGGTCAACAACGTTCTGGGCTTCCCGTTCATCTTCCGTGGTGCCTTGGACGTTCGTGCCAAGCGCATCAACGAAGAAATGAAGATCGCCGCCGCCATCGCCCTGAAGGACCTGGCCAAGCTGCCAGTGCCGAAAGAAGTGTGCGAAGCCTACGGTGTCGAAGGCCTGGAGTTCGGTCGTGAGTACATCATTCCGAAGCCGCTGGACGCACGCCTGATCACTGTCGTTTCCGACGCTGTGGCCAAGGCCGCTATCGAATCCGGCGTGGCTACCCTGCCGTATCCGAAGCACTACCCGCTGACCAGCGTGGATGAAGTGTTCAACGGCTGATTGCCGCTGTAGCTGTAATGAAAAAGCCCCGGTTCTTTTGAACCGGGGCTTTTTGTTGGGGCTTGGGAATGTGTCAGGGCTGAAATGTGTTCGTCAGGGCACTTGTGGCGCCTATGAGATCGAGCGCCGCGCGGGCGGCGCTCGATGTCAGCAGCCCCACATAACCCCAGTCAGGCACCCTGCCTCAGAACAGATCCATCGGCGCCGCTTCATCGGCCGGCAGCGGGCTGCCCGGTGCTGCGCCATTGCCCAGTTCGTCCACGGAGGGTGGCGAATCTTCGGCCTTGAACAGCTCGAAGAAGGCATTCGGCGTGCTCGGGGAGGCAGCGCGGCCGCTGATCGGGTCGACGCGCAGGCTGAGGATGCCTTCCGGCTCTGCTGGCGCATGCGCCGGCTTGTCCTTGAGCGCCGCGCCCATGAAGCTCATCCAGATCGGCAGCGCCGCCGTGCCACCGTATTCGCGGCGGCCGAGGGTTTCCGGCTGGTCGAAACCGACCCATACGGTGGTCACGTAATCGGCGTTGTAGCCGGAGAACCAGGCGTCCTTGGACTCGTTGGTAGTACCGGTCTTGCCCGCCAGGTCGGTGCGGCCCAGGGCCAGCGCCCGGCGGCCGGTACCGCGCTTGATCACGTCCTGCAGCATGCTGGTGAGGATGTAGGTGGTGCGCCCGTCGACGATCTGTTCAGCCACAGCCGGCGTTTGCGGTGCAGCGGCCGCCTGGTTGAAGGCGGATGGCGCCTCACCTGGCATGGCAGCAGTGCTGATCGGCTGTTCGGGTGCCGCCAGGCCAGCCTGGTCCTCGGCACCTTGCGGTACGCGGGGCGGGTTGGCGGTGAACAGGGTTTCGCCGTTGCGGCTTTCGATGCGGTCGATCAGGTACGGGGTGACCTTGTAGCCGCCGTTGGCAAAGGTGCTCCAGCCTGTGGCGATTTCCATCGGGGTCAGGGTGGCGGTGCCCAGGGCCAGCGACAGGTTGCGCGGCAGGTCCTGCTTGTTGAAGCCGAACTTGGCGATGTAGTCGATGGTGCGGTCTACACCCATGGCCTGCAGCAAGCGGATCGACACCAGGTTACGCGACTTGTACAGCGCTTCGCGCAGGCGGATCGGGCCGAGGAAGGTGTTGGTGTCGTTCTTCGGACGCCACACTTTGTCCACGGATTCGTCGACGAACACGATCGGCGCATCGTTGACCAAGGTGGAGGCGGTGTAGCCGCTGTCCAGCGCAGCACTGTAGATGAACGGCTTGAAGCTCGAACCAGGCTGGCGCTTGGCCTGCATGGCGCGGTTGTAGTTGCTCTGCTCGAACGAGAAGCCGCCAACCAGCGCGCGGATGGCACCGTTGTAAGGGTCGAGGGTGACCAGGGCGCTTTGCGCGCCAGGCACCTGGCTGAACTTGAGCTTGCCATCTTCCAGGCGCTGCAGGCGCACCAGGTCACCGACCTGCGCCACGTCTGCCGGTGACTGCGGTGAGCGGCCCTGGGCGTTACTGTTGATGAACGGGCGCGCCCATTTCATGGTGTCCCAGGCAACTTCGGCTTGCTGGCCGTCCCGGGTCAGTACCTGGAGGCCGGTTTTGTCGACATGGGTGATGATGGCCGGTTCCAGGCCGCCAAGGATGCGCTGCTTGCCCAGCTCCTGCAGCCAGGCTGCCTGGGTGCGGCCCGGGAAGCGTGCTTCGGGGCCACGGTAGCCGTGGCGTTCGTCGTAATCAGACAGGCCTTTGAGAATGGCCTTGTTGGCCATGTCCTGCATGTCGCTGGGCACCGTGGTGGTGACGCGGAAGCCTTCGGTGTAGGCGTCGCTGCCGTAGCGGCCGACCATTTCGGCGCGGGCCATTTCGGCGATGTAAGGCGCATTCACCTCAGGCGTCGGCACGTGGTAGCTGGCATTGAGCGGCTCGGCCAGGGCGGTCTGGTAGCTGGCCTGGTCGATCTTGCCCAGCTTGTACATGCGGCCGAGGATCCAGTCGCGGCGCTCCTTGGCGCGCACCGGGTTGGCCAGCGGGTTGAAGCGTGACGGTGCCTTGGGCAGGCCGGCGATCATCGCCATCTGCGCCAGGCTCACGTCGCGGATCGATTTGCCGTAGTACACCTGCGCGGCGGCATCGATGCCGTAGGCGCGGTTGCCCAGGTAGATCTTGTTCACGTACAGCTCAAGGATTTCGTCCTTGGTCAGTTCACGCTCGATCTGCAGGGCCAGCAAGATCTCGTTGGTCTTGCGCGAGAAGCTGCGTTCGCTGGTGAGGAAGAAGTTCTTCGCCACCTGCATGGTGATGGTGCTGCCGCCGGTCTGGATGTGCCCGGTTTTCACCAGCTGGGTCGCTGCACGCATCAGGCTGCTGGGGTCGACACCGTAGTGATTGAGGAAATTGTCGTCCTCGGCTGACAGAAGCGCCTGAATGAACTGTGGCGGAATTTCCGCGAAACGGATCGGCGAGCGGCGCATTTCGCCGAATTCGGCAATCAGTTTGCCGTCGCTGCTGTACACCCTGAGGGGGATCTGCAACTGGATGCTTCTGAGGGACTCGACCGAGGGCAGGCTGGGGCTAAGATACAGAAACGCACCGCTCACACCGAGTACGAGCGCGCAAATGACTGCGACGGAAGACCACCAGAAGAACTTCAGCAGACGTATCAAGGCTTTTCGGTGTCCAGGTTGAGAGTGGGTAGCACGCAGGCCCGGCGGACCAGAAAGCGCTGGGCATTATAAGCATTTTTTCGCCTCTCCGGGTTACCGGCCAGGCTGCCCGTCGCCTCGATGGGCAGGCCGGGCCTAGTGTTGACGCGGGGTTGCGACCGACCGCTGCAGCAGGCAGCAAGGAAGCCGCATGTTAGGACGCTTTGGCAAGGATGCCAGTTCACTCGTGGGGGTGGAAATTGCCCCTGAGGCTGTTCGTGTTGTGCAACTTCAGCGGCGCAATCGGCGCTGCCGGGTGCTTGCATCGGCACAAGAGCCGTTCGAATTACTGGCAGGCAAGAATTGGCTCGCGGAGCCCGCTACCGTGGTGGCAGCCCTGCGCCGTGCCTACCTGCGCAGCGGCCTGAGGCAGCGTCGGGTAGCGTTGGCGTTACCGGCCAGCCAGGTGATCTGCAAGCGGTGTCATTTGCCGATGGAGCAGGCCGGGGCAGAACTGGAGACGCAGTTGCTGGCCGACGCCGAGCGGCTGTTTCCGTTTCCGTTGGAGGACTTGGCCCTGGACTTTCAAGTCCTGGGGGCATCCCCCACGCAACCGGGGTGCGCCGAGGTGATGGTGGCCGCGTGTCGGCAAAGTGCGTTGGCGTCTCTTGATGCCATCGTCAAAGAGGCCGGGTTGCAACTGGAGGCTATCGAGGTCGACAACATTGCCTTGTGCCGCATGTTGCCTCAGGGCTGCCTCGAAGGTTCGGCACTGCTGCGGGTCGAAGCGCACAGCGCAGTGCTTTATGGCTGGCAGCCCGACCGGCCTTACCAGCGTCGTGAGCTTCAAGTGCAGGGGCTGAACAACATGGGGCAGTTGTCGGAGCAACTGCACGCGCTGCTTGCCGATGAGCATTTGCCTGGTGGCCTGTGGATTACCAGCAGCTCATCGGTGGACCCAACCTGGTTGCAAAACCTTGGTCACCAGCTGACTACGCCGTGCAGGCATTTACCTGGCCTGAAGGGGCTGGAACACGTTGACGGCACGATGCTCCTGGCGTGCGCCCTGGCACTTGGAGGGTTGCGCCCATGATTCGGCTTAACCTGATGCCCTGGCGTGAACGGCAGCGCGAGGCGGCGATTCGGCGCTTTCGTAGCCAGCTGATTGCCGGCGCACTGCTGGCGCTGTGCGCCGTGACGCTGGTCGACCAGTTGGCCCGTCAGCGCGGGCAGCAACAGGTGGTGGACAATGCCCAACACCATGCCGCCCTTGAGGTGCTGGCCGGGCAACTGCAGCCGCTGGCTGATGTGCGTGCACAGCATGACGCACTCATCGCACGGTCGGCAGCGCTAGAGGGCTTGCGTGCCCAGCAGGGTGTTCTGGGCGATGTATTCGCTGACCTCGAAAGGGCGCTACCGGTTGGGGTCCAGCTACTCGACCTCAACCTGGAAAACGGCCATCTGCAGATGACCGGGCTGGCTACGTCCGGCGCCGTGGTTGCGCAGTTCATGCGCGATCTGGATCGGTCGGGTGTTCTGCTCGATCTGGCGCTCAAGCGCGTCAGGAGCATGCCGGGTGGCGATGAATTTCTGCTCGTTGCGCGCGTTTCGGCGTTCTGGTCGTGAATGCAGCACCGATCCTTGCCTGGCTGGCGGTAGCCGAGCGCTCCAGAAGCATCAGGCGTATCGCGCCAGTGCTGGTCGCTGTGCTGGTGTTCGGCCTGGGTTGTGCGTTTCGCCTGCCGGCAGGGTTACAGCAGCAGGTGCAGGAGGCGGCCAGGAACGCCACATTGAACGAGCAGCAGGCAGCCAGTGCGGCGCAGTTGGTCGAGCTGGAGCGATTGCAGGCGTCTCTGGTTTTTGCCGAGCGGCGGTTGCTGGAGGCCCACTGGCACCTGGCCGCAGGGGAGGGCATGAGCGACCTGCTTGAGCGCCTGGCGGCTTCGGGGCATGCGCACGGGTTACTGGTCGAGCGGTTCGACGTACAAGAAGCCGAGCAACAGGCAGGCTATTGGAAAGTGCCGCTGGAAGTACAGGTGGTGGGGCGGTACGTGGACTTGCGTCAGTGGCTGGGCGACTGGCTGGGCCAGGCACGCCTGCTGCGCAGCGGTGACATGAACCTGGCCGCAGTCGAGGGTCAGCCCGGCCTATTGCGTCTGCAACTGCGGGTCGATGCCTTCCAGGCCACCGCGCCCGTACCGGCACCTGACGTGCTTGCGCATATGCCGGCCATGGCCGCGACGCCAGTGCCTGCGGTCGACCCCTTCGCGCCAGGGGCGACGCGAACGGCTGGCTCAGGGCTGGCCAGCGTGCCGCTGGCGCAACTGGAAATGGTCGGCAGCCTGTCGCGAGGTGCGGCGCATGAGGCTCTGTTGATGGCGGCTGGCAGGCTCTATCGCGTGCGGGCAGGTGAGCGCTTGGGGCGTAACCACGGTGTGGTGGCGCGGATTGATCAAGGCCAGGTCGAAGTGCACGAACGGCTATTCATGGCAGGGGGGTGGCACGAGCGCACGGCGTTCATCACCCTTGCAAACCGCGTGGGCAAGGAGGCCCCGAACCAGAATGAAGAGAGTGATGAAATGGATGTTGGCAGCCCTGCTGCCGATCCCGCTGGTGTGGGCGACGCCTTACCAGGGTGAACCCCTGTCGTTGAACTTTCAGGATGTGGAGGTGCGTTCGGTGCTGCAGGTACTGGCCGATTATGCGGGCGTCAACCTGGTTGCCAGCGATGACGTGCAGGGCAGCGTGACCTTGAGGTTGCAGGACGTGCCCTGGGACCAGGCCCTTGACCTGGTGCTGCGCAGCAAGGGCCTTGCCCGGCAGCAAGAGGGCAATGTGCTGCTGGTGGCGCCTGCGGCAGCGTTTGCCCCACAGCCGTTTGATGCCCATGTCGGCCTGTTGCCGGATGCACAATTGCAGCCGTTACGTCGTGAATTGATACCGATCCACCATGCTAACGCCGCGGAACTGGTCGAGCTGTTGATGACCAGCCTGGCGGATGACAGCACACTCGCCGTTCGTGGCAGCCTGGGTGTCGATGAGCGCACCAATACCCTGGTGGCGCACCAGCCCGCCGACCGACTGGCCGAGTTGCGACAACTGGTTGCGCAACTGGATGTGCCGGTGCGCCAGGTGGCGATCGAGGCACGTATCGTCGAGGCCAATGTCGACTACGAGAAAAGCCTGGGGGTGCGCTGGGGTGGGCCGCTGTACGGTGAAAGCCTGCGGCCGGGCAAGGAGCTGTTCATCGACCTCGGCGTGGAGCGGGCGGGCAGCAGTGTCGGCCTGGGCCTGCTGCGCGGCGGCGTGCTCCTCGACCTGGAACTCAGCGCCATGGAAAAAAGCGGCAACGGCGAAATCATCTCGCAACCCAAGGTGGTCACGGCCGACAAGGAAACGGCCAGGATCCTCAAAGGCACCGAGGTGCCATACCAGGAAACCAGTAAGAGCGGCGCCACCTCGGTCGCCTTTCGCGAAGCCTCGCTGTCGCTGGAGGTGACCCCGCAGATTACACCGGACAACAAGGTGATCATGGCGGTCCGGGTGACCAAGGACGAGCCGGATTACGTCAATGCCTTGAACAACGTACCGCCGATCCGCAAGAACGAGGTCAATGCCAAGGTTCGGGTGGCGGACGGCGAAACGATCGTGATCGGTGGCGTGTACTCGACTTCGCAAAACAATGTGGTCGACAAGGTGCCATTTTTAGGCGATCTGCCGTATGTTGGGCGGCTGTTTCGACGCGATGCATTACAAGAGAAAAAATCCGAGCTGCTGGTCTTCCTGACTCCGCGTATCATGAGTGACCAGGCGATTGCTGTGAGTCGTTGATTCTGTGCGAAATTTGATACTTGTGGGGCCCATGGGCGCTGGTAAAAGCACCATCGGACGCCTATTGGCCAAAGAGCTGCGCCTGCTGTTCAAGGATTCCGACAAGGAAATCGAACTGCGATGCGGCGCCAACATCCCGTGGATTTTCGACAAGGAAGGCGAGCCAGGTTTCCGTGAGCGCGAGCAGGCGATGATCGCCGAACTGTGCGCACTTGACGGCGTGGTCCTGGCCACCGGCGGTGGCGCTGTAATGCGCGAAGCCAACCGCCAGGCATTGCGCCGGGGCGGCCGGGTGATCTACCTGCATGCCTCGGTGGAACAGCAGGTGGGCCGTACCGCGCGTGATCGCAATCGCCCGCTGCTGCGCACCGCCAACCCCGAGGCGACCCTGCGCGCCCTGCTGGAAGCCCGCGACCCGCTCTACCGCGAGATCGCCGACGTGGTGGTGGAAACCGACGAGCGGCCGCCGCGCATGGTGGTGATCGATATTCTCGAACGCTTGCAGCAGTTGCCGCCCCGTTAACCCGGGACTATTCTCGGCCACCAGCGCCGAGGCGAGGTTCAACGATAGCGCGTGGGTTGCCCGAATGGCGCCGCGCCCAAGTACATTGTGGGGATACATGCAGACACTTAAGGTCGACCTGGGCGAGCGCAGCTACCCGATCTACATTGGCGAAGGCCTGCTGGACCAGCCCGAGCTGCTGGCACCGCACATTGCCGGCCGGCAGGTCGCCATCGTTTCCAACGAGACCGTCGCGCCCCTGTATCTCGAACGTCTGAGCAAGACCCTGGGTGCCTACTCGGTGCTGCCGGTGGTATTGCCCGATGGCGAGGCCCACAAGAACTGGGAAACGCTGCAGCTGATCTTCGACGGCCTGCTGACAGCCCGCCATGATCGTCGCACGACTGTGGTTGCCCTGGGCGGCGGCGTGATCGGTGACATGGCCGGCTTCGCTGCCGCCTGCTACCAGCGCGGTGTCGACTTCATCCAGGTACCGACCACCCTGCTTTCCCAGGTCGACTCGTCGGTGGGCGGCAAGACCGGTATCAACCACCCGCTGGGCAAGAACATGGTCGGTGCCTTCTATCAGCCCAATGCGGTGCTGATCGATACCACCAGCCTGAAGACCCTGCCGGCGCGCGAACTGTCTGCAGGCCTGGCCGAAGTGATCAAGTACGGCCTGATTTGCGACAAGCCGTTTCTCGGCTGGCTTGAAGACAACATGCAGGCCTTGCGCACCCTCGATTCCGCTGCCTTGACTGAAGCCATCCGCCGCTCCTGCGCGGCCAAGGCTGCAGTGGTCGGTGCCGACGAGCGCGAGTCCGGCGTACGGGCCACCCTGAACCTGGGGCATACCTTCGGGCATGCCATCGAGACCCACATGGGCTACGGCGTGTGGCTGCACGGCGAAGCCGTGGCAGCGGGCACGGTGATGGCCCTGGAAATGTCCATGCGCCTTGGCTGGATCGACCAGGCCGAGCGCGATCGCGGAATCCGCCTGTTGCAGGACGCAGGTTTGCCGGTGGTGCCACCACAGGAAATGACCCCGGCGCATTTCATGGAGCACATGGCGGTCGACAAGAAAGTGATCGACGGCCGCTTGCGTCTGGTGCTGTTGCGCCAGATGGGCGAAGCCGTTGTGACCGACGACTATCCGAAAGAGATTCTTCAGGCCACGCTGTCGGCGGATTACCGCGCGATCGTGGCCCAGCTTTGAGGTTGTGACAGCGCAATGACCAGTTTGCATGCCGATGAGGCCTTTCTCGACCATTACCAGTTGAGCCACGATCCGTTCGCGCCCCGTGTGCCCGGCTTCAAGTTCTTCCCGGCCCAGCGCAAGCCCGTGCTTGGCCAACTGCATCACCTGGCGCGCTACAGCCAGCTGATGCTGGTGGTCAGCGGCCCGCTGGGCAGCGGCAAGTCGCTGCTGCGCCAGGCCCTGGTGGCCAGCACCAACAAGCAGGCTGTGCAGAGTGTGGTGGTGTCTGCCCGCAGTGCCAGCGATGCTTCCAGCATGCTTGCCCAGGTCGCGCAGGACCTGGGTGTGGCCCAGCCCGAAGTGCAGGCGATCCTGTCCAAGGTGGTGCAGCTGGCACTGACCGGGCAGGAAGTGTATTTGCTGGTGGACGATGCGGAACAACTCGACGAGTCGGCACTCCAAGCGTTGCTGGAGTTGGCGGCGGGGGTACCGGAAGGGCGCCCGCACGTGTTCCTGTTCGGTGAGCCTTCACTGATTGCCGGGCTGGACGAGCTCAATGTCGAGGAAGAACGCTTCCACATCATCGAACTTGCCCCCTACAGTGAAGAAGAAACCCGCGAGTACCTGGAGCAGCGCCTGGAAGGGGCTGGCCGGGGCATCGAGGTGTTCAGCCGTGAACAGATCGTCGATATCCATGAACACTCCGACGGCTGGCCTGGCAACATCAACCAGGTCGCCCGTGACACTTTGATCGAAGCCATGATCGCCAGCCGTTCGACGGTCAAGCGACCATCCATGGGGTTCAAGATGCCTAAAAAACATGTGCTCGCGCTGTCCGCTGTGGTCGTGGTCGCTGTGGCGGCCGCGGTGTTGATGCCCAAGAAAGGTGACAAACCACCTGCTGAGGCGCCGGCCGCCCAAGCCCAGTTGCCGCTTGGCGATGGCAAGCAGGGTGCCAATATCGAGTTCTCCGGCTCTTCCCAGCCGATGCCGTTGCCGCTGGTTGGTCAGTCCCAGCCTGTAATGCGCGAACCGCTGGCCCAGGCCGCGGGCATGGGTGAGGGTGAAGAAGGCAGCCCGGCGGGTGACACTGCCCTGCAGCCTGGCAACCCGCCGCCAACCGTGACCACCATTGCGCCGCCGCAAGGCGTGCCAGCTGGCCCGGCACCTGTGCCTGCACAGCCTGTGGCTACTGCGCCGGTACAGCCGGTTGCGCCTGCGCCCAAGCCTGTTGCAACCCAGCCTGCGAAGCCGGTTGCACCTGCCAAGCCTGCACCCGCGCCTACCCAGGTCGCCGTTGCCAAGCCGGCCGCCAAGCCTGCCGAAAAACCTGCCGTCAGTGGCAGCGGCAACAGCGGCTGGTACTCCGCGCAGAAACCGGGCAATTATGTGGTGCAGATCCTGGGCACCAGCTCCGAGGCCTCGGCCCAGGCGTTCGTCAAGAGCCAGGGTGGCGACTATCGCTACTTCAAGAAAAACCTGCAGGGCAAGCCGCTGTACGTAGTCACCTACGGCAGCTTCGCCAACCGCGATGCAGCGGTTGCGGCAATCAAGAACTTGCCAGAGAAGGTCCAGGCTGGTAAACCTTGGCCACGTACCGTCGGCAGCGTCCAACAAGAGCTGGCCACGGCCCGCTGATACCTTCCGGGCGGCATCACCCCGCCGCCCAGTTGCTGAGCGATTACTGACTTTCGAATAGCCTGCTGCGTTTCAACGCGGCAGGCTTTTCTGTCCCAGACTGCCGGCCACAAGCCCCTAGTTGCAGTCATGGCTGAAACGCTTCAGACTCGAGCCAAGCCGTTATCACGGCGCATGGCGCAAAAACATTCAAAACTGCGACATAAATTTTCAATGGTGAGACATGAAAATTTGTGGGCATCGCTGTCGCTGTGCAACAATGGTTTTCCATGACCACCGCAAAAAAGCTGGCGTTTGATCGGCGTGGATGGTAAGTGGTTGTTAAAAAAGAGATTTGCCTCCGTTGAGAGGTGAACCTGGTGAGAATGTGTCTATGAAAACAGGTCTGTACCATCCCGAAGAATTCAAGGACAACTGTGGTTTTGGCCTGATCGCCCATATGACGGGCGTACCGAGCCACCACCTTCTGCAAACCGCCATGCAGGCGCTGACTTGCATGACCCACCGCGGCGGTATCAATGCCGACGGCAAGACCGGCGACGGTTGCGGTCTGCTCATGCAGAAGCCCGATCAATTCCTGCGAGCCGTGGCCCAGGAACACTTCGCCGTCGAACTGCCCAAGCAGTACGCCGTCGGCATGGTGTTCTTCAACCAGGACCCGGTCAAAGCCGAAGCTGCCCGCGCCAACATGGACCGCGAAATCCTCGCCGCTGGCCTGAAACTGGTCGGCTGGCGCAAGGTACCGATCGACACCAGCGTACTCGGCCGCCTGGCCCTGGAGCGCCTCCCGCAGATCGAGCAAGTGTTCATCGGCGGTGAAGGCCTGAGCGACCAGGAATTTGCTATCAAGCTGTTCAGTGCCCGTCGCCGTTCGTCGGTGGCTAACGCCCACGACAGCGACCACTACATCTGCAGCTTCTCGCACAAGACCATCATCTACAAAGGCCTGATGATGCCGCGCGATCTCGCGGCGTTTTATCCAGACCTGGGTGACGAGCGCCTGCAAACCGCGATCTGCGTGTTCCACCAGCGCTTCTCCACCAACACCCTGCCGAAATGGCCGCTGGCGCAGCCATTCCGCTTCCTCGCCCACAACGGCGAGATCAACACCATCACCGGCAACCGCAACTGGGCCATGGCCCGTCGCACCAAGTTCGCCAATGACCAGATTCCCGACCTCGAAGAGCTCGGCCCGCTGGTCAACCGCGTCGGTTCCGACTCGTCGAGCATGGACAACATGCTGGAGCTGATGGTGACCGGTGGCATCGACCTGTTCCGCGGCGTGCGCATGCTGGTACCGCCAGCCTGGCAGAACGTCGAGACCATGGACGCCGACCTGCGCGCCTTCTACGAATACAACTCCATGCACATGGAGCCGTGGGATGGCCCGGCCGGTATCGTCATGACCGAAGGCCGCCACGCGGTGTGCCTGCTCGACCGCAACGGCCTGCGCCCGGCGCGCTGGGTGACCACCACCAATGGCTACATCACCATCGCCTCGGAAATCGGCGTATGGGGTTACCAGCCTGAGGAAGTGCTGGCCAAGGGCCGTGTCGGCCCGGGTCAGATCCTCGCCGTGGACACTGAAACCGGGCAGATCCTCGACACCGACGCCATCGACAACCGCCTGAAGTCGCGCCACCCGTACAAGCGCTGGCTGCGTCAGCACGCTACCCGCATTCAGGCGACGCTGACCGACGACCAGGGCGCGGCCAGCTACGACGCTGACCAGCTCAAGCAATACATGAAGATGTTCCAGGTCACCTTCGAAGAGCGTGACCAGGTGCTGCGCCCGCTGGGTGAGCAGGGCCAGGAAGCCGTTGGCTCGATGGGTGACGACACGCCGATGGCCGTGCTGTCGCAGCGTGTGCGTTCGCCGTTCGACTTCTTCCGCCAGCAGTTCGCCCAGGTGACCAACCCACCGATCGACCCGCTGCGCGAAGCCATCGTGATGTCGCTGGAGATCTGCCTGGGCGCCGAGCGCAACATCTTCCAGGAGTCCCCGGAGCATGCTTCGCGGGTCATCCTCAGCTCGCCGGTCATCTCGCCCGCCAAGTGGCGTTCGCTGATGAACCTGGAGCGTGAAGGTTTTGACCGTCAGCTGATCGACCTCAACTATGAGCAGAGCGTCGGCCTGGAAGCGGCCATTCGCAACATCGCCGACCAGGCTGAAGAAGCCGTGCGCGCTGGCAAGACCCAGCTGGTGCTGAGCGACCGCTACATCGCCCCGGGCAAGCTGCCGGTGCACGCATCGCTGGCCGTTGGCGCGGTACACCACCGCCTGACCGAACAGGGCCTGCGTTGCGACAGCAACATCCTGGTGGAAACCGCCACCGCCCGCGACCCGCACCACTTTGCCGTGCTGCTGGGCTTCGGTGCCTCGGCCGTTTACCCGTACCTGGCGTATGAAGTACTGGCCGACCTGATCCGTACCGGCGAAGTGCTGGGCGACCTGGACGAAGTGTTCAAGTACTACCGCAAGGGCATCTCCAAGGGCCTGCTGAAGATCCTGTCGAAGATGGGTATCTCCACCATCGCCTCGTACCGCGGTGCGCAGCTGTTCGAAGCCATCGGCCTGGCCGAGGAAGTGGTCGGCCTGAGCTTCAAGGGCGTGTCCAGCCGCATCAAGGGCGCGCGCTTCGTAGACCTGGAAAGCGACCAGAAGCTGCTGGCGGCCGAAGCCTGGAGCGCGCGCAAGCCGATCCAGCAAGGCGGCCTGCTGAAGTTCGTCCACGGTGGCGAGTACCACGCCTACAACCCTGACGTGGTCAACACCCTGCAAGCCGCCGTGCAGCAGGGCGACTACGCCAAGTTCAAGGAATACACCACGCTGGTCGACCAGCGCCCGGTGTCGATGATCCGTGACCTGCTCAAGGTGAAAGTGGCCGACCAGCCACTGGCGCTGGAGCAGATCGAGCCGCTGGAGGCCATCCTCAAGCGCTTCGACTCCGCCGGTATCTCGCTGGGTGCACTGTCGCCAGAGGCTCACGAAGCGCTGGCCGAGGCGATGAACCGCCTGGGCGCGCGTTCCAACTCCGGTGAAGGCGGTGAAGACCCGTCGCGCTACGGCACCATCAAGAGCTCCAAGATCAAGCAGGTGGCCACCGGCCGCTTTGGTGTGACCCCGGAATACCTGGTGAACGCCGAAGTGCTGCAGATCAAGGTTGCCCAGGGCGCCAAGCCGGGTGAAGGCGGCCAGTTGCCAGGCGGCAAGGTCAACGGCCTGATCGCCAAGCTGCGTTATGCGGTACCGGGCGTGACCCTGATCTCGCCACCGCCGCACCACGACATCTATTCGATCGAAGACCTGGCCCAGCTGATCTACGACCTCAAGCAGGTCAACCCGCAGGCCCTGGTGTCCGTCAAGCTGGTGGCAGAGGCCGGCGTGGGCACCATCGCCGCTGGCGTTGCCAAGGCCTATGCCGACCTGATCACCATCTCCGGTTATGACGGTGGTACCGGTGCTTCGCCGCTGACCTCGATCAAGTACGCCGGCGCCCCGTGGGAACTGGGCCTGGCCGAAACCCACCAGACCCTGCGCGGCAACGACCTGCGCGGCAAGGTACGGGTACAGACCGACGGCGGCCTGAAAACCGGCCTGGACGTGATCAAGGCAGCCATCCTCGGCGCCGAAAGCTTCGGTTTCGGTACCGCGCCAATGATCGCCCTGGGCTGCAAGTACCTGCGCATCTGCCACCTGAACAACTGCGCCACCGGCGTAGCCACCCAGAACGACAAGCTGCGCAAGGACCACTACATCGGCACCGTCGACATGGTGATCAACTTCTTCACCTTCGTCGCCGAAGAAACCCGTGAGTGGCTGGCCAAGCTGGGCGTGCGCAGCCTGGGCGAGCTGATCGGCCGTACCGACCTGCTCGAAATGCTGCCAGGCGATACCGAGCGCCAGCAGTACCTGGACCTGTCGCCGCTGCTGGGCAGCTCGCACATTCCTGCGGACAAGCCGCAGTTCTGCGAAGTCGACAAGAACCCGCCGTTCGACAAAGGCGAGCTGGCCGAGAAGATGGTGGACATGGCCCTGCCGGCGATCCGTGATCAGGCCGGTGGCGAGTTCAACCTCGACATCTGCAACTGCGACCGTTCCATCGGTGCCCGTATCTCTGGCGAAATCGCCAAGCTGTACGGCAACCAGGGCATGGCCGCCAACCCGATCACCTTCCGCTTCAAGGGTACTGCCGGCCAGAGCTTCGGCGTATGGAACGCCGGTGGCCTGAACCTGCACCTGCAAGGCGATGCCAACGACTACGTCGGCAAAGGCATGACCGGTGGCAAGGTCACCATCGTGCCGCCAGCCGGCAGCCCGTTCGAAACCCAGCACAGCGCCATCGTCGGCAACACCTGCCTGTACGGTGCCACTGGCGGCAAGCTGTTTGCCGCAGGCACTGCGGGCGAGCGCTTCGCTGTGCGTAACTCCGGCGCCCACGCTGTTGTCGAGGGCACTGGCGATCACTGCTGTGAGTACATGACCGGCGGCTTTGTCTGCGTCCTGGGCAAGACCGGTTACAACTTCGGTTCTGGCATGACTGGCGGCTTCGCCTACGTGCTCGACATGGACAATAGCTTCGTCGACAAGCTCAACCACGAGCTGGTGGAAATCCAGCGTATCAGTGGTGAAGCGATGGAGGCCTACCGCAGCCACCTGGCGCGCGTCCTTGGCGAGTATGTGGAAGAAACCGGCAGCGAGTGGGGGCGTGAGCTCTCCGAGAACCTGGACGACTACGTGCGGCGCTTCTGGCTGGTGAAGCCGAAGGCAGCCAACCTGAAGCAACTGTTGTCCAGTACTCGTGCCAACCCGCAGTAAAAACAGCTGCAAGTGGCAAGCCTCAAGCTGCACGTAAAGGCAGTACGAGGTTTGCCCGGCTTAAGTGATCGTCTTGCGGCTTGCAGCGTGTAGCTTGCAGCTGCTGTAAAGAGGTTTTGAAAAATGGCTGAACGTCTGAATAACGACTTCCAGTTCATCGAAGTGGGCCGCAAGGACCCGAAGAAAAAGCTGCTGCGCCAGCGCAAGAAGGAGTTCGTGGAAATCTACGAACCGTTCAAGCCGCAGCAGTCCGTAGACCAGGCGCACCGCTGCCTGGGCTGTGGTAACCCGTATTGCGAATGGAAGTGCCCGGTGCACAACTTCATCCCCAACTGGTTGAAGCTGGTGTCCGAAGGCAACATCCTGGCTGCGGCCGAGCTGTCGCACCAGACCAACACCCTGCCGGAAGTGTGTGGCCGCGTGTGCCCGCAAGACCGTCTGTGTGAAGGTGCCTGCACCCTGAACGACGGCTTCGGCGCGGTGACCATCGGTTCGGTGGAGAAGTACATCACCGACACCGCCTTCGCCATGGGCTGGCGCCCGGACATGTCCAAGGTCAAGCCAACCGGCAAGCGCGTCGCCATCATCGGTGCCGGCCCGGCTGGCCTGGGCTGCGCCGACGTGTTGGTACGCGCTGGGGTAACCCCGGTGGTCTTCGACAAGAACCCGGAAATCGGCGGCCTGCTGACCTTTGGCATCCCTGAGTTCAAGCTGGAAAAGACCGTGCTCAGCAACCGCCGTGAAGTGTTCACCGGCATGGGCATCGAGTTCCGCCTGAACACCGAGGTGGGCACCGACATCACCATGGAGCAGCTGCTCGCCGAGTACGACGCAGTCTTCATGGGCATGGGCACCTACACCTACATGAAGGGCGGCTTCCCGGGCGAGGACCTGCCGGGCGTGCATGACGCGCTGGACTTCCTGATCGCCAACGTCAACCGCAACCTGGGCTTCGAGAAGTCGCCGGAAGACTTCGTCGACATGCGGGGCAAGAAGGTTGTGGTGCTGGGCGGTGGTGACACCGCAATGGACTGCAACCGCACGTCGATCCGCCAGGGCGCGCAAGCGGTCACCTGCGCCTATCGCCGTGACGAGGCCAACATGCCGGGTTCGCGCAAAGAGGTGAAAAACGCCAAGGAAGAGGGCGTGAAGTTCCTCTACAACCGCCAGCCCATCGCCATCGTCGGCGAGGACAAGGTGGAAGGTGTGAAGGTGGTGGAGACCCGTCTCGGCGAGCCGGATGCCCGTGGCCGCCGCAGCCCTGAGCCGATCCCGGGTTCCGAAGAGATCCTGCCGGCCGATGCCGTGGTGATCGCCTTCGGCTTCCGCCCAAGCCCGGCGCCGTGGTTCGAGCAGCACGGTATCCAGCTGGACAGCCAGGGCCGCGTGGTAGCGCCGGAGAAGGGCAAGTTCAAGCACCAGACCAGCAACCCGAAAGTGTTTGCCGGTGGCGACATGGTGCGCGGTTCGGACTTGGTGGTGACGGCGATCTTCGAAGGGCGTACGGCTGCGGAAGGTATCCTGGACTATCTGGAAGTCTGATCCATTGTTGGGGCCGCTTCGCGGCCCATCGCGGCACAAGGCCGCTCCTACAGGAGATATGCGATTCCCTGTAGGAGCGGCCTTGTGCCGCGAATAGGGCTGCAAAGCAGCCCCCAGGGCATTTTTGTATACAAAAACGCTTGATCTGTGGCATCCAATAGACAAAACGCATGGCCATGGCCGTGCCTTTTGCGCTGGCGTCTGAGAAAATGCCCGCACTATTTTTCCGGATGCCGACATGACTGCCCTGAAGAACGACCGTTTCCTGCGTGCACTGCTCAAGCAACCTGTAGACGTCACCCCGGTGTGGATGATGCGCCAGGCCGGGCGCTACCTGCCGGAGTACCGCGCCAGCCGCGCCAAGGCCGGTGACTTCATGAGCCTGTGCATGAACCCGCAGTTTGCCTGCGAGGTCACCCTGCAGCCGCTGGAGCGCTACCCGCTGGACGCGGCGATTCTGTTCTCGGACATCCTCACCATCCCCGATGCCATGGGCCTGGGCCTGTACTTCGAAACCGGCGAAGGCCCGCGTTTCAAGAAGGTCATCAGCACCCCCGCCGACATTGAAGCGTTGCCGATCCCCGACCCGCAGAAAGATCTGGGCTATGTGATGGGCGCGGTCAGCACCATCCGCCGCGAACTGAACGGCCGCGTGCCGCTGATCGGCTTCTCGGGCAGCCCGTGGACCCTGGCCACCTACATGGTCGAAGGCGGCTCGTCGAAAGACTTCCGCAAGACCAAGGCCATGGCCTACGACAACCCGCAAGCCCTGCACCTGCTGCTGGACAAGCTGGCCCAGTCAGTCACCAGCTACCTCAACGGCCAGATCCTTGCCGGCGCCCAGGCTGTGCAGATCTTCGACACCTGGGGCGGCAACCTGTCTGCGGCGGCCTATCAGGAATTCTCCCTGGCCTACATGCGCAAGATCGTCAGCGGCCTGATCCGCGAACACGAAGGGCGCAAGGTGCCGGTGATCCTGTTCACCAAGAACGGCGGCCTGTGGCTGGAGAGCATTGCTGAAGCCGGTGCCGACGCGCTGGGTCTGGACTGGACTTGCGAAATCGGCGATGCCCGCCGCCGCGTGGGCGACAAAGTAGCCTTGCAAGGCAACATGGACCCGACCGTGCTTTACGCCAAGCCGGAAGCCATCCGCCAGGAAGTGGCGCGCATCCTGGCCAGCTACGGCCACGGCACCGGCCATGTGTTCAACCTTGGCCACGGCATTACCCCGGAAGTCGACCCGGAGCACGCTGGCGTGTTCATCAATGCCGTTCACGAGCTGTCTGCGCAGTACCACCAGTGAGTTGAATGCTGAAAACAAAAAGCCCGGTCCTGTGCCGGGCTTTTTGTTGCATTAAGTTTTAATTCAGCGATCGTCGTTAATCTGGTCCCATCGAAACCGAAACAGGACCCGTTCCCCATGAAAGCCCGTTACCTCGCCCTGATCCTTGCCCCTCTGTTCAGCACCGCTGCTCTGGCCGCAACCTATACCGGCCCTGGCGCCCAGTCTGTCACCACTGTTGCGGCTGCCAACGATGCCGCCGATGACACGCCTGTGGTGCTGCAGGGGTATGTGACCAAGAAGATCAACAACGACGACAAGTACGAGTTCAAGGACAACACCGGCACCATCACTGTTGAAATCGACGACGAAGACTTGCCACCGACGCCGTTCAACGACAAGACCAAGGTGAAGCTGACCGGTGAGGTGGAAAAGCACCTGATGAGCCGGGAAGTGGATGTGGATATTGTCGAGATCATCAACTGATCTGATGGCCCAATCGCCGGCAAGCCAGCTCCCACAAGTACTCCACAGGTCATGAGCCTTGTGGGTTCCTGTGGGAGCTGGCTTGCCGGCGATTGGGCTGCGAAGCAGCCCCATGCTCAGGCTGTCTTGGGTGGTAACTTGCTCAGGTGCAGCGCCACCAGCAACGCCACGGCTAACAAGCTGCCAATGAACAGTCCTATGCCGTTCCAGCCCCACTGGTGCCAGAACACCCCGCCCGCCGTACCCGCCACGCTGGACCCTGCGTAATAGCTGAACAGGTACAGCGACGATGCCTGCCCCTTGGCCTTCAGCGCCCGGCGGCCGATCCAGCTGCTGGCCACCGAGTGCGCGCCAAAGAAGCCGAAGGTGAACACCAGCATGCCCACGATCACCATCGCCAGCGGGCTGGCCAGGGTCATTAGCAAGCCACCCGCCATCACCACGATACTGGCCCAGAACACCTTGCGCCGGCCCAGCTTGTCCGCCAGGGCACCGACTTGTGCCGAGCTGTAGATGCCGGACAGGTAGACCACCGACAGCAAGCCCACCAGCGCCTGGTTCATATGGTAAGGCTCGGCCAGCAAGCGGTAGCCGATGTAGTTGAACAAGGTGACGAAGGCGCCCATCAGCAGGAAGGCTTCAAGGAACAGCCAAGGCAGCCCGGCATCCTTGAAGTGCATGACAAAACCGTCCAGCAGGCTGCGCGGGCTCATCATCTGCGGGCGGAAGTTGCGCGATTCGGGCAGCACCTTCCAGAAAACCAGTGCGGCGACCAAGGCCAGGCCACCGATGGTCAGCATGGCCGTGTGCCAGCTGACGAAGTCGATCAGCACGCCGGTAATCAGCCGGCCGCTCATGCCGCCAATGGCATTGCCGCCGATGTACAGGCCCATGGCCAGGCCGATGTGCTGTGGGTGGATTTCTTCGCTCAGGTAGGTCATGGCCACGGCAGCCAAGCCGCTCAGTGACAGACCAACCAAGGCGCGGGTGGCCAGTACCAGTTCCCAGCTTGGCATCACCGCGCTGGCCAAGGTGGAGAGGGCGGCGCAAACCAGGGCAAAGACCATCACCGGCTTGCGCCCGATACGGTCAGAAATGGGGCCGGTGATCAACAGGCCGAACGCCAGCATGGCGGTGGACACCGACAGTACCAGGCTGCTCTGGGCCGCGTTGATGGAAAACTCCTTCGACAGCAGCGGCATCATCGGCTGCACGCAGTACAGCAGGGCGAAGGTGGCGAAGCCGCCGCTGAACAGGGCCAGCACGGTCTTCATGAAGGCCGGGGTGCCTTTTTCAATCCACATTTCGTTCAGTAGAGCAGGCTCTGGCTCGGCGGGAAGGGGGGCTACAGCAGTTTTCACGGGCGGGTACCTCTGGCGCAATGAAAAAAGCATATAGCTGGCTAATGATTAGATCCAATATATTGTTCGACCTATTTAAGACGTTTTTCGAATCATTTGGAGCTGATCATGGAGCTGCGTCATCTGCGTTACTTCATCGCCGTGGCCGAAGAACTGCACTTTGGTCGTGCCGCCCAGCAACTGGGTATTTCCCAGCCGCCCCTGAGCCAGCAGATCCAGGCCCTGGAACAGGAACTGGGGGCCAGGCTGTTCGAGCGTACCAACCGTCGGGTGGAACTGAGCGAGGCAGGGCGGCTGTTCCTCGAAGAGGCCCGTCAGGTGCTGGCGCAGGTGGAGAAGGCCGCCGACGTGGCTCGGCGCGCGCAGTTGGGGGAGCTGGGCGAGATGAAGATCGGCTTTACCTCGTCGGCCCCGTTCACCTCGAAGATTCCCAAGGCCATTCATGCCTTCCGCCAGCGCTTCCCGGCGGTGCACCTGAACCTCAAGGAAATGAGCAGCCGCGATGTGGCCGAAGGGGTGTTCGACGAGTCCATCGAAGTGGGGCTGATGCGGCCGATGCCGTTGCCAGAAGGGTTGGTGGCCACCGAGTTGTTCCGCGAGCCGCTGGTGGCGGTCATCAACGCATCGCATCCGCTGGCTGAAAGCACTGAGCAAGGGGTGCACATGGCGGCGCTGGCCCACGAGCCGTTCGTATTCTTCCCGCGCAGTTATGGCAGCGGCCTGCATGCCCAGTTGCTCAGCCTGGCGCGGCAGGCAGGCTTCAGCCCGCACTTTGCCCAGGAGGCCGGGGAGGCGATGACCATCATCGGCCTGGTGTCGGCGGGGTTGGGGGTGTCGGTGTTACCGGCGTCGTTCCAGCGCATGCGCATCGAAGGCGTGGTGTACCGCACGCTGCTGGATGAGGGGGCGATGTCGGCGGTGTGGCTGGTGCAGCGCGAGCGCGGCAATTCGGTGATGGCCAAGGCGTTTGCCGAGCTGTTGACGGGGCAGGTGGTCGGCCAGGGGTAATGCAGGCCAAATGGCGCTGGCCATTGCCGCAGTGCCGCCACATACTCGGGCATTCGTTGAAACACGGAGGTCAATCATGCGGCGCGTGGTGTTCAATCAGAAAGGTGGCGTGGGCAAGTCGAGCATCGCCTGCAACCTGGCGGCGGTCAGTGCCAATGAAGGCTATCGGACCTTGTTGATCGACCTGGATGCCCAGGCCAACTCGACCCAGTACCTCACCGGCCTGACCGGCGAGGACATCCCCATGGGTATCGCCGACTTCTTCAAGCAAAGCCTGTCCAGCGGGCCGTTCAGCAAGAAGAACAAGGTCGACATCTACGAAACCCCGTTCGACAACCTGCACGTGGTCACGGCCACTGCCGAGTTGGCCGACCTGCAGCCCAAGCTTGAGGCCAAGCACAAGATCAACAAGCTGCGTAAGTTGCTCGACGAGCTGGACGAGGACTACGAGCGTATCTACATCGATACCCCGCCGGCGCTTAACTTCTACGCGGTTTCCGCGTTGATCGCGGCTGATCGTGTGCTCATCCCCTTTGACTGCGACAGCTTCTCGCGCCAGGCCCTGTACGGCCTGCTGGCCGAGATCGAAGACCTCAAGGAAGACCACAACGAAGACCTGATGGTCGAAGGCATCGTGGTCAACCAGTTCCAGTCGCGTGCCAGCCTGCCGCAGCAGATGCTCGACGAGCTGCTGGCCGAAGGCCTGCCGGTGCTTCCGGTGTACCTGGGCAGCTCGGTGAAGATGCGCGAATCGCACCACGCCAGCCTGCCGCTGATTCACCTGGAGCCGCGGCACAAGCTGACCCAGCAGTTTGTCGAGTTGCACGATTTGCTTGAGCGCAGCGAATAGCGCCTGCCTGACGCTTGCACTTTATCCAAGTCCCGAGCACAATCTCCCAAAACGGGAGATTTGCTTGGATGCGCGTCATTGCCAAAAGCAGCTTGGTGAAGTTCTGGGAATTGCCTGGGCATGAAGATGCCAAAGCGGCCTTGGAAAGCTGGCACGATATGGCGCTCAAAGCTATCTGGCGAACGCCACAGGATGTAAAAGATCAGATTGGCAATGCCAGCATCTGCGGCAAGAACCGCGTGGTTTTCAACATCGGGGGGAACAAGTATCGGCTTGTGGTCGAGATGCAGTATCGAGCCGGTATTGCCTGGGTGAAGTTCGTCGGTACGCACAAGCGCTACGACGAGATTGACGTGGAGACAGTCTGTGAATATTAAGCCGATCCGCAATGATGACGACCTTCGAGCCGCGTTCCAGCGGCTCGAGGCCATTTTCCAGGCAGAAGCGGGCACGCCAGAAGCTGATGAAATGGAGGTGCTTGTGACACTGATTGAAGTGTACGAAAACAAGCACTATCCCATTCATCCCGCCAATCCCATCGAGGCCATCAAATTCTGCATGGATCAGCAGGGCCTTACCCCACGTGATCTTGAGCCATATATCGGCCCAAGCGGCCGAGTATCGGAAGTATTGAATGGGAAGCGTGGGCTAAGCCTTTCGATGATCAAGCGCCTGCATGATGGCCTTCGTATTCCCTATGAGTCGCTACTGGCAAATGCCTGAGAATTAGACCCCTTGGCTACGCACCCACTCCAGCAACGACTGGAGTGGAAACGCCCCGGCCTGGCGGCTGATTTCGCGCCCGTTCTTGAACAGCAGCAAGCTGGGGATCGAGCGTATGCCCAGTTGCCCGGCGAGGTTGCGGTTGGCTTCGCTGTCGAGCTTGGCCAGACGGCAGCGGCCGGCAAGTTGGCGGGCAGCCTGTTCGAAGGTGGGGGCGAAGGATTTGCACGGGCCGCACCAGTCGGCCCAGATGTCGACCAGCAGCGGCAGGTCGCCTTTGATCTGGCTGGCGTAGCTGGCTTCGGTGAGCTCGAAGGGGGTGCTCAACATCACCTCCTGTTTGCAGCGGCCGCATTTCGGGGCATCGCCCAGGCGCTCGGCGGGGAGGCGGTTGAGGCCGTTGCAGTGGGGGCAGGGGATTACCAGTGGGTCGGACATATCAATTCCTTGTGTTGTTTGTTCGGGCCCTATCGCCGGCAAGCCAGCTCCCACAGGGGTACCGCTTGCATCAAGTCTGGCACGTTACCTGTGGGAGCTGGCTTGCCGGCGATAGGGCCGGTAGAGCAATCATCAATCAGGAAGAGCAGCTGATTTCCAGGTGCTTGCCCCATTCCGGCGGCCGCTCGGCGTAGGCCTGCATCCCGGGCTGCTCCTCGAAGGGTCTGGTCAGTACCTGGTGCAATTGCCGCACTTCACTGTAGTCCCCCGCTTCAGCCGCTTCGATGGCCTTCTGCGCCAGGTAGTTGCGCAGCACATACAGCGGGTTCACCGCATGCATCCGTTCACGGCGGCCTTCGGCATTGCCGGGTTCACGTTCACAGCGGGCCAGGTAATCTGCACCCCAGGCATCGAAGCCGGCCAGGTCGATGAAGTCGTCGCGCACCACTTTCAGCGCATCGGCCACCGGCTGCTCACCGAGTTTTCGGAAGAACAGGCTGTAGTCCACGCCGCCACGCTGCATGCACTGCAGCAGGCGCTCGACCAGCGCCATGTCGTCGTCCTCGGCAGTGGTCAGGCCCAGACGCCGGCGCATCAGGTCCAGATAATGGACCTGGTACAGCGGCAGGAACAGCCCCAACGCTTCCTTCAACGGCTCAACTTCGATCACGGTGGTCAGGGCTTGGGCCAGCGCGCTGAGGTTCCAGTGGGCGATGGGCACCTGGTTGGCGTAGCTGTAGCGGCCACGGTCGTCGGAGTGGTTGCAGATGAAGTTGGCGTCGAAGTCGTCCAGGAAGGCGTAAGGGCCGAAGTCGAAGGTGATGCCCAGGATCGACATGTTGTCGGTGTTCATCACCCCGTGGCAGAAGCCATAGGCCTGCCAGCGGGCAATCAGTTCGGCGTTGCGCTCGACGATGGTGTGGAACATGGCCAGGTACGGTTGTTCGGCGTCACGGCATTCGGGGTAGTGCTGCTCAAGGACATGGTCGATCAGCACGCGCTGCTGCTCGGGCTGCTTGGTGTAGTAGAAATACTCGAAATGGCCGAAACGCACATGGCTCTGCGCCAGGCGCGTGAGCATGGCGGCGCTTTCGCGGGTTTCACGCCACACCGCGGTGCTGGAGCCGATCACGCACAACGCCCGGCTGCTTGGGATACCCAGTGCGTGCAAGGCTTCCGAGGCAAGGAATTCGCGTATCGACGAGCGCAGCACGGCGCGGCCATCGCCCATGCGTGAGTAAGGGGTCTGGCCGGCGCCCTTGAGGTGCAGGTCCCAGTGCTCGCCTTTGTCGTTGAGTACTTCGGCCAGCAGCAGGCCGCGGCCATCGCCCAGCCGTGGGTTGTACGAGCCGAACTGGTGGCCGGAATAGACCATCGCCCGTGGGTCGGCTTCTTCCCACAGCTTGTGGCCGCTGAACAGCTCGGCGAACACCGGCAGGTCGGCCTGGGCGGGGTCGAGCTCGAGCAAGGCCATGGCCGACTCGCTGGCTACCACCAGGCGCGGGTCTGCAATGGGCTCGGGCAGCACCTGGGTGGAGAACGCATCGCCCAGGCGGGCGAAGCGGTTGTCGAAGGTGAGTTGGTCGAGGGCTTTCACGGGCTGCTCCTGAGATTCCGCACAGAATAAAGCATTCGAGCCCACTCAGGCCGGTGCAGTGCCATCCGGTTTAGGTTGCTCCAGCGGAATCAGCTGCTGCTTGCCGCCCTTCTGGTCCATCAGGAACACCTCGACCTGGCGTACCGAGATCTTGATGTTGTGAGCCTTGAACTCGCGGTTGATGTAGCGGTTGATCTCGTCGAGCGTCGGGTTGCGGTCGCCCAGGTCGCGCACGTGCATGCGCAACTCGTGGTCCAGCGAGCTTTCACCAAAGTTGAGGAAGTACACGATCGGTTCCGGGGCCTTGAGCACGCGCGGGTTTTCGTGTGCACCCTTGAGCAGCAGGTCGCGCACAAGGTCCAGGTCGGAGCCGTAGTCGATGCCCAGCTTCAGCGTTACCCGGGTGACCGTGTCGGTCAGCGACCAGTTGATCAGCTGGCCGGTGATGAAGGTCTTGTTGGGGACGATGATGTCCTTGCGGTCGAAGTCGGTGATGGTGGTGGCGCGGATGCGGATCTTGCTCACCGTGCCCGACAGGTTGCCGATGGTGATGGTGTCGCCAATGCGTACCGGGCGCTCGAACAGGATCATGATGCCGGAGATGAAGTTGGCGAAGATTTCCTGCATGCCGAAGCCCAGGCCCACCGACAACGCGGCCACCAGCCATTGCAGCTTGTCCCAGCTCACCCCCAGGGTCGACAGGGTGCTGACGATACCGATGCCGACAATGGTGTACGACAGCAGCGTGGTGGTGGCATAGGCGCTGCCCTGGGCCAGGTTCAGGCGTGACAGCACCAGCACTTCCAGCAGGCCCGGCAAGTTGCCGGCCAGGGCGAAGGTGATGCCGACGATCACCAGCGCACCCAGCAGGTCGCCAAGACTTATCGGCACCATGCTGGCGGCGGCGCCGGTGCCGCTGGTGTATTCGTACAGGACGAAGTTGTTGAGGTAAGCGAACACCGAGATCAGGTCTGCCCACACCCAGTACAGGCCGGCGATGAAGCCGCCGAGCAGGGCCAGGCGGATCAGGCGCAGCGACTGCTGGTTGACCTGCTCGATGTCCAGCGTCGGCTCTTCGGTGATGACTTCGCCATCCAGCCCTTCCTTGGCCGCTGCCCGTTTGCTGAGCGCGCGCTGGTAGGCCAGGCGCCGTGCCGCCACCGACAGGCCGCGCACGAACGCCGCCTCGATCACCAGCCAGAACAGCAGCAGGTACAGGGTGTAGATGAGTCGGTCGGTGAGCTTCAATGCGGTGTAGTAGTAGCCGAAACACACGGCGACGAACAGGGCGATGGGCAGTGCGGTGAACGCTACGCCCACTGCCCTGCGGAACAGCGAGGTGTCGCGGTGCGCGGGGCTGCTGAGTAGCAGGCGGCTGAGCAGCCAGGCCATCAGTGCGTAGCAGGTCAGCACCACGCCGATACCCAGCACATCGTCGGCCAGCGCCGAAGGCTGGTGCTCGGCCACCGCCACCACGCCCACCAGCGCCAGCACCACGGTGCCCAGGCGGCGTACCCAGCCACGCAGGAACTCGACTTGCGGCTTGTGCCAGCGGAAGTGGATTTCGGCCACGCCACCGGGGGCCAGGATGCGGTAGGCGGTGTAGAACACCAGCCAGGCCTGGGCCAGTTGCCAGAGGGCGGCACCGAGGTTGGCGTTTTGCCCGCGGGCGTCGATCTGCAGGGCGTAGCTGCACAGCGCCAGGCCAAGGCTGACCGGCATCGCCAGGAGGATGTTGATAAGGATCGCCTGGGGCGTGTGCCACTGGCTGTCACGGCGGAAGTGGCCGATGTCCTGGTGCACCTTGCCCAGCCGTTGGTACAGGTACTTGCGCCGCCACAACAGGGCGCCGATGACCAGTAACAGCGGCAGGAACAGCAGCGGGCGCTGGCTCAGGCCGTCGGCCAGCTCTTTCAGGCCCGAACCCCATGGCAGGTTGGCGACCTGGTCGGCCAGGCGCTGGGGTACATAGCTCAGCCAGTCCCAGTCCAACGGCTTGTTGCTGGGGATCCAGAACATCTGTTCGTCGAGGGTGGTGCGCAGGCTCTGCGCGGTGCCCAGCAGCTGCTTCTGGTTGAGTTGCAGGGTAATCGACTCGTTGAGCAGTGCCGACAGTTCGCGGTTCAGGCGCTCGAGCAGATCGCTGCGGGTGATCGCCACCTCCAGCAGGGCTTTGCGCAAGGCCGGGGTGACGTCTGCCTGCGGCTGGCTGGCCAGCAGTTTGTCGACGTAGGTAACCGGGCTGCTCATTTGTTCGCGTTGCTGGTTGATCTCGAACTGGTACAGGCGGATATCGGCGATCTGATCGGCCAGGTCACGGTCGAGCTTGAGGTGCGGTAGCGCCTGCTTCTGTTTGTAGAGGATCTTCGACAGCAACAGGCTGCCCTTGAGTACGCTGATCTGCTCGTCCAGCGCCTGATCGGCCTGGGTCAGGCTGTCGAGTTGCTGCTTGGTGCGCAAGTTCTGTTGGGTCAGCTCGTTGAGGCGGTCGGTGCTTTTGAGCAGGTAGTCGGAAAGTTTGAGGTTGGCCGCGCTCTCGCTGGCCAGCAGGCTGCTGCCGCCGGCTTTCTGGGCCTCGATCGATTGCTGGGTAACCGCCTCTTGCGACTGGGCCAGCCGTTTATCGTTGATCAGCGTCTGCAGGTCCTGGATTTCCTGCTCCAGGCGCGCGGCACGCTCGATCAGCAGGTCGTGGCGGGCGTTGCCCAGGTCTTGCAGCAGGCTGTTGCCAGCCAGTTCCTGGCGGCGCAGCAAGGTAAGTGCGTTGAGTGAGGCCAGCTCGGCATTGAGCTGGTTGCGCTGGTCGGCGTTGATCGATTTGCCGCCATCCTTGCCGGTTTTGAGGATGCTGTTGATCTGCTGGGTACGGGCCTGGCTGTTGCTGATTTCGGCCTGGGCGCGTTCCGGGCGGGTTTGTGAATTGATGATCAGGCTGTTGGCTTCGGACAGCGCCTTCTGCAGCTCGCCCTGCTGGGTGTTGCGTTCGCTGAGCATTTGCTCGAGCTGTGGCACGCTGAGGGCGGCGTAGCGTTGAGCGACAGGCTGCGCCTTGCTTTCCTTGAGCCTGGCCAGTTCCTTCTGGCTGTCACTGGTTTCCTTGGGGGCGCTGGTCAGCTGCTGCTTGAGCGCGGCGAGCTTCCTTTCGTTGTCTTCCTTGCTGGCAAGCAGGCTCAACGTCTGTTCGAGCACTTGCTGCAGGGCCTTCTGGTCAGCCTCGGGCAGTTTGCGCTCGGCGATCTTGTCGAGGCTGTTCTGGATGCTGGCGGTGGTCGGGGCCTCTGCTGCGGTGGCCGCAAAGGAAAGGGACAGGCACAGCCCGAGCAGGGCTGTGCGAAGGTACACGCGCAGGGACATAGGCAGACTACTTGTGGATCCGGCAGAAACGAAGTTTAGAGGAACAATCCTGGTCCGGGTCGCGTTCCTTCGGGGAATCTGACGCCTACTTTCTGGATCTTGTTCCCGTCCATGGTTGCCACGGTCCAGATCGTGCCATGCCAATCGACCTGGTCACCTACTACTGGAGCGCCTCCGACCTTCTGTCGGATGAACTGCGCCAGCGGCATTTTCGCGTCCAGGCCATCGAGTTTCAGGCCGTAAAGCGCTGCCACCGCACCCAGTTCGGCATCGCCTTCGAGCACGAAGTCGCCAAAGAACCGCAGGTCCAGGCCACGCTGTGGTGCCTGGCTGAACAGTTTGCCCAGCGCCGGCAGGTTATGCTCGTGACCGATCACGCAGAGCATGTCGCCCACTTCCAGCACGGTACTGCCGGAGGGGTGCAGCAGTTGCTCGCCACGGAACAGGGCGGCAATCCGGGTGCCCTCGGGCATTTTCAGCTCGCGCAAGGCGGCACCGATGCACCATTTTTCGGCGCCCAGGCGGTAGACGAACATTTCCCACTCGCTGGTGATGTGCACTTCCAGGGCTGAGCGGGAGATCGGCGCCGGGTCTGGCGGCACGGTCACTTTCAGCAGTTTGGCCATCCACGGCAGGCTGGTGCCTTGCACCAACAGCGACACCAGCACGATGAAGAACGCCAGGTTGAAGAACAGCTGGGCGTCTGGCAGGCCCGCCATCAGCGGGAACACTGCCAGGATGATCGGTACCGCGCCGCGCAGGCCTACCCAGGAGATAAAGCCCTTTTCGCGGCCATGGAAGGCCTTGAACGGCAGCAGTGCAGCGACCACCGACAGCGGCCGCGCCACCAGAATCATCCACAATGCCAGGCCTAACGCCGGCAAGGCGATGGGCAGCAGGTCGTGGGGCGTGACCAGCAGCCCCAGCACCAGGAACATGCCGATCTGGGCCAGCCACGCCATGCCGTCGAGCATGTGCAGGATACCGTGGCGGCTGCGGATAGGCTTGTTGCCCAGCACCAGGCCGCACAGGTACACGGCGAGGAAGCCGCTACCGTGCAGGGCGTTGGTCAGCGAAAACACCACCAGGCCGCCGGCTACCACCAGGATCGGGTACAGGCCACCGGCCAGGTTGATGCGGTTGACCAGCTGCAGCATCACCCAGCCGCCACCCAGGCCCAGGAGCCCGCCAATGCCGAACTCGCGCAACAGGTGGCCCAGCAGGCTCCAGTGCAAGCCGGTCTGGCCGCTGGCGATCATGTCGATCAGGGTGACCGTGAGGAAAACCGCCATCGGGTCATTGCTGCCCGACTCGATCTCAAGGGTGGCGGTAACCCGCTCGTTCAGGCCTTTGCCGCCCAGCAGCGAGAACACCGCAGCGGCGTCGGTTGAGCCGACGATGGCGCCGATCAGCAGGCCCTGTATCAGGCTCAGGTTGAACAGCCAGGCGGCGACCAGGCCGGTGAGGGCGGTGGTGATCATTACCCCGACCGTGGCCAGCGACAGTGCCGGCCACAGCGCCACGCGGAAGCTTGCAACGCGCGTGCGCAAGCCACCGTCGAGCAGGATCACGGCCAGTGCCAGGTTGCCCACCAGGTAGGCGGTCGGGTAGTTGTTGAAGATGATGCCGCCACCATCGACACCGGCGACCATGCCGACGGCGAGGATGATGACCAGAATGGGGATGCCCAGCCGCGACGACAGCGAGCTGACCAGAATACTTGCACCCACCAGCAATGCGCCGATCAAGAACAGGCTGTTGATGGTGCTTGCATCCAAAGGCAGGTACTCCGAGACAGCGGCGGGAAGGGACGTGGTAGCGCGTTTTTCAGCAAAAGCTAGCAGGTCGCGTGCCAATCGATTCTAACCCGAGGCCAGCGCAGGCTGTAAAGCGATACCGCATCGTTGCTGCGGCTTGCGGCTGCAATGGTGCGCCCACTATCAGGCAGCCGCGTAACATGAACGTCAAAGCACCCATTTCTCTCGCCCAGGTGGCCCAGCGCCTGCTCGGGCAATTTCCTGATTTGCACAACTTGGCGCGCCAGGCGGCGGGCCATGTGCTTCGCCGCCAGCTAGGTTACTGGCTGGATCCGGACGGGCTTTACTGGCACGAGTTCCAGTCTGCGGCCAGTGGTTCGTCGAGCTTCACTGGCTGGTGCCACAACGGGCCGCCACTGCGGTCCTTGAGCCTGACCGAGCTGGTCATCCAGCGGTTCAGCCCGCAGCAGCAGGCCAGTGCTGACGAGCTGAGTATTTACGGTGGCTTCTACCGGGTCGATGCCAGCCACAGGGTCTATGACGAGCGCAACGAGGTGCGGCTCGACCCACAGGAGGTCTTGGCGGCGTTCTGGCGATTGGATTTTGCGGGGCGCTACACCGAGGCACTGCGCCAGTTTCGCTCGCGCCATGGCGAAGACTATTGTGTCTTGGCCCGCGCCCGCTTCCTTGCCGCTGTGGGCCGATCTACGTTGAGCGACCCTGAGCGCCAGGAGCTGGTAATGGCAACGGTCGCTGTACCCGGTTTGCCGAGTACCGTGCAAGGCTTGCGACAGGACCAGCAAGCGAATGCCCAACATGGATGGAGCGCACTGGCCATCGGCGATATCAGCGCCAGGATGCTGTTCCTGCATAAGCTGAAGACTGGCAGGTTGTGCCTCTATCTTGCCGATGCACAGGATGTCGTGCAGGTATTCGACGATCGCCACGCGTTTCAGGAATGGATGGCTGACCAGGCAGCCACGGAGGTGGGGCGAGAGCGGCTGGTCAGGTTGTTCGTCGGGGACGGGGTACTGGCGCAGTCGTTGCGCCCGCGTTTACGCAATTACTTCAAGTTGTTCGCGCAGTCGCGGGGCGACACCATGATTTCCGGGCCGGCCATTGCAGGGGACCTGTTCGTACATCTGCGCGATGCGGTCATGGATGATCTGGCCAGCGATGCTCATGAGCGGCTGATCACCAACGCACAACTGCGCAAGGCCGATTGGCTGGCGGGCTTGCAAGCAGCGAGTTTTATAATCGCGCCGATGACGCCGCTTGGCTGGCCAGTGATATTGGCATCGCTCGGTCTGGGTACCGCAAGCCTGGCTCTGCACCTGGACCGGGCAATCAATGGCAAGCAGGCCTGGCGCACAGCTGCATGGTGGTCAGTACTGACGGATATTCTGTTCATTCTGCTTGATATAGCCATGATGCGTGCCAGCGAGCTGTTCACCGATGGCCACATCCCCCCGCGTGTGGCTGGCCAGGCGCAAGCCTCTGCCGCCAAGGTCGACTGGGGGCCTTACATGGCCCCGGCGGCAGACGAATTGCTGGCTACGTCGGATAAGGCGCTGGCGCGGCAGGAAGCCCTGTTGGGCGCGGTGCCGTGCGCTGATCTCGATGCCGTGGGGGCCAATGGCGAGTATCTGGATGCATTCAGTGAGCCGTACCCCGTCTATCGCGATGAGCAGGGCTTTGGTTCGCCCGCCATTGCCGAGTACACCAGCTCGCCGGAGCGCTACAACAACCTGTGGCGGGGCATGCCGCTAGAGGGCAGTCGCGCCGGGAATATCCAGCGCAGCCACGACCTTGCCCGCGCACTGGGGCAAATTGGTGTCAGTAATCAGGTGAGGCTGTACCGGGCGGCTTCCAGCCTGCGGGGCACGGGTTTTCAGGTATCTGGTGAGGGTGCCATTGAAGTGGGTGATGTACTGGTGACCACCGACTTCACGTCATTCACGGAAAACCCCTATGCCCTCTGGGAGGTTTTCAATGACCCTCAGACCCAGGTCAGTGGCCGGAGTGCTTTTGATGAAAATGCCTTGGTGTATGTATTGGAACCAGGCGAGGACATGCAGGCGACGCCGATCGGGCCCTTTTCAAGGCGACCAGATGAGGCAGAGTCTTTGATGATGCCCGGGCGCTACCTGCAAGTGGAAAAGGTAACGGCCGTTCAAGGGCACAACTATCACTTTACGGAGGTGTGCCTGAAGGCACTGGCGCAGGCGCCAAGCGGGAATACCGTGCGTGAGATGCGCACCGGAATGTTGTTCGACCGCCAGGCACTGGCTGTGCGACTGGGCAGTGAGGATGACTCGTTGATGCGCACCTTCTTTGCGGTGCCCACCTGAGCAAAAGTGAAAGGGGCCGCTGTGCGGCCCCTGATCAAGGTCTCAACCCTGCTTCACTTCACGCATCGGCTTGCCTTTCACCGGCGCATCGCCCGCCACATAGTACTTGGCAGTGCTGCGCGGCAGCGGCTTGCGGCCACGGATCTTGTCCGAGATCTTTTCGGCAATCATGATCGTGGTGGCGTTGAGGTTGCCGGTGATGATCAGCGGCATGATCGAGGCATCGACCACACGCAGGCCTTTCATGCCATGCACGCGGCCTTCGCCGTCGACCACTGCCATGTCGTCGGTGCCCATCTTGCACGAGCAAGACGGGTGGAAGGCGGTTTCGGCGTGCTCGCGGATGAACTTGTCCAGCTGCTCGTCGGTTTGCACGTCGGCGCCCGGGCTGATCTCGCGGCCACGGTACGGGTCCAGCGCCGGCTGGGCCATGATCTCGCGGGTCAGGCGGATGCCGTCGCGGAATTCCTGCCAGTCCTGCTCGGTGGACATGTAGTTGAACAGGATGCTCGGGTGCTGGCGCGGGTTTTTCGACTTGGCCTGGATGCGACCACGGGCAGGCGAACGCATGGAACCCATGTGCGCCTGGAAGCCGTGTTCCTTCACGCCATTGGAGCCGTTGTAGTTAATGGCCACCGGCAGGAAGTGGTACTGAATGTTCGGCCACTTGAATTCAGGGCGGGTACGGATGAAACCGCCAGCCTCGAACTGGTTGCTGGCGCCGATGCCGGTGCCGTTGAACAGCCACTCGGCACCGATGGCCGGCTGGTTCCACCACAGCAGCGATGGGTACAGCGATACCGGCTGGGTGCAGGCGTACTGCAGGTACAGCTCAAGGTGGTCCTGCAGGTTTTCACCAACACCCGGCAGGTCGTGTACAACCGGGATGTCGAGGCTTTCCAGCAGGTGACGCGGGCCGACGCCGGAGCGCTGCAGCAGCTGCGGCGAAGCGATGGCGCCGGAGCTGACGATCACTTCCTTGCGGGCACGGGCTTCAACACGCTCTTCGCTGTCGCCGACCAGGTAGGTCACGCCAACGGCGCGCTTGCCGTCGAACAGTACGCGGTCGCTCAGGGCGTGGGTGACGATGGTCAGGTTCGGGCGCTTCTTGGCCTGGTCAAGGTAGCCACGGGCGGTGCTGGAGCGGCGGCCGTTCTTGGTGACCGAACGGTCCATCGGGCCGAAGCCTTCCTGCTGGTAGCCGTTGAGGTCTTCGGTGCGCGGGTAACCAGCCTGCACGCCGGCCTCGACCATGGCGTGGAACAGCGGGTTGTTGCCGGCCTTTGGCGTGGCAACGCTGACCGGGCCTTCACCACCGTGGTAATCGTTCGGGCCGATGTCACGGGTTTCGGCTTTACGGAAGTACGGCAGGCAATCCAGGTAGGTCCAGTCTTCCAGGCCTGGCAGCTCTGCCCAGCCGTCGAAGTCCATGGCGTTGCCGCGGATGTAGCACATGCCGTTGATCAGCGACGAGCCACCCAGGCCCTTGCCACGGCCACATTCCATGCGGCGGCCGTCCATGTGCGGCTCCGGGTCGGTCTCGTACGCCCAGTTGTAGCGGCGGCCTTGCAGCGGGAAGGCCAGGGCGGCTGGCATCTGGGTGCGGAAGTCGAAGCGGTAGTCGGGGCCACCGGCTTCCAGCAGCAGTACGGTGACGCCGGCGTCTTCGGTCAGGCGGGTAGCCAGGGTGTTACCGGCCGAACCGGCACCGACGATGATGTAATCGAATTCTTGGGACATGAAAGTACCCTCGTGTTGGCGGTGATCAGGGAGCGGGAACGCCCGTGCACAGTGGCACGGGCGTGGCTAGACAGGGCTTAGAAAACCGAGTTGTAGCCGCCCAGCTCGACCTGGACCGACTTGATGCGAGTGTATTGAGCCAGCGAGCTGACGCCGTTCTCACGGCCGACGCCCGACTGCTTGTAGCCACCGACGGGCATTTCGGCCGGCGATTCACCCCAGGCGTTGATCCAGCAGATGCCGGCTTCCAGCTTGTGGATGATGCGGTGGGCGCGGGTGATGTCGTTGGTGCACACACCGGCGGCCAGGCCGTACTCGGTGTCGTTGGCACGACGGATCACTTCTTCTTCGGTCTCGTAGGACAGAATGCTCATGACTGGGCCGAAGATCTCTTCCTTGACGATGGTCATGTCGTCGGTGCAGTCGGTGAACACGGTCGGGGCCACGAAGGCGCCCTTGGCGAAGTCACCTTCGGTCAGACGCTCGCCGCCGCACAGTACGCGGGCACCTTCTTCTTTACCCTTGGCGATGTAGCCCAGCACGTTTTCCATGTGGGCGAAGCTGACCAGCGGGCCGAAGTTGGTGTTCTCGTCTTCCGGGTTGCCAACACGGATGCGGGCAACGCGCTCGGCGATCTTGGCTTCGAAAGCAGCTTTCATTTCAGCCGGGATGAACACGCGGGTGCCGTTGGTGCACACCTGGCCCGAGCTGTAGAAGTTGGCCATCATGGCGATGTCGGCGGCCTTGTCCAGGTCGGCGTCGGCGCAGATGATCAGTGGCGACTTGCCGCCCAGTTCCATGGTGACTTCCTTCAGCGAGGAGCTGGAGGCGCTGGCCATGACTTTCTTGCCGGTGGTGGTGCCGCCGGTGAAGGAGACTTTTTCGATGCGCGGGTGCTCGGTCAGCCAGGTGCCGACTTCGCGGCCGCTGCCGGTCAGAACGTTGAACACGCCATTTGGCAGGCCGGCTTCGGTGTAGATCTCGGCCAGTTTCAGGGTGGTCAGCGAGGTGACTTCCGACGGCTTGAAGATCATCGCGTTGCCGGCGGCCAGGGCCGGGGCGGATTTCCACAGGGCGATCTGGATCGGGTAGTTCCAGGCGCCGATACCCACGGTCACGCCCAGCGGCTCGCGGCGGGTGTAGACGAAGGACGATTCGCGCAGCGGGATCTGCTCGCCTTCGATGGCCGGCACCAGGCCTGCATAGTATTCCAGCACGTCGGCGCCGGTGACGATGTCGACGTAGCGGGTTTCGGAGTACGACTTGCCGGTATCCAGGGTTTCCAGCTGGGCCAGCTCATCGTTGCGCTCGCGCAGGATGTCGACGGCGCGGCGCAGGATGCGCGAACGCTGCATGGCGGTCATCGCAGCCCAGACTTTCTGGCCACGCTCGGCGCTTTCGACAGCTTTCTCGACGTCAGCCTCGGTGGCACGTTGCACGTGGGCGAGGACTTCGCCGGTAGCCGGGTTGATGGCTTCGAAAGTGGCATCGCTGCCAGCGTCGACGTAAGCGCCATCAATGTAGAGTTTTTGCGTTCCGAAACGGGCCATAGTGTCCTCGCAAGTGCAGTGTGTGGTTTGGCTTGCGCGTCACGCTCCTGCCGGGTTGGCAAGGGCCGTGCGTGCTTGTTCAGCGGCCTGGTCGTTTGTGCCCAGGGTGTGCTGTTTAGCCAGTTGTAGATCCATGTATTCGTAAGCAATCCGTATCGCCTGGCCGGTGTCGAATGCATCACCCGACAGGGCGCCACGCAGCCACAGGCCGTCGATCAGGGCTGCCAGGCCGCGGGCTGCCTTACGCGCATGGTAGAGCGGCAGGGCGCGGCGGAACTGGCAGCACAGGTTGGAATACAAGCGGTGGTCGTTGATCCGCTGCAACCTGTGCAAATCTGGCTGGTGCATGCTGGAAGCCCAGAAGGCCAACCAGGTTTTCATTGCCGGGCCGTTCACCTGGCTGGCATCGAAGTTGCCCTCGATGATCACTTTCAGGTGAGCGCGCGGGCTGTCGTCCGTCAGGGCCTGACGGCGTGCTCTGACGCCTTCGTTGAGCATGCTCATGATGTAACCCATCGTCGCTGCTATCAGGCCGTTCTTGTCCCGAAAGTAGTGACTGATGATGCCGTTCGACACACCGGCCAAACGGGCAATCAGCGCAATGCTGGCGTCCCCCAGACCGACCTGATCGACCGCCTGCAGCGTGGCTTCGATCAACTGCTGGCGGCGGATGGGTTGCATACCGACCTTGGGCATCTTGCTATCTCCTCAGGCCTGCGAGCAGACGACGGGCGGCTGACTCGGCGAAGGCCAGTCTATTTTGTTTTGATTGAACGTTCAATCAATAAAGAATAAGCTCTGCGACAATTTGTGCCATTGACAGTTTTTCAGGCGGTCAAGAAGGCACGGATTGACACCCCAGGAAATCGCGTAACCCCCGGAATACAAGGCGTTGACGGGCATGAGCGATGCGAAATGCAGATTCTGCCGTACGGCCACTGGCCCTGCGACAGGCCCTTGGAGCGGGCGGGGTGATCTGTGACGAATGCGCGCACCTCTGCGGATGCGTGGGCATTTTCTGCAGGCCACCTGTCTGTTTTTTTGCAACGTATCGATTCGGGATCACGGTTTCCAGGGTGCTTTTATAACACCTGACGCAGTGGGGATATTCCACCAATTGCTCGGGAAAGAATGATTAGCCTCCACAAAGCCGTACTGCCCGGAGCATTCGTGCAATGAGTTCTGCCTCACTTACCAAGCCCCCCGCCGAGAGGGTACGGGTCAACCGCGTAGTGTTCTTCACCTCCGCGCTGATGATCCTTGTTCTGACTGCCTTGCTGATCGCTGTACCCGATACTGCCGGCCAGGTGCTGGGCGTGGCCCAGAAATGGCTGACGCGTACCTTTGGCTGGTACTACATGCTGGTGATCTGTGGTTACCTGCTGTTCGTCGTCTACCTGGCCTTCTCCGATTACGGCAAGCTCAAGCTGGGTGGCAAGGACGACCAGCCTGACTTCAGCTACGGCGCCTGGGCCGGCATGCTGTTCTCTTCCGGCATCGGCATTTCGCTGCTGTACTTCGGCGCTTCCGAGCCGCTGGACCACTACTTCAACCCACCGGAAGGTACCCCGGCCAGCCTCGAAGCTGCGCGCCAGGGCCTGCAGCTGACCTTCCTGCACTGGGGCCTGCATGGCTGGGCGATCTACGCCCTGGTCGGCCTGGCCGTGGGTTACTTCGCCTACCGTCACAACCAGCCGCTGGCACTGCGCTCGGCGCTGTACCCGCTGGTGGGTGAGCGTTGGGTCAAGGGTGCTGCCGGCAACGCGGTGGACATCTTCGGCATGTTCGTGACCCTGCTGGGCCTGGTGACCAACCTGGGGATCGGCTCGATGCAGGTGTCCTCGGGCCTTGAGTACCTGTTCGGCATGGAGCACAGCCAGACCAACCTGTTGGTGGTGATCCTGGTCATGGCCGGCGTGGCCACCGTGGCAGCGGTATCGGGCGTGGAAAACGGCATTCGCCGGCTGTCCAACCTGAACATCCTGCTGTTCAGCGGCCTGCTGCTCTTCGTGCTGCTGGCGGGCAACACCCTGCACCTGTTCAACGGCTTTGTGCAGAACGTTGGCGACTACCTCAATGGCATCGTGCTGAAAACCTTCGACCTGTACGTGTACGAAGGCGAAGCCGGCAAGTCCGAGCGCTGGCTGGGCCTGTGGACCGTGTTCTACTGGGCCTGGTGGATCTCCTGGGGCCCGTTCGTCGGTATGTTCATTGCCCGTATCTCCAAGGGCCGTACCGTGCGCCAACTGGTCAGCGGTGTGCTGTTGATCCCGCTGGGGTTCACCTTGGCCTGGCTGTCGATCTTCGGCAACACCGCACTGGACCTGGTGATCAACCAGGGGGCGGTGGAGCTGGGCAAGACCGCGCTGGAACAGCCGTCAATGTCGATCTACCAGCTGCTGGAATACTTCCCGGCGGCGAAGATCGTGATTGGTGTGGCGGTATTTGTCGGCTTTGTGCTGTTCCTTACCCCGGCCGACTCCGGTGCGGTGATGATGGCCAACCTGTCGTGCAAAGGCGGCAAGGTCGACGAAGACGCCCCGCACTGGATGGTGGTGTTCTGGTCGGTGGTCATCACCCTGGTCACCATCGGCCTGCTGTTTGCCGGCAACTTCGAAGCCATGCAGACCATGGTCGTGCTGGCGGGCCTGCCGTTCTCGGTGGTGCTGGTGCTGTTCATGTTCGGCCTGTACAAGGCCATGAAGCAGGACGTTGCAGTAGAAAGCGAACGCGCCGAGCTGGCCGCCCGTGGCCGTCGCGGTTTCAGCGAGCGCCTGACCCAGCTGGAGCTGCAACCGACCCAGGCTGTGGTGCAGCGCTTCATGGACAAGCAGGTCAGCCCGGCGCTGAAAGAAGCGGCCGCGCAGTTGCAGACCCTGGGCTTCGAGGTCGAAACCCGCGTTGGCCAGTCGCGCAACATGATGGGCCTGCGGGTGATGATGGACGAGGGCAACCCGTTCGTTTACGAAGTGAGCCTGGACGGCTACATGGCCGCGCCGAGCGAGGCGCCGGTTGAAGGCGAACCGGAAGTGCGTCAGCGCTACTACCGCGCCGAGGTGTACCTGCACGACGGCAGCCAGGAGTATGACCTGATGGGCTTTGCGCCGGAGCAGATCGTGCGTGATGTGCTGGATCAGTTCGAAAGCCACCGCCAGTTGCTGGGGCGTGTGTACAGCTGATTGCTGTTGATGCAAAAGAAAACCCCGCTCACTTAGCGGGGTTTTTTTATTGGGGCCGCTTTGCGGCCCTTCGCGGGCATGCCCGCTCCCACAGGGATCGCGCAGGCTTCAGGCCCTGTGACAATCTTGTGGGAGCGGGCGTGCCCGCGAAGGGCTGCAAAGCAGCCCCAGCTTCTCAGCGATTGGTGTAGCGGCCATTCTTGCCATGCCCAGGCATCGCCTGGTTGCTGCGCACGGCGATCATCTGGCTGAGCCTGATCAGTTCGATGCCCTGGGCCTTGAGCTGTGGCAGTGCCCGTTCCAGCACTTCGAGGGTTTGTGGGTAAGGATGCCCGATCAATACTGCAGACCCTTGCTTGCGCGCCAGGGCGATGCCTTGCTGCAACTGCCCGGTGATCGCCTCGGTTGTGCGCACATCGTCGAGGAACACATCCCGCGAAACGTGGGCCAGGCCGATGCGCTGGGCCTCGGCTGCGGCCACGGTGGCGGCGCTGGTGCGGCTGTCGACGAAGAACAGGTGGCGTTGCTGCAGTTCACCCATCAACCAGGCCATCGGTTCGCGCTGTGCCGTCATGCGGCTGCCCATGTGGTTGTTGATGCCGGCGGCGTAGGGCACCTTCGCCAAGGCCGCCTCCAGGCGGCGGGCCAGTTCGTCGATGGCGATGCCCGGGTGCCAGGCATACGGCCCGGTGGCCGGGTCCATGGGCATGTGCAGGATCACCGTCTTGCCCGCCTTGTGGGCTTGGCGGGCGAAGTCGCTGGCGTGCGGGGTGTCGGGCATGATAGCCATGGTCACCGGCCCAGGCAGGGCAAGGGTTCGGCTGTCACGGTCGGGGCTCTGGCCCAGGTCGTCGATGATGATGCTCATGTAGGCCTTGCCGGCCGGCGCCGCTTGCGCGACCCCGGCCAACAGGCAGAACAGCAGACACAGCAGGTAACGCATCGTGTGGATCATTTGCCCGAGGTGATGTTCAGCCCTTTGAGCAGGCTCAGGGCCTGGCTCAGCTGGAAGTCATCATCCTGCGGGCGTTCCTTGCGCTTGCTGCTGCCGGTCGGGCGGTCGGCGCCGCCGTTGCCGTTGCCCAAGTGGCCCTGCAGGTCGGCTTCCTTGAAGTTTTCGGTGTCGACTTCGGCGGTGAGCTTGGCCGGGCGCACTTCGATGTCCGGCACGATGCCCTGGGCCTGGATCGAGCGGCCGTTGGGGGTGTAGTACAGCGCGGTGGTGAGTTTCAGGGCGCGGTCGTTGGCCAGCGGCAGCACGGTCTGCACCGAGCCTTTGCCGAAGCTGTCGGTACCCATCAGCACGGCGCGCTTCTGGTCCTGCAGGGCACCGGCGACGATCTCGGAGGCCGAGGCACTGCCGCCGTTGATCAGCACCACCAGTGGTACGCCTTCGCTGGCGTCGGCCGGGTCGGCCGAGAAGCGCAGTTCGGAGTTGGCGATGCGGCCCTTGGTGTAGACGATCAGGCCCTTGGTCAGGAAGTGGTCGGCCACTTCTACCGCCGACTGCAGCACGCCGCCCGGGTTGTTGCGCAGGTCCAGCACTACCCCGCGCAACTTCTTGCCGTTGTCCTTGCGCAGCTTGGCCAGCGCCTTGCCCACTTCGTCGCCGGTCTTGACCTGGAACTGGGTGATGCGGATGTAGCCGTAGTCGTTCTCCAGCAACTGGCTCTTCACGCTCTTGACCTGGATGACTGCGCGGGCCAGCGTCACGTCGAACGGATTGCCGCCGTCGCGCACCAGGGTCAGGGTGATCTTCTCGCCGATCTTGCCGCGCATCTTGTCGACCGCTTCGGTCATGGTCTGGCCACGGGTCGGGGCGCCGTTGATCTTGACGATCAGGTCGCCCGCCTGCACACCGGCACGCGAAGCCGGGGTGTCGTCGATGGGCGAGACCACCTTGATGAAGCCGTCTTCCTGGCCCACTTCGATGCCTAGCCCACCGAACTCGCCGCTGGTGCTTTCCTGCAGCTCCTGGAAGTCCTCGGGGCCGAGGTAGGCGGAGTGCGGGTCAAGGTTGCTGAGCATGCCCTTGATGGCGTTTTCCAGCAGGGTCTTGTCATCCACCGGTTCGACGTAGGCAGCCTTGATGCGGTCCATGACCTCGGCGAAGGTGCGCAGCTCTTCCAGCGGCAGCGGTGCCTTGGCGGTCACCTCGGTGGCTGGCACTGCGGCGGCCTTGGCCGGCTCTGCGGCGGTGGCCAGGGGCGCGCCGACCGCCAGGGCGATGGACAGGGCCAGCTGGGTGAGACGAGGCGAGTGCAGCATGTCGAACGAACTCCTGATCCTGTAAGCGCTCCGTGGGGAGCATCGGCGCAGCATTCAGGCTACGCCGTAGAAATTTGACTAGCCCCGGCACCACTGCGAAGGGTCGGTAGGCCGACCCTGCTGGCGGATGGCGAAGTACAAGCCTGCCGCGTCCTGGCCACCGCTGTCGCCAACGGTGGAAATGGCTTCACCGGCCTTGACGATATCACCGGCGCTCTTGAGCAGGCTCTGGTTGTGGCCGTACAGGCTCAGGTAACCGTTGCCATGGTCGAGAATGACCAGAAGCCCGGCGCCGCGCAACCAGTCGGCGAACACCACGCGCCCGCCGTGCACCGCACGTACCTGGGTGCCCGGGTTGGCGCTGATCATCACCCCGTCCCACTTTGCACGGGCGTCGCTGCCGCGGGCATCACCGAAGCGTGCCAGCAATCGACCGTTCACGGGCCATGGAAGTTTTCCCCGCGCCGAAGAAAATGCGCCGCCGTAGCTTGCACCGTCGGTGGAAACCATCGGGCCGAGGGTGGTACGAGCCTTTTTCGGTGGCTCCACGGGCTCCACAGGTGCCTGGGCCCGTTCGCGGGCAGCGGCAGCGGCCAGGGCCTCCTGCTGGCGGCGTTTTTCCGCTTCCTGCTGGGCCAGCAAGGCTTTCTTGCGCGCCTCTTCAGCTTCGCGGGCCTGTCGGGCCAGGGTTTCCTCGATGGTCTTGAGGACTTTGGCCAGGTCGGCCTGGTCCTGCTCGCGGGCCTGCAACTTCTGGTCGCGGTCCTTCATGTCGCCATTGAGCTTGGCCAGCACCTGCTGGCGCTTGCTTCGCTCGGCTTCCAGGGCCTGGCGGCGGCTGTCGAGGTCGGCGCGCTGGGCCAGCAACTGTTGCTGCTGGCCGGCAATGTCCTGTTCGACGTTGGCCAGCTGGCGCAAGGTCTCGTTGAAGGTGCGCAATTGCTCCAGGCGCGCCTTGCTCAGGTAATCGTAGTAGGTGAGGGTGCGCGCGAACTTCTCGGGGTTCTGCTGGTTGAGCAGCAGCTTGAGGTATTCCTCGCGGCCGTTGTTCTGGTAGGCCGACCGGGCCTGAATGGCGATCAGTCGCTGTTGTTCAACGCGGGCGCTCTGGAGTTTTTTTTTCTCGGTTTCAAGGCGCTCCAGATCGCCCTCGGTCTTTTTTAGCTCTTGCTGTAGAGCCTCCACCTGTTTTTCGAGATTGCCGATGTCGGTCTCGGTGGCTTTGAGGTCCTTTTGCACGCCGGCCTTTTCTTCCTGGAGCTTGCCCAGCGTCTTCTTGAGCTCGGCAATGTCCTGGCGGGTGGCGTCCAGTTGCTGCTGGGTCTGCGCACGCTCATCGGCGAAGGCCGGGCTGAGCAGGCAAGACAGGGCTAGGAGGATCAGGGCGCGAAGCATGGGGTTTGGCGTACCAAGGATGGAGACTGGCCTAGTATGCCCGCCCGGGCGGGCAAAAAAAACGCCTCGCTGCGGGAGCAGGGGGGCGTTGGTCTGGAATTCATGTGCAATTGGGGCCGCTTCGCGGCCCTTCGCAGGCATGCCCGCTCCCACAAAAGCAGCGAGTGCAGCCGGTTCTGTGGGAGCGGGCGTGCCCGCGAAGGGTCGCGAAGCGGCCCCGATACACCGAATCAGGCGTCGACCAGGATCGACGTACCGGTCATTTCCACCGGCTTTTCCAGCCCCAGCAGCTTCAGCATGGTCGGCGCCACGTCGGCCAGCACGCCGCCATCGCGTACCTTGACGTTGCGCTTGCCCACATAGATGAACGGTACCGGCTCGGTGGTGTGCGCGGTGTGCGCCTGGCCGGTGCATTCGTCTTCCATCTGCTCGACGTTGCCGTGATCGGCGGTGATCAGCGCTTCGCCGTCCACCTTGTCCAGCGCTTCGACAATGCGCCCTACACAGGTATCCAGCGCTTCGACCGCCTTGACCGCCGCCTCGAACACGCCTGTGTGGCCGACCATGTCGCCGTTGGCGTAGTTGACCACGATCACGTCGTACCGCTGCTGCTCGATGGCTTCGACAATGCGGTCGGTCACTTCTGGTGCGTTCATTTCCGGCTGCAGGTCGTAGGTGGCAACCTTTGGCGACGGGATCAGGATGCGTTCTTCGCCTTCGAACGGCTCTTCACGCCCGCCCGAGAAGAAGAAGGTAACGTGAGCGTACTTCTCGGTCTCGGCGATGCGCAGCTGGGTCTTGCCGTTCTTGGCCAGGTACTCGCCCAGCACATTGTTCAGGCTGGACGGTGCAAAGGCTGCGGGGGCGGGGATCTTGGCCGAGTACTGGGTCAGGCCGATGTAGGCCGCCAGTTTTGGCAGGCGGGCACGCGGGAACTCGTTGAAGTCGGCTTCGACGAACGCACGCGACAGTTCGCGGGCGCGGTCGGCGCGGAAGTTCATGAAGATCACGGCATCGCCATCTTCAACCTTGACCGCTTCACCAATGCGCGTGGCTTTGACGAACTCGTCGCTTTCGTCACGGGCGTAGGCCGCTTCCAGGCCGGCCTGGGCGGTGTCGGCGGTGTACTCGGCGGCGCTGTCGACGATCAGGTTGTAGGCGGCACTGACACGGTCCCAGCGGTTGTCGCGGTCCATGGCATAGTAGCGGCCGATCAGGGTGGCGATGCGGCCCTTGCCCAGCTTGGCGAACGTGCCGTCGAGCAGTTCGATGGACGACTGTGCGCTGCGTGGCGGGGTGTCGCGGCCGTCGAGGAAGGCGTGCAGGTAGATTTTTTCTGCACCGCGCTGCGCAGCCAGTTCGGCCATGGCCACCAGGTGGTCCTGGTGGCTGTGCACGCCACCATCGGACAGCAGGCCGAGGATGTGCACGGCCTTGCCGGCACTGGCGGCCTTGTCCACGGCAGCGGTGAGCACCGGGTTCTCGAAGAACTCGCCATCGCGGATGGCTTTGGTGACGCGGGTGAAGTCCTGGTAGACGACGCGGCCGGCCCCCAGGTTCATGTGACCGACTTCGGAGTTGCCCATCTGCCCGTCCGGCAGGCCGACATCCATGCCCGAGCCGGAAATGAGGCCATGCGGCTGGGTGGCGCGCAGGCGATCATAGACCGGCGTTTTGGCGGCAAAGATAGCGTTGTGTTCGGGGATTTCGCTGTGGCCGAAGCCATCCAGGATAATCAGGACCAGGGGTTTGGGCGTGCTCGTCATCAATCAAACTCACGGTTGTTCAAAGATGATAAAGACACGCATTTTAGGGCAAATACGCCACCTGCGGCGAATATTCGTCCTGTTCCCTGACCAGCGCGGCCCATGCGGCAACATGAAGGTACCTTTGCGGCCGGCCCGTCGGGCTTTGGTGGTACTGGGGGGCTGTGTATACTGGCCGGCATTTTCAATCGCCTGGAACACCGCTGATGGTTGCTCACCTGATTCAATTCGCGACAGATCACTACATCCTGGTTGCGATCTTCGTTGTTCTGCTGGTCCTGCTGCTGCTCAATGAAATCCGCCGCGGCGGCCAGAGCCTGAGCAATGGCCAACTGACCGCCCTGGTCAATGCCGACAAGGGCCTGGTCATCGACATCCGTACTGCCAAGGAATACGCCGCCGGCCACATCGTCGGTGCGATCAACATTCCGCAGGACAAGCTGGCCGCCCGCATGAGCGAGCTGGACAAGCACAAAGAGAAGACCCTGATCGTCGTCGACGCGATGGGCCAGCAGTCCGGCACCCACTGCCGCGAACTGCTCAAGGCTGGTTACACCGCCGCCAAACTGAGCGGTGGCGTTTCCAGCTGGAAAGCCGATAACCTGCCCCTGGTGAAGTGATATGAAGCCCGTCATCGTCTATTCCAGCGACTACTGCCCCTACTGCATGCGCGCCAAGTACCTGCTCGAGAGCAAGGGCGTGGCCTTCGAGGAAATCAAGGTCGACGGCAAGCCGCAGGTTCGTGCCGAGATGAGCCAGAAGGCTGGCCGTACGTCGGTGCCGCAGATCTGGATCGGCAGCACCCATGTCGGTGGATGCGATGACCTTTATGCCCTGGAGCGCGCCGGCAAGCTCGACGCGCTGCTGGCGGCCTGATTTGCACTGCATTCAAAAACATTAGGATAAGGACCTGCCATGACTGACCAACAGACCAACGGCGCTGCTGCAGAAGACAACAGCCCTCAGTTCTCCCTGCAGCGCATCTATGTGCGCGACCTGTCGTTCGAGGCCCCGAAAAGCCCGCAGATCTTCCGTCAGACCTGGGAGCCGAGCGTTGCGCTGGACCTGAACACCAAGCAGAAAGCCCTGGAAGGTGACTTCCACGAAGTGGTGTTGACCCTGTCGGTAACCGTCAAGAACGGTGACGAAGTGGCTTTCATTGCTGAAGTGCAGCAGGCCGGTATCTTCCTGATCGCCAACCTGGATGCGGCTTCGATGAGCCACACCCTGGGTGCGTTCTGCCCGAACATCCTGTTCCCGTACGCCCGCGAGACCCTGGACAGCCTGGTGACCCGTGGTTCGTTCCCGGCCCTGATGCTGTCGCCGGTCAACTTCGACGCCCTGTACGCGCAAGAAATGCAGCGCATGCAGGAAGCCGGCGAAGTGCCGACCGTACAGTAATCACTGCCGGTATCAAGAAAGCGCCTCTCGGGGCGCTTTTTTGTTGCCCGCTCCCCTACGGATTGGCGTACACATTTCAATGTGGGAGCGGGCGAGCCCGCGAAAGGGCCCTTGCAGGTAAGAAATCAGCTCCCGGCAAACCCGTTTTGCCGCCAGGCCTCATACACCGTCACCGCCACGGTATTGGACAGGTTCAGGCTACGGCACCCCGGCCGCATCGGCAGGCGCAGACGCTGTTCGGCCGGCAGGCTGTCCAGCACCTCGGCCGGCAAGCCGCGGCTTTCTGGCCCGAACAGAAAGGCGTCGCCCGGCTGATAGGCCACTTCATGGAACGGGTGCGAGCCCTTGGTGGTAAAGGCGAACAGCCTTGGATTACCGAGGCTTTCCAGGCATCCGGCCAGGCTCTCATGGCGCTTGAGCGTGGCATACTCATGGTAATCCAGCCCCGCGCGACGCAGGCGCTTGTCATCCAGTTCGAAGCTGATGGGTTCGATCAGGTGCAGGTCGCAGCCGCTGTTGGCGCACAGGCGAATGATGTTGCCGGTATTCGGCGGAATTTCTGGTTGAAAAAGGATGACGTGAAACATGCACGGCTCCAAGCGTGAAGATGACGGGCATTCTACTCCTGAACCGGACGTGCGTTCGAAGGCCTTCCCTCGGGTAATGCTGTCACTGGCGATTGTCGGTTTGATGGTAGGGCTGATGATTGGCCGCCTGACCGCGCCCGACGAGCGTGAGCTCCAGCAGGTGGAGGTGATGCAGGATGGCCTGACGTTGTGGTTCAACGAAGAACCCAAGCTGCATGGCGAGAATGTGGAAGGTACGGTTGCGCTGCTGTTCCAGGCCCAGGGCAAGAGCCAGCAAGGGCAATTGAGCCTGCAAGGCAAACCGGTCAGTTGGCGGGTGCAGAACAGTGACGAAGGGTTGCTGCTGACTGTGATTGCCGCGCGTCCCCTGCACGGCGAGTGGGCCGGTGCAGAGGACGATGGGCGTTGGCGGGTGCAGGTGAAACTGCACGAATAAAAGAGGGGATATCCCGGCCTGCCTGTACCAGGGTCCCCAAAAGGGGTTACTGCGTATAAAGGGGGGATGACCCGGCCTGCCTGTACCGAGGTCCCCAAAACGGGCGGTGCTGCGAATAAAAGAGGGGTTCACCCGGCCTGCCTGTACCAGGGCCCCCGAAACTGGGTATGTATTAGCTATTGCAGGGGGCGTGCCAATTTTGCAAAGCCCGTGAATGTTGGGCTTTGAGGGGGATTTGGCCGGGTTTTGAGGGGGTTTGTGCCTTCCGGAGGTGCATTGGGCACAGGATCGGTGCATCGGGGCTGAAATAGCTGGGGCCGCTTTGCGGCCCACCGCGACACAAGGCCGCTCCCACAGGACGCCGCTCAGTTCGGAGGCGGCGCCATCCCTGTGGGAGCGGCCTTGTGTCGCGATGGGCTGCGCAGCAGCCCAAAGATCGGGAGATTTACCGGCTAATCAGTGCTCGTCCCCTTCCTCGTCATCCCCACCCGCCACATTCATGCCCAGCTCCTTGATCTTGCGCGTCAAGGTATTACGCCCCCAACCCAGCAACAGCGCCGCATCCCGGCGCCGTCCTGCGGTGTGCTTGAGCGCCGTCTCGATCATGATCCGTTCAAAACTCGGCACCGCGCTGTCCAGCAGGTTCGACTGCCCGCGTGCCAGCGCCTGGTCGGCCCACTGGCGCAGGGCCTGCTCCCAGTTGGTGACCGGTGCGGCATCCTGTGGCAGGTTCAGCAGCTCGGGCGGCAGGTCGCCGATCAGCACCTCGCGGCTGGAGGCCATCACGGTGATCCAGCGGCAGGTGTTTTCCATTTGCCGCACGTTGCCTGGCCACGGCAGGTTGCGGATGAACTCTTCGGTTTCCGGCTTGAGGATCTTCGGCTCGACTGCCAGCTCTTGCGCAGCGCGCGCGAGGAAGTGGCGGGCGAGGGCAGGGATGTCCTCGCGGCGGTCGGCCAGCCGCGGAATGTGGATGCGGATCACGTTCAGCCGGTGGAACAAGTCCTCACGGAACTTGCCCGCCTGCACCAGCGACTCCAGGTTCTGGTGGGTCGCAGCGATGATGCGCACGTCGACCTTGACCGGCACATGGCCGCCAACGCGGTAGAACTCGCCATCGGCCAGCACCCGCAGCAGGCGGGTCTGGGTGTCGGCGGGCATGTCACCGATTTCATCGAGGAACAAGGTGCCGCCATCCGCCTGTTCGAAGCGGCCCCGGCGCAGGTTGGCAGCACCGGTGAAAGCACCTTTCTCATGGCCGAACAGCTCGGACTCCATCAAATCCTTCGGGATGGCCGCCATGTTCAGGGCAATGAACGGCGACGATGCACGCGGGCTGTGACGGTGCAAGGCGTGGGCGACCAGCTCTTTGCCGGTACCGGACTCGCCGTTGATCAGTACGGTGATGTTGGAATGGCTGAGGCGGCCGATGGCGCGGAACACCTCCTGCATCGCCGGGGCTTCGCCGATGATTTCCGGTGTGCGCGCCAGGTTCTGCGGCACATCCAGGCCTTGTTGCTCCTGGGCGTGCTGGTTGGCGCGCTTGACCAGCGAGACGGCTTCGTCCACATCGAACGGCTTGGGCAGGTACTCGAAAGCACCGCCCTGGTACGACGCCACGGCGCTGTCGAGGTCGGAATGGGCGGTCATGATGATGACCGGCAGGCGCGGGTGGTGCTCGCGGATCTGTGCCAGCAGGTCGAGGCCGCTGGCGCCCGGCATGCGGATATCGGAAATGATCACATCCGGCTGCTGGCGTGCCAGGCGGCCCATTACGCCATCTGCGCTGTCGAAGCTCTGGGTGGTCATGCCTTCTTGTTGCAGGGCTTTTTCCAGGACCCAGCGGATGGAGCGATCATCGTCGACGATCCATACGGTTTCACTTCGGCTCATGAGGCGGTGGCTCCTTGTTCCAGGGGCAGGTAGATCGAGAAGGCGGTGTGGCCTGCGTGGCTTTCACACTCGATCAGGCCCTGGTGCTGGCTGATGATGTTCTGGGTAATGGCCAGGCCCAACCCGGTACCGTCCGGGCGGCCGCTGACCATGGGATAGAAGAGGGTGTCTTGCAGTTCCGGCGGAATGCCCGGGCCGTTATCGATGATCTCCACCCGCGCGACCAGGCGGTGGCGTACATGGCCGATGGTGAACTGGCGCAAGGCGCGGCTGCGCAGGGTGATGCGGCCCAGGCGCAGTTCGTTCTGCGAACTGATCGCCTGCATGGCATTGCGCACGATGTTGAGTACGGCCTGGATCATCTGCTCGCGGTCGATCAGCACGTCCGGCAGGCTTGGGTCGTAATCGCGCACCAAAGTGATGCAACCCTGGCTTTCGGCATCGACCAGGCTGCAGACCCGCTCCAGCACTTCGTGGATGTTGGTCATGGCCAGCGACGGCAGCTTGTTCGAACCGAGCATGCGGTCGACCAGGTTGCGCAGGCGGTCGGCCTCTTCGATGATCACATTGGTGTAGTCGCGCAGGCCTTCCTCGGGTAGCTCGCGGGCCAGCAACTGGGCTGCGCCGCGAATGCCGCCGAGGGGGTTCTTGATTTCGTGGGCCAGGCCGCGCACCAGCATCTTGGTGGTTTCCTGCTTGCTCAGCTGGGCCTCTTCCTTGGTGATGCGCAGCAGCCGGTCGCGCGGGTGCACCTCCAGCAATAACAGGGTCTGGCCCTGGTTCAGGATGGGGGTTACCGCGTAGTCGACGGTAATGGTCTGCCCGGTCAGCGAGGTGAGCTGCGCTTCGCGCTTGGTGAACGGGTGCGCCTGCTCCACCGCCTGGCGCAACGAACTGAGCGCTTCGGTCGATTCGGTAAACAGCTCGCTGATGAACTGCCCATGGCTACGTTGACCACTGACGGCCAGTAGCATTTCCGCGGCCGGATTCATGTACTCCAGGCGCAGCTCGGCGTTGAGCAGCAACGTGGCGGTGGTCAGGTTGTCCAGAAGCAGACGGTGCTGCGCATCGCTGATGGTCATAAGGCGTCGTTGACCTCTTTTGGCGCTTGCCTGGCACTTCTTTGGCCAGGTCCGGGCTCGGGGTGCATCTGCTGATGCCAGTCTCTCCACAGAAAAATGCAAGAAACAAACCAAAGCTCCGAAAAGAAGCGGGATTTGCCGATAAAGGCCTGGATCTGCGCAAATTCGGATCAGAATGTCTTGGTGAAACGTTTAATGTGAACCAGATTGGGGAGCAATTCGGGGCACTGCACTCAATCTTGCACCAAGATAGAGCATAGCGTGAGTGGCGAGGGTTCTGCGTGGGGCGCAAACGAAAACGGCCTCCCGAAGGAGGCCGTCGTGATCATTTTACCGGCGCGAGGCGCCGATCAGATCAGCAGCTGTAGTACAGCTCGTATTCCAGCGGGTGCACGAAGGTACGGACCTTGATCTCTTCTTCCGACTTCAGCTCGATGAAGGCATCGATGAAGTCATCGGAGAACACGCCGCCCTTGGTCAGGAACGCACGGCCTTTGTCCAGCTCTTCCAGGGCTTCTTTCAGGCTGCCGCACACTTGCGGAATGTCCTTGGCCTCTTCTGGTGGCAGGTCGTACAGGTTCTTGTCGGCAGCATCGCCTGGGTGGATCTTGTTCTGGATGCCGTCCAGGCCAGCCATCAGCAGGGCCGCGAAGGCCAGGTACGGGTTGGCCGATGGGTCCGGGAAGCGTGCTTCGATACGGCGGGCTTTCGGGCTGCCGACGTAAGGAATACGGATCGAGGCGGAACGGTTGCGAGCCGAGTAGGCCAGCATTACCGGGGCTTCGAAGCCTGGGACCAGACGCTTGTAGGAGTTGGTCGACGGGTTGGTGAAGCCGTTCAGGGCCTTACCGTGCTTGATGATACCGCCGATGAAGTACAGGGCGGTGTCGGACAGGCCGGCATAGCCTTCACCCGAGAAGGTGTTCTTGCCGTCTTTCCAGATCGACATGTGCACGTGCATGCCCGAGCCGTTGTCGCCGTACAGTGGCTTCGGCATGAAGGTAGCGGTACGGCCGTAAGCGTCGGCAACGTTGTGCACGACGTATTTCAGGGCTTGTACTTCGTCAGCTTTCTTCACCAGGGTGTTGAACTTGACGCCGATTTCGTTCTGGCCGGCAGTCGCCACTTCGTGGTGGTGAACTTCAACGGTCTGGCCCATTTCTTCCAGTGCGTTGCACATGGCAGTACGGATTTCGTGGTCGTGGTCGAACGGCGGAACCGGGAAATAGCCGCCTTTCACGCCTGGACGGTGGCCTTTGTTGCCGCCTTCCACGTCAGCGCCGGTCATCCACGAGCCTTGCTCGGAGAAGATCTTGAACATCGAACCGGAGATGTCCGAGTGGAACTTCACTTCGTCGAAGATGAAGAACTCTGGCTCCGGGCCTGCGAATACGGTGTCACCGATGCCGGTGCTCTTCAGGTACTCTTCGGCGCGCTTGGCGATCGCACGTGGGTCGCGATCGTAGCCCTGCATGCTCGACGGGTCGACGATGTCGCAGGTGATGATCAGGGTAGGTTCTTCGGTGAACGGGTCCAGGACGGCAGTGTCGTCAACCGGCATCAGGATCATGTCGGAAGCTTCGATGCCTTTCCAGCCAGCAATGGAGGAACCGTCGAACATCTTGCCGACTTCGAAGAAGTCTTCGTCCAGCGCATCACGCGACGGCATGGTCACGTGGTGCTGAATGCCTTTGGTGTCCGTGAAACGCAGATCAATCCACTTGACGTCATGATCTTTGATGAGTTGAACCGACTTCGACATGTTGTCCTCCGGAGGGTCTAGAGCGCGGTGGGCCGCTGCCCTGGAAAAAGGGTGTTGCCGGGCGCGGATAGTCGGCCAAGCTTACCTGCCTCACAAGGGAGCAAATTGCATGCCAGTGCCCGAAAATGGCGAGGGTAGGATAAAAGCAGGCGTTTGCGGGCATTTGGTGGCGGGTTGGTGGGGAAAAGTGCACCCTTACGATGCGGTTTTTGGCATCAACGCACCAATAGGGTGCGTTGGTTGGGTTGGGTGCTTCCTTTAAGGGCCTCATCGCCGGCAAGCCGGCTCCCACAGAGAGGGCGCAGATCTTGAGGCCTGCCGAAGTCCTGTGGCAGCAGGCTTGCCGGCGATGAGGCCGGTACAGGCAATATAAATCCAACCTTCTGTACAAAAGTTGGTCAAATCCTGAGCAGTTTCCGCTATAATTCGCGCCCCACATTTTCGGCAGGCCCTGCGCGCGCTGTTAACCAATGAAACTTATCGTCAAAGTCTTCCCAGAAATCACCATCAAGAGCCGGCCGGTGCGCAAGCGCTTCATCCGCCAGCTCGCCAAGAACATCCGCAACGTGCTCAAGGACCTCGATCCTGAGCTCGCGGTCGATGGTGTCTGGGACAATCTCGAAGTGGTCACCCGCATCGAGGACGAAAAGGTCCAGCGCGAGATCATCGAGCGCCTCACCTGCACACCGGGTATCACCCACTTCCTGCAGGTTGAGGAATACCCGCTGGGTGACTTCGACGACATCGTTGCCAAGTGCAAGCACCACTTCGGCCACCTGCTGGCCGGCAAGCACTTCGCCGTGCGCTGCAAGCGCGGTGGCCACCATGACTTCACCTCGATGGACGTCGACCGTTACGTCGGCAGCCAGCTGCGCCAGCAGTGTGGCGCCGCCGGCATCGAGCTGAAGAAGCCTGAAGTGCTGGTGCGCATCGAAATCCGCAACCAGCGCCTGTACGTGATCCACAACCAGCACCAGGGCATCGGCGGCTACCCGCTGGGCGCCCTGGAGCAGACCCTGGTGCTGATGTCCGGTGGCTTCGACTCCACCGTGGCGGCCTACCAGATGATGCGCCGTGGCCTGATGACCCACTTCTGCTTCTTCAACCTCGGCGGCCGTGCCCACGAGCTGGGCGTGATGGAAGTGGCCCACTACCTGTGGAAGAAGTACGGCAGCAGCCAGCGCGTGCTGTTCATCAGCGTGCCGTTCGAAGAAGTGGTCGGCGAGATCCTCAACAAGGTCGACAACAGCTACATGGGCGTGACCCTCAAGCGCATGATGCTGCGCGGCGCCGCGCACATGGCTGACCGCCTGGAGATCGACGCCCTGGTAACTGGCGAGGCCATTTCCCAGGTGTCCAGCCAGACTCTGCCGAACCTGTCGATCATCGACTCGGCCACCGACAAGCTGGTGCTGCGCCCTTTGCTGGCCAGCCACAAGCAGGACATCATCGACCAGGCCAACGAGATCGGCACCGCCGACTTCGCCAAGCACATGCCAGAATACTGCGGCGTGATTTCGGTAAACCCGACCACTCACGCCAAGCGCCACCGCATGGAGCATGAAGAAAAGCAGTTCGACATGGCCGTGCTGGAGCGCGCCCTGGAGCGCGCCAAGCTGATCTCCATCGACCATGTGATCGACGAGCTGGGCAAGGATGTCGAAATCGAGGAAGTGGCCGAGGCACTGTCGGGCCAGATCGTCATCGACATTCGTCACCCCGATGCCCAGGAAGACGAACCCCTGGTGCTGGAAGGTATCGAAGTCCAGGCCATGCCGTTTTATGCCATCAACAGCAAGTTCAAGCATCTGGATCCGACGCGCCAGTACTTGCTGTATTGCGACAAGGGTGTGATGAGCCGTTTGCACGCACACCATCTGCTCAGTGAGGGACATGCCAATGTGCGTGTTTATCGTCCGACATAAGACGCCGGGGCTGTTTGGCGGCAGTATCCGCCATCGCCCTCCCGACCGCCGGGCCCGCTGAGCCTTAAACAGTACATATTGGCCGCCTACACTGGCGGCAACCGAATCCTCTGATCGAGATACACTTGTGATCGAAAATCTGCGTAACATCGCCATCATCGCCCACGTTGACCATGGTAAAACCACCCTGGTCGACAAACTCCTGCGTCAGTCCGGCACTCTGGAGCGTAACGAGCTCAACGACGAGCGCGTCATGGACTCCAACGACCAGGAAAAAGAGCGCGGTATTACCATTCTGGCGAAAAACACCGCCATCAACTGGAACGGCTACCACATCAACATCGTCGACACCCCCGGCCACGCCGACTTCGGTGGCGAGGTTGAGCGTGTAATGTCGATGGTCGACTCCGTGCTGCTGCTGGTCGACGCTCAAGACGGCCCTATGCCGCAAACCCGCTTCGTGACCAAGAAGGCCTTCGAAGCCGGCCTGAAGCCAATCGTCGTGATCAACAAGGTTGACCGTCCGGGCGCACGTCCTGACTGGGTTCTGGACCAGATCTTCGACCTGTTCGACAACCTCGGCGCTACCGACGAGCAGCTGGACTTCAAAGTGGTCTACGCCTCGGCCCTGAACGGCATTGCCGGTCTGGACCACACCGAAATGGGCGAAGACATGACTGCCCTGTACCAGGCTGTCATCGACCACGTTCCAGCGCCAGCTGTTGACCGTGACGGCCCGTTCCAGATGCAGATCTCCGCACTGGACTACAACAGCTTCCTGGGTGTTATCGGCGTTGGCCGTATTGCCCGTGGTCGCATCAAGCCGAACACCCCGGTTGTTGCCATCGACGCTGACGGCAAGAAGCGTAACGGCCGTATCCTCAAGCTGATGGGCCACCACGGCCTGCACCGCGTTGACGTTGAAGAAGCCCAGGCTGGCGACATCGTCTGCATCAGCGGTTTCGACGAGCTGTTCATCTCCGACACCCTGTGCGACCCGACTGCCGTTGAGGCGATGAAGCCGCTGACCGTTGACGAGCCAACCGTTTCGATGACCTTCCAGGTCAACGACTCGCCGTTCTGCGGCAAGGAAGGCAAGTTCGTCACCAGCCGTAACATCAAGGACCGTCTGGACAAAGAGCTGCTGTACAACGTTGCCCTGCGCGTTGAAGAAACCGATTCCCCAGACAAGTTCAAGGTCTCGGGTCGTGGCGAACTGCACCTGTCGGTACTGATCGAAACCATGCGTCGCGAAGGCTTCGAGCTGGCCCTGGGTCGCCCGGAAGTAATCATTCGTGAAGTAGACGGCGTCAAGCAAGAGCCGTTCGAGAACGTCACCATCGACATCCCTGAAGAAGCCCAGGGCAAGGTGATGGAAGAAATGGGTCTGCGTAAAGGCGACCTGACCAACATGGTTCCGGATGGCAAGGGCCGTGTACGCCTGGAATACAACATCCCGGCGCGTGGTCTGATCGGTTTCCGTAACCAGTTCCTGACCCTGACCAACGGTGCAGGCATCCTGACCTCGATCTTCGACCGCTACGACGCGGTGAAGTCCGGCCACATGTCCGGCCGTCAGAACGGCGTACTGGTTTCGGTCGAAACCGGCAAGGCGCTGACCTACTCGCTGGAAACCCTGCAGGCGCGTGGCAAGCTGTTTGTCGAGCACGGTCAGGAGATCTACAACGGTCAGATCATCGGCCAGAACAGCCGCGACAACGACCTGGGCGTCAACCCTACCAAGGGCAAGAAGCTCGACAACATGCGTGCTTCGGGTAAAGACGAAGTCATCGCTCTGGTTCCGCCAGTTCGCTTCACCCTGGAACAGGCTCTGGAATACATCCAGGAAGACGAGCTGTGCGAAGTAACGCCGAAGTCCATCCGTCTTCGCAAGAAGATCCTGGACGAAAGCGAGCGTACCCGCGCTGCCAAGAAAGCCAAAAACAGCTAAGTTAGCTTTGGCTGAATGAAAACGCCCCCGGTCGAAAGACCGGGGGCGTTTTTTTATGCTTCAGGATTTGCGTTGGCCCCTTCGCGGGCAAGCCTGCGAAGAGGCCCTTGAAGGCTGACGATCAGCGCCCGACTACCTTGGGCTTATAGGCGCAATACCCTGGCCGCGGCCCGACCTTGGGGTGGTTGCGGCAGGTATCCGGGCGCTTGTCATAAATGGTGCACAGCCGGCTCTTACGATCCAGGTACATGCAGTCATCGTTGCTCATCCGGGTCAGGGTGAAGATTCCCGACTTCTGGTTGAAGCGCTCGATGATGCCTTCTTTTTGCAGGCGCTTGGCCACGTTCTTCGGGGGTTCGTCTTTCTCGAACTCGTCTACCACGCCGATGCGGATCAGATCCTTGATCTTCACCTCCACCGGCAGGGTGCAGCAGGTCGAATGGCAGCCATGGCACATGTTGCTGGTATAGCGCTGCCAGGTCTCCAGGCGGTCGACTTCGGCCGCGGCGATCAGGGTCGTTTTCATCTTTATAGGGTGGATCACGGTCTTGGGGCGCGCGATGATACCGGAATTGTTCAATTTATGAACAACCTTTTGCCGGATTGGCAAAGTGGGCATGAAAACTGCGAACAGTAACTGTCACTCCCTGTCGAAGGGGCTAGTCTCATCAATCTCCCTCCGCTTTCGTCAACTTGCCAGAGGATGCCGCATGTCCCAGGAACCCGAAGCACGTGACGCCGAGGTGGCCGAATTTCGCGCCGCTGTACTGAACAAGCTGACCTACGCGGTCGGCAAGGACCCGGAGCATGCGTTCGACCACGACTGGTTCGAAGCCATTGCCTTGGCCGCTCGCGATCACATGGTCGACCACTGGATGGACCATACCCGTCTGGCCTACCGCCGTAGCCAGAAGCGGGTCTATTACCTTTCCCTCGAGTTCCTCATCGGGCGTTTGCTGTACGACAGCCTGAGCAACCTTGGGCTGCTGGACATCGCCCGTGATGCGCTGCAAGGGCTGGATGTGGACCTGGAGCGTATCCGCCTGCTCGAGCCCGACGCCGCGCTGGGTAATGGTGGCCTCGGACGGCTGGCGGCGTGCTTCATGGAAAGCATGTCCACCCTGGGCATCGCTGCCCATGGTTACGGCATCCGCTACGAGCATGGGTTGTTCCGGCAGGCCGTGGTCGATGGCTGGCAGCAGGAACAGACCGAGAACTGGCTGGACTTCGGTAACCCTTGGGAGTTCGAGCGTGCCGAGGTGATCTACCCGATCAGCTTCGGCGGTAGTGTCGAAACCGTGAACGACGCCAGTGGTACCCAGCGCCAGGTCTGGTCGCCTGGCGAAACGGTGCGGGCGGTGGCCTACGACACGCCCGTGGTGGGCTGGCGTGGGTCCAGCGTCAATACCTTGCGCCTGTGGCGTGCGCGGGCGCTGGAAGAGCTGCACCTGGAGCGCTTCAATGCCGGTGACCACCTGGGGGCGGTGGCCGAAGTGGCGCGGGCCGAGAGTATTTCCCGCGTGCTGTACCCGGCCGACAGCACCGAGGCCGGGCAGGAACTGCGCCTGCGCCAGGAGTACTTCTTCGTGTCGGCTTCGTTGCAGGATTTGCTGCGCCGGCACCTGAACATGCACAAGGACTTGCTCAACCTGCCCGACGCAGCCGCCATCCAGCTCAACGACACGCACCCGTCGATTGCCGTGGCAGAGCTGATGCGGCTGCTGGTGGACCAGCACGAGGTGCCGTGGGACAAGGCCTGGGAGCTGACCGTTGGCACGCTCGCCTACACCAACCACACCCTGCTGCCCGAAGCCCTGGAAACCTGGCCGGTAGCCCTGATGGAGCGCATGCTGCCGCGGCACATGCAGATCATCTACCTGATCAACGCCTACCATATCGACGCATTGCGGGCCAAAGGCATGCACGATTTCGACGTGCTGCGCGCGGTGTCGCTGATCGAGGAAGACAACGGCCGTCGGGTGCGCATGGGTAACCTGGCGTTTCTCGGCTCGCACAGCGTCAACGGCGTGTCGGCGCTGCACAGCAAGCTGATGAAGAGCACTGTGTTCTCAGAGCTGCACAAGCTCTACCCGCAACGAATCAACAACAAGACCAACGGCATTACCTTCCGCCGCTGGCTGTACCAGTCCAACCCACTGCTGACCGAGATGCTGGTCGAAGCGCTCGGGCCGGGGCTCAAGGACGACCCTGAAGGGCTTCTGGCTGGCCTTGTGCCGTTTGCTGACAAGGCGGGCTTCCGCAAGCAGTTCGCCGCTCAGCGCCTGCACAGCAAGCGCGCCCTGGCCAGCATCATCCAGGACCGCATTGGTGTCACGGTGAACCCCGAGGCGCTGTTCGATGTGCAGGTCAAGCGGATCCACGAGTACAAGCGCCAGTTGCTCAACCTGCTGCACACCGTGGCACTGTACCAGGCCATACGCAACGACCCTGGCACCAACTGGGTGCCGCGGGTGAAGATCTTCGCCGGCAAGGCTGCGGCCAGCTACCACCAGGCCAAGCTGATCATCAAGCTGGCCAACGACATCGCCCGGGTGGTGAATAACGACCCGACCGTGCGCGGCCTGCTCAAGGTGGTGTTCCTGCCCAACTACAACGTCAGCCTGGCTGAAAGCATCATCCCGGCGGCAGACCTTTCCGAGCAGATTTCCACGGCCGGTTATGAAGCCTCCGGTACCAGCAACATGAAGTTCGGCCTGAACGGTGCGCTGACCATCGGCACCCTGGACGGTGCCAACGTGGAAATGTGCGAACAGGTAGGCGCCGACAACATGTTCATCTTCGGCCTGACCGCGCAGCAGGTCGAGGCGCGCAAGCGTGCCGGTGACTTTGGTGCCAATGCCGCCATTGCCGCTTCCAACCGCTTGAGCGACGTGCTGCAGGCCATTCGCAGCGGTGTGTTCTCGCCAGACGACCCTTCACGCTACGCCGGGTTGATCGACGGGCTGGTGGCCTACGACCGCTTCCTGGTGTGTGCCGACTTCGATGCCTACTGGGATGCCCAGCGGCGGGTCGAGGAACTGTGGCACACGCCGCAGGAGTGGTGGCGCATGGCCGTGTTGAACACGGCACGGATGGGCTGGTTCTCGTCGGACCGCACCATTCGCGAATATGCCACCGAGATCTGGAAGGCGTTGGATTGAGGTGAGGCCGTTCGCGGGCACGCCCGCTCCCACAGGTGTCTCGCAAGCTTCAAGGCTTGCGCTGTACCTGTGGGAGCGGGCGTGCCCGCGAACGGGCGCATTACCGGACCACCGGCCTGGCGAAGGCTGAACTAGCGACCTATTGTGCCGTCTGAGAGCCGTGGCGAGTCTCATTGCTCGCTAGCCCGCCACTCTCCCTGTAAACTGCGGGGGTTTTTACTCCCCCAATCCTTTCGGAGCCATACATGTCCCGCGTTACCCTGAGTCGCTATCTGATTGAGCAGACCCGCAGCAACAATACCCCTGCCGATCTGCGCTTCCTGATCGAAGTGGTGGCGCGTGCGTGCAAGGAAATCAGCCATCACGTGTCCAAGGGCGCCCTCGGCGGCGTGCTGGGCAGCATGGGCACTGAAAACGTGCAGGGCGAAGTCCAGAAGAAGCTGGATGTGATTTCCAACGATATCCTGCTGGAAGCCAACGAATGGGGCGGCCACCTGGCCGGCATGGCTTCCGAAGAAATGGACAACGCCTACCAGATCCCGGGCAAGTACCCGAAAGGCGCGTACCTGCTGGTCTTCGACCCACTGGACGGTTCGTCGAACATCGACGTCAACGTCTCGGTCGGCACCATCTTCTCGGTGCTGCGTTGCCCTAACCAGTACCTGAGCCAGAACGAAAGCCTGAACGAAGAAGCTTTCCTGCAGCCAGGCACCGAGCAGGTCGCTGCCGGTTACGCCATCTACGGCCCGCAGACCATGCTGATCCTGACCCTGGGCAACGGCGTCAAGGGCTTCACCCTGGACCGCGAACTGGGCAGCTTCGTCCTGACCCACGAAAACATCCAGGTACCGGCTACCACCGCCGAGTTCGCCATCAACATGTCCAACCAGCGTCACTGGGAAGCCCCGGTACAACGCTACGTGGGCGAACTGCTGGCCGGCGAAACCGGTCCGCTGAAAAAGAACTACAACATGCGCTGGATCGCCTCGATGGTGGCCGACGTGCACCGCATCCTGACCCGTGGCGGCCTGTTCATGTACCCACGTGACGCCCGCGAGCCAAGCAAGCCAGGCAAGCTGCGCCTGATGTACGAAGCCAACCCGATGTCGTTCATCATCGAACAGGCAGGCGGCGCCTCTACCAACGGTTACGATCGCATCCTCGACATCAAGCCAGAAAGCCTGCACCAGCGCGTGTCGGTGATCCTTGGCTCGAAGGAAGAGGTAGAGCGCGTCACCGCCTACCACAAGGAGTAAGTCATGCTCGCACCTTGGCAGCCGTTGCTGGAATGGTGGTTCGGTTGGGGCACCAGTGCCCAGGCCGTGGCTGACGAGAAGAGCACGCTGTGGTTCGGCAAGCATCACGATGCCGATGCCCATGCGCTGTTTGGCGACCTGGTCGAGCACGCCCTGGCGGGTGGGCTCGAAGAGTGGCAGCAAAGCCCGCAGGGCTGGCTGGGCCTGCTGATCTTGCTGGACCAGCTGCCGCGCATGCTCTATCGCGACACGCCGCGCGCCTTTGAAGGCGACCGGCGTGCCCAGGTGGTCGCCATGCAGGGCCTGCAGAAGGGCTGGGACTACCAGCTGCTGCCGATCCAGCGTGTGTTCGTGCTGCTGGTGCTGGAGCATGCCGAGGTGCTGGACTGGCAGAACCTCTGTGTCGAGCGTTATCAGTTGTTGCTGGACGAGCAGCCCGAAGCCAGCCGGCGGCTGTTCGAAGGCTTCCTTGACTATGCCGAGCAGCACCAGCGGGTGATTGCCCGGTTTGGGCGCTTCCCGCACCGCAACCTGGTGCTGGAGCGGCCGAGCACCAGCGAAGAGATGGACTTTTTGCTGGAGCCCGGGTCCAGATTCTGAAGCCCACGGGGCCTGCTGCGCAGGCCGTCGCGACACGAGGCCGCACCTGAAAGGGTGCGGCCTTTTTATTTGCACATGATTAATGCTTTGTGATTAATCGCACAGTAATGGCCATCCGACCAATGGTGTAGGTGCAAAGGGGGTAGGGCAGGGAACCTGGGAGGGATTTTCCCGTCGAAGGTCACTGCAGGCCACTCGCCTGTTTCCCCTCTTCAGGAGTGTCCTTCATGTCGTTGCGTTCCCTCGCCCTGTTGTCGCTGTGCGTCGTCCTGACTGCCTGCAGCAAGATCAATCAGGAAAACTATTCCAAGATCAAGGCCGGTATGAACAAGGCCGAGGTCGAGCAGTTGCTCGGTACGCCGACCGAGTGCTCTGGCGCGCTGGGCATGAGCAGCTGCACCTGGGGGGACGAGAAGAGCTTCATCAGCGTGCAGTACGCGGCTGACAAGGTGCTGATGTATTCAGGGCAGGGCCTCAAATGAGGCGTCTGTACCTGCTGATGGGGGTATGCCTGGCGTTGCTGCTGGGTGGTTGCGCGGGCTCCGTACACGACCCGCTGGCGCCGAAGACCGCTGGCAACGTCGACCTCAAGCGCTACCAGGGCAAATGGTTCGAACTGGCGCGCCTGCCCATGCGCTACCAGACCGGCTGCGAGCAGTCCGAGGCGCACTACAACCTCAAGCCTGATGGCACGTTTGGTGTGCTCAACCGCTGCCGCACCATCGGTGATGAGTGGCTGCGTGCCGAGGGGCACGCAAGCATCCAGGAGCCCGGGCACACCGATAAACTGTGGGTAGAGTTTGATAACTGGTTTACCAAGCTGGTGCCTGGCGTGGCTCGGGGCGAATACTGGATTCTGTACGTGGACGATCGCTACCGCACGGCAGTGGTCGGCAGCCCGGACCGCAAGTACTTGTGGATACTGTCACGCACGCCGACGCTGCCGGCCTGGGAGCGCGAGCACCTGCTGGCCAAGGCACGCCAGCAGGGGTATGACACCAGCCGGCTGATCTGGCGGGCGTCCGATCAGCAAATCGTAAAAATGCACTGATTTTTGGGGCCGCTTTGCGGCCCTTTCGCGACACAAGGCCGCTCCTACAGGGATACGCGTTCCCCTGTAGGAGCGGCCTTGTGCCGCGAAAGGGCTGCAAAGCAGCCCCAATACGCTCAGCCCAAGAGCTGCCGCAGCACCCCGGCAAACGCCCCCGCGCTTTCCTCTTCCTGGGCATGCCGCCCCTGGCGCACCACCCATTGCCCGTTCACCATCACATCGCGCACTTGGCGATCCCCGCCAGCAAACAGCCAGCGGTTGAGAATGGCATCGCCATCCGCCAGGGCGATGTAGGGGTCCTGTCCATCCAGTACCAGCCAGTCGGCGCGCTTGCCCACGGCCAGTTCCCCGACCGCTTGCCCCAGTGCCTGTGCACCGCCCGCGAGCGCAGCGTCGTACAGCGTGCGCCCGACCATCGGCTGATCGCCGCGGTACAAGCGGTTGCGTCGCTGGTCACGCAGCCGCTGGCCATATTCCAGCCAGCGCAGCTCTTCCACCACGCTCAGCGACACATGGCTGTCCGAGCCAATACCCATACGCCCGCCCTGGGCCAGGAAGTCCACCGCCGGGAAAATCCCGTCGCCCAGGTTGGCCTCGGTGGTCAGGCACAACCCGGCCACCGCGCCACTGCGGGCCATGGTGGTGACTTCATCCGGCTCGGCATGGGTGGCGTGCACCAGGCACCAGCGACGGTCCACCTCTACATGCTCGTACAACCATTGCAGCGGGCGTAGGCCGCTCCACGCCAGGCAGTCGTCCACTTCCTTCTGCTGCTCGGCAATATGGATATGCACCGGGCATTGCTTGTCGCTGGCCGCCAGCACTTCGGCAATCTGCCCAGGCGTCACCGCACGCAGCGAGTGGAAGCACAGGCCCAGATGCTGAGCGGGTTGCGCGGCCAGTAACGGGGCCAGTTGCGTTTGCAGTTGCAGGTACTGTTCGGTGGAGTTGATGAAGCGCCGCTGCCCGTCGTTCGGAGCCTGCCCGCCAAACCCGGCGTGGCTGTACAACACCGGCAACAAGGTCAGGCCAATGCCAGTGTCGGCAGCGGCCGCGCTGATACGGCGGGACAGCTCGGCCGGGTCGGCGTAGGCCTTGCCTGCCTGGTCGTGATGCACGTAATGGAATTCGGCCACCGAGGTGTAGCCGGCCTTGAGCATCTCGATATACAACTGGCGGGCGATGACCTGCAGCTGCTCCGGGGTGATCTGCCCGACCAGGCGGTACATCAGGTCGCGCCAGGTCCAGAAGCTGTCGTTGGGGTTGCCGGCGACTTCCGCCAAACCCGCCATGGCGCGCTGGAAGGCGTGCGAGTGCAGGTTGGGCATGCCGGGCAGCAACGGGCCGGCCAGGCGCTCGGCGCCTTCGGCCGAAGCGCCCGGCTCGATGCGGGTCACATGGCCATCGCTGGCGACCTCGATACGGACATGGCTGGCCCAGCCCGTAGGCAACAGAGCGCGTTCGGCGAAGTAGGCGGACATCGGTCAAATCCTGTTATTGTTAACTTGTATATACATATACAGGCGTTTGCCTGCCGGGTAAACTGCGGCAAGCTACCGTTCATTCCCTATGCACAAGGATCCAACGCCGTGCCGACACCTCCTGTCTCCGCGCTGGTTGCCCAGATGGGCGAGGGCCCGGCGCCGCTGTATGCCCGGGTCAAACAGATGATCATCCAGCAGATCGACAACGGCAGCTGGCCGCCGCATCACCGGGTCCCCTCGGAGAGTGAACTGGTCAACGAGCTAGGCTTCAGCCGCATGACCATCAACCGTGCCCTGCGCGAACTCACGGCCGACGGCCTGCTGGTGCGCATGCAGGGGGTCGGCACGTTCGTAGCCGAGCCAAAGGGCCGTTCGGCGTTGTTCGAAGTCAACAACATTGCCGATGAAATTGCCGCGCGCGGCCATCAGCATAGCTGCCAGGTGATCACGCTCACCGAGGAAGCAGCCGGTTCCGAACGGGCCCTGGCCCTGGACATGCGTGAAGGCCAGCGGGTGTTCCACTCGCTGATCGTGCATTTCGAGAACGGCGTGCCGGTGCAGATCGAGGACCGCTACGTCAACGCCGCGATCGCACCCGACTACCTCAAGCAGGATTTCACCCGGCAGACGCCATATGCCTACCTGTCCCAGGTAGCGCCGCTGACCGAGGGTGAGCACGTGGTCGAAGCCATCCTGGCCGAGCCGGAAGAATGCCGCCTGCTGCAGATCGAGCGGGGCGAACCTTGCCTGCTGATCCGCCGTCGTACTTGGTCCGGCCGCCAGCCGGTAACCGCGGCGCGGCTGATCCACCCCGGTTCCCGTCATCGCCTGGAAGGACGTTTCAGCAAATGAGCCAGCTGCAGTTGTTGCGCGCACAGGATTACCCGCGCATGCCGTGGAAGAACGGTGGCGGTTTCACCGAAGAGATCACCCGCGACAGTGGAGAGGGCCTGGACGGCTTTGGCTGGCGCCTGTCGATTGCCGATATCGAAGAGTCTGGCGGCTTTTCCACCTTCGCCGGTTACCAGCGGATCATCACCGTGCTGCAGGGCGATGGCATGCGCCTGTTGGTCGATGGCCAGCCCAGCCGGCCGTTGCTGCCGTTCGATGCCTTTGCCTTCAGCGGCGAAAGCCAGGTCAGCTGCAAGCTGCTGGGTGGGGCGATCCGCGATTTCAACCTGATCTATGCACCGCAACGGTACCGGGCGAGGTTGCAGTGGTTTGATGGCACGAGCCGTTTGTACAGCTCGGCGTCGACAGTGCTGTTGTTTGCTGCCAGCAGTCACGTGGAAGTGTCCATGGCGGGGCGTGAGGTGCAGCGGTTGGGGTTGTATGACTGCCTGCGGCTGGAGGGCAACGATGAGTTGCTTGGGCTGGAAGTTCAGGGGCGGTTTTGCTTGATTGAGCTCATTTCTCGCTGATGGGCTTGGCGATACATTTTCATCGCCTGTGAGATCGAGCGCCGCGCGGGCGGCGCTCGATTTGCGCGCCGCCGCAAAACTCAAGCCGGACCGACGCTCGCTTCACCCCCCCAAAAAAAATCAAAGCAGGAACAACAGGTCCGAATATTTTGGTTGTCCATGCTTGTACATACAAGTAAAGGTGTGTTTGTATATTGACCACGACATACCCGCCCGCGGACGACCGCAGAGGACCTTTCCCGTGACCGACAACAACAAATACCGTGACGTTGAAATCCGTGCCCCACGTGGCAACAAGCTGACCGCCAAAAGCTGGCTGACCGAAGCGCCACTGCGCATGCTGATGAACAACCTCGACCCACAGGTTGCGGAAAACCCGAAAGAACTGGTGGTGTACGGCGGTATCGGCCGCGCCGCCCGCAACTGGGAATGCTACGATAAGATCGTCGAAACCCTGACCCGCCTGGAAGACGACGAAACCCTGCTGGTGCAGTCGGGCAAGCCGGTCGGCGTGTTCAAGACCCACAGCAATGCCCCGCGCGTGCTGATTGCCAACTCCAACCTGGTGCCGCACTGGGCCAACTGGGAACACTTCAACGAACTGGACGCCAAAGGCCTGGCCATGTACGGCCAGATGACCGCCGGCAGCTGGATCTACATCGGCAGCCAGGGCATCGTCCAGGGCACTTATGAAACCTTCGTCGAAGCCGGTCGCCAGCACTACGGCGGCAGCCTGAAAGGCAAGTGGGTACTCACCGCAGGCCTCGGCGGCATGGGCGGCGCCCAGCCACTGGCTGCTACCCTGGCTGGCGCCTGCTCGCTGAACATCGAATGCCAGCAGAGCCGCATCGACTTCCGTCTGGAAACCCGCTACGTCGACGAGCAGGCCACCGACCTCGACGACGCCCTGGTGCGCATCGCCAAATACACCGCCGAAGGCAAGGCCATCTCCATCGCCCTGCACGGCAACGCTGCCGAAATCCTGCCAGAGCTGGTCAAGCGTGGCGTGCGCCCGGACATGGTCACCGACCAGACCAGCGCCCACGACCCGCTCAACGGCTACCTGCCTGCCGGCTGGACCTGGGAGCAGTACCGCGACCGCGCGCAGACCGAACCGGCTGCAGTGGTCAAGGCCGCCAAGCAGTCGATGGCCGTGCACGTGCAGGCCATGCTGGACTTCCAGAAGCAGGGCGTCCCGACCTTCGACTATGGCAACAACATCCGCCAGATGGCCAAGGAAGAGGGCGTGGCCAATGCCTTCGACTTCCCGGGCTTCGTCCCTGCCTATATCCGTCCGCTGTTCTGCCGCGGCGTAGGCCCTTTCCGCTGGGCGGCGCTGTCTGGCGAGGCCGAGGACATCTACAAGACCGACGCCAAGGTCAAGGAACTGATCCCCGACGACGCCCACCTGCACCGCTGGCTGGACATGGCCCGCGAGCGCATCAGCTTCCAGGGCCTGCCGGCACGTATCTGCTGGGTTGGCCTGGGCCTGCGCGCCAAGCTGGGCCTGGCCTTCAACGAAATGGTCCGCAGCGGCGAGCTGTCGGCACCGGTCGTGATCGGCCGTGACCACCTGGACTCGGGTTCGGTCTCCAGCCCCAACCGCGAAACCGAAGCCATGCGTGATGGCTCGGACGCTGTGTCCGACTGGCCGCTGCTCAACGCCCTGCTGAACACCGCAGGCGGCGCTACCTGGGTGTCGCTGCACCATGGTGGTGGCGTGGGCATGGGCTTCTCTCAGCACTCGGGCATGGTCATCGTCTGCGACGGCACCGATGAAGCCGCCGAGCGCATCGCCCGTGTACTGACCAACGACCCAGGGACTGGCGTCATGCGCCACGCCGATGCCGGTTATGACATCGCCATCGACTGCGCCAAGGAGCAGGGCCTGGACCTGCCGATGATCACTGGCTGATTGCCACGCTTTGGATCGCACCCCGCCAGGGGTGATACTGAACAACAAGAAGGAGCGCGCAGGCACCCACGAACGGGCCTGCGGCTCCACGCGATTTGGAGTAGTAACGTGACCGAACTCACCCTCAAGCCCGGCACCCTGACCCTGGCCCAGCTGCGCGCGATCCATGCCGCGCCCGTGCGCCTGCAACTGGATGCCAGCGCCGCGCCGGCCATCGATGCCAGCGTCGCCTGTGTCGAGCAGATCATTGCCGAAGACCGCACTGCCTACGGCATCAACACCGGTTTCGGCCTGCTGGCCTCGACCCGCATCGCCAGCCACGACCTGGAAAACCTGCAGCGCTCGCTGGTGCTGTCCCACGCCGCTGGCATTGGCGCGCCGCTGGATGACGATCTGGTGCGGTTGATCATGGTGCTGAAAATCAACAGCCTCAGCCGTGGCTTCTCCGGCATTCGCCGCAAAGTCATCGATGCGCTGATCGCCCTGGTCAACGCCGAAGTCTACCCGCACATCCCGCTGAAAGGCTCGGTGGGTGCTTCCGGCGACCTGGCGCCGCTGGCGCACATGTCGCTGGTGCTGCTGGGCGAAGGCAAAGCCCGCTACAAGGGCCAGTGGCTGTCGGCCACCGAAGCCCTGGCGGTTGCCGGCCTCGAACCGCTGACCCTGGCTGCCAAAGAGGGCCTGGCCCTGCTCAACGGCACCCAGGCGTCCACCGCCTATGCCCTGCGTGGCCTGTTCTATGCCGAAGACTTGTACGCTGCGGCTATCGCCTGCGGCGGCCTGAGCGTCGAAGCCGTACTGGGCTCGCGTTCGCCGTTCGATGCGCGTATTCACGAAGCGCGTGGCCAGCGCGGCCAGATCGACACTGCCGCGTGCTTCCGCGACCTGCTGGGCGATTCCAGCGAAGTGTCGCTGTCGCACAAGAACTGCGACAAGGTCCAGGACCCGTACTCGCTGCGCTGCCAGCCGCAGGTCATGGGCGCGTGCCTGACCCAGCTGCGCCAGGCTGCCGAGGTGCTGGGCATCGAAGCCAACGCCGTGTCGGACAACCCGCTGGTGTTCGCTGCCGAGGGTGACGTGATTTCCGGTGGCAACTTCCACGCAGAACCGGTGGCCATGGCCGCCGACAACCTGGCCCTGGCCATCGCCGAAATCGGTTCGCTCAGCGAGCGCCGCATCTCGCTGATGATGGACAAGCACATGTCCCAGCTGCCGCCGTTCCTGGTGGAAAACGGTGGGGTCAACTCCGGCTTCATGATCGCCCAGGTCACCGCTGCCGCTCTGGCCAGCGAGAACAAGGCCCTGTCGCACCCGCACAGCGTCGACAGCCTGCCGACCTCGGCCAACCAGGAAGACCACGTATCGATGGCCCCGGCTGCCGGCAAGCGCCTGTGGGAAATGGCCGAAAACACCCGTGGCGTGCTGGCCATCGAATGGCTGGGCGCATGCCAGGGCCTGGACCTGCGCAAAGGCCTGAAGACTTCGGCCAAGCTGGAGAAAGCACGCCAGGCGCTGCGCAGCGAAGTGGCGCACTACGACCGTGACCGTTTCTTCGCGCCGGACATCGAAAAGGCTGTGGAACTGTTGGCCAAGGGTAGTTTGACCGGTTTGCTGCCGGCAGGTGTGCTGCCAAGCCTGTAATGCCCCCTGGGGCCGCTGTGCGGCCCATTCGCAGCACAAGGCTGCTCCTGCAAAAGCGACGCGCTCCCTTGTACGAGCAGCCTTGTGCTGCGAAAGGGCTGCATGCCAGCCCCCTGATCTCACGACCACAAAAACAATTTAAGGACGTGACATGCAACAAGCTCAAGGTCTCAAGCGCGGGCTAAATGCCCGCCACATCCGTTTCATGGCCCTCGGTTCTGCCATCGGAACCGGGCTGTTCTACGGCTCCGCCTCAGCCATCCAGATGGCCGGCCCGGCCGTGCTGCTGGCTTACCTGATCGGCGGTGCCGCTGTGTTCATGGTCATGCGCGCCCTCGGCGAAATGGCCGTGCACAACCCGGTGGCCGGCTCCTTCGGCCACTACGCCAGTACCTACCTCGGCCCCATGGCCGGCTTCATCCTCGGCTGGACCTACGCCTTCGAGATGGTAATTGTCGCCATCGCCGACGTCACCGCCTTCGGTATCTACATGGGCTTCTGGTTCCCGGAAGTGGCCCGCTGGATCTGGGTGCTGGGCATCGTCTTCCTGATCGGCGGCCTCAACCTGTGCAACGTCAAGGTGTTCGGCGAGATGGAATTCTGGCTGTCGCTGCTCAAGGTTGGCGCCATCGTCGCGATGATCCTGGCCGGCCTCGGCATCATGGCCTTCGGTTTCAGCCAGGTGGGTACCGGGCATGCCGTCGGTGTGAGCAACCTGTTCGACCATGGCGGCTTCATGCCCAATGGCGTGGGCGGGCTGATCGCCTCCTTTGCCGTGGTGATGTTCGCCTTCGGCGGTATCGAGATCATTGGCGTGACTGCCGGTGAAGCCAAGGACCCGCAGCGGGTCATCCCCAAGGCAATCAACGCCGTGCCCCTGCGCATTCTGCTGTTCTATGTGCTCACCCTGTTCGTGCTGATGTGCCTGTACCCGTGGCCGCAGATCGGCAGCGAAGGTAGCCCGTTCGTGCAGATTTTCAGCAACCTGGGGATTGGCTCTGCCGCCGCAGTGCTGAACGTGGTGGTAATTTCCGCTGCGATCTCGGCCATCAACAGTGACATCTTCGGTGCTGGCCGCATGATGTATGGTCTGGCCCATCAAGGCCATGCGCCACGCAGTTTCGGCAAGCTGTCGAAACACGGTGTGCCATGGATGACCGTGGTGGTGATGGGCGCCGCGCTGCTGATCGGCGTGCTGCTCAACTACCTGATCCCTGAGAACGTGTTCCTGCTGATCGCTTCGATCGCCACCTTCGCCACCGTGTGGGTGTGGTTGATGATCCTGCTCACCCAAGTGGCCATGCGCCGCAGCATGAGCCGTGAAGAAGTGGCCCAGCTCAAGTTCCCGGTACCGTTCTGGCCATACGGCCCGGCCATGGCCATTGCGTTCATGGTCTTCATCTTTGGCGTGCTCGGCTACTTCCCGGATACCCAGGCGGCATTGATCGTCGGCGTGATATGGGTGGTGTTCCTGGTGGCGTCCTACCTGCTGTGGTGCAAGCCGCGCGCAGGGCAGGGCCAGCCCGTAGCAGAGCCTGTCGAGCTGCACCGCTAGCAAAGGAGATTGTGCATGAGAACCGTCTGGCAGCATTGCCATGTGGCAACCATGGCCGAGGGCCGTTACTCGGCCATCGAAGACGCGGCCATCGTCACCAGCGCCGGGCTGATCGAATGGATCGGCCCACGCGCCGAGCTGGCGCCGGTCGACGCTGACCGCACGGTGGACCTGGGCGGCGCCTGGATCACCCCCGGGCTGATCGATTGCCACACCCACGCCGTGTTCGGTGGCAACCGCAGTGGCGAGTTCGAGCAGCGCCTGCAAGGCGTCAGCTACGCCGAAATCGCCGCACAGGGTGGCGGTATCGCCAGTACCGTGCGGGCCACCCGCGCGGCCAGCGAGGACGAGTTGTTCGCCAGTGCCCGCCAGCGGGTGCAGGCGCTGATGCGCGATGGTGTGACCACCCTCGAGATCAAGTCCGGCTATGGCCTGGACCTGGCCAACGAGCGCAAGATGCTGCGCGTGGCCCGGCGCCTTGCCGACGAGCTGCCGCTGGCGGTGCGCGCCACCTGCCTGGCCGCGCACGCCCTGCCGCCGGAGTACGCCGGCCGGGCCGACGACTACATCGCGCACATCTGTGACGAGATGCTGCCGGCCCTGGCCGCCGAAGGCCTGGTGGATGCGGTGGATGCCTTCTGCGAACACCTGGCGTTCTCCCCGGCCCAGGTGGAGCGGCTGTTCATCAAGGCGCGTGAGCTGGGCCTGCCGGTCAAGCTGCACGCCGAACAGCTGTCGTCGCTGCATGGCTCGAGCCTGGCGGCCCGCTACCAGGCGCTGTCGGCCGACCACCTGGAGTTCATGACCGAGGAAGACGCCATTGCCATGGCCGCAGCCGGCACGGTCGCCGTGCTGCTACCGGGCGCCTTCTATTTCTTGCGTGAAACCCAGCTGCCACCGATGGATGCATTGCGCCGCCACGGGGTGAAGATTGCCCTGGCCAGCGACCTCAACCCCGGCACCTCGCCAGGGCTGTCGCTGCGGCTGATGCTGAACATGGGCTGCACGTGTTTCCGCATGACGCCGGAAGAAGCCTTGGCCGGCGTCACCGTGCATGCCGCCACGGCGTTGGGCCTGGGCGACAGCCACGGCTCGCTGGAAGTGGGCAAGGTAGCCGACTTCGTCGCCTGGCAAATCGAACGCCCCGCCGACTTGGCCTACTGGCTGGGTGGCGACCTGCCCAAGCGCGTGGTGCGCAAGGGCCACGAAATATCCAACTGAGCGAGGCACGATGGACAAGGTTCTGAGTTTTCACCAAGGCCGCCTGCCGCTGCTGATCAGCATGCCCCACGCCGGCCTGCGCCTGAGCGACGCCGTGCGTGATGGCCTGGTCGAGGAGGCGCGCAGCTTGCCGGACACCGACTGGCACATCCCGCAGCTGTACGACTTTGCCCGCGACCTGGGCGCCAGCGTGGTAGCCGCAGAGTACTCGCGTTTCGTCATCGACCTGAACCGCCCGGATGACGACAAGCCGCTTTACGCCGGCGCCACCACTGGCCTGTACCCGGCCACGTTGTTCGAAGGCGAGCCGCTGTTCAAGGAGGGGTTGGCGCCGTCTGGCGAAGAACGCAAACGCTACCTGGAACAGATCTGGCGCCCGTATCACGGCACCCTTCGGCGCGAACTGGACCGGTTGCGCGAGCAGTTTGGCTATGCCCTGTTGTGGGATGCCCACTCGATCCGCTCGCACATCCCGCACCTGTTCGATGGCAAGTTGCCGGACTTCAACCTGGGTACCTTCAATGGCGCCAGCTGCGATCCGGTGCTGGCCGAGCGGTTGCAGGGCGTGTGCGCCGAAGCGACAGGTTACAGTCATGTGTTGAATGGTCGGTTCAAAGGCGGACACATCACCCGGCACTATGGTGACCCCGCGAAGCATATCCATGCGGTGCAGCTGGAGTTGGCGCAAAGCACGTACATGGAGGAAACCGAGCCGTTTACCTACCGGGAAGACCTGGCGCAACCGACGCAGGTGGTTCTGAAGCAGCTTTTGCAAGCGCTGCTGGCTTGGGGGGCAGAACGATACCAGCGTTGAGTGGAAGAGGCGGTGCTCAAAGCGCAATTCAGGTTTATGATGCCCAACGGCAGTCAATATCCTCACACGGAGTGCGCAATGCAGACCCTCTACCCGCAGATCAAACCCTACGCCCGGCACGATCTGGCCGTGGAAGCGCCGCATGTGCTGTATGTCGATGAAAGCGGCTCGCCGGAAGGTCTGCCCGTGGTATTCATCCACGGTGGCCCGGGTGCTGGCTGCGACGCCCAGAGCCGTTGCTACTTTGACCCCAACCTGTACCGCATCATCACCTTCGACCAGCGCGGCTGTGGCCGCTCCACGCCCCATGCCAGCCTGGAGAACAACACAACCTGGCACCTGGTCGAGGACCTGGAGCGCATCCGCGAGCACCTGGGCATCGACAAATGGGTGCTGTTCGGCGGCTCGTGGGGTTCGACCCTGGCCCTGGCCTACGCCCAGACCCACCCCGAGCGTGTGCATGGGCTGATCCTGCGGGGCATCTTCCTGTGCCGGCCGCAGGAGATCGAGTGGTTCTACCAGGAGGGCGCCAGCCGCCTGTTCCCCGACTACTGGCAGGACTACATCGCGCCGATTCCGCCGGAAGAACGCGGCGACCTGGTCAAGGCCTTCCACAAGCGCCTCACCGGTAACGATCAGATTGCCCAGATGCACGCCGCCAAGGCGTGGTCTACCTGGGAGGGCCGTACCGCCACCCTGCGCCCGAACCCGCTGGTGGTCGACCGCTTCTCCGAGCCGCAGCGGGCGCTGTCGATCGCCCGGATCGAGTGCCACTACTTCATGAACAACGCCTTCCTCGAACCGGACCAGTTGATCCGCGACCTGCCGAAGATCGCCCACCTGCCAGCGGTGATCGTGCACGGTCGCTATGACGTGATCTGTCCGCTGGACAACGCCTGGGCCCTGCACCAGGCCTGGCCGAACAGCGAACTGAAGGTGATCCGCGACGCCGGCCACGCCGCGTCCGAGCCGGGCATCACCGATGCCCTGGTGCGGGCAGCCGACCAGATGGCCCGGCGCCTGCTCGACCTGCCCCTGGAAGAAGCATGAGGGGTTTGCTGCAGCGCGTGCGCGGTGCGCGGGTTGAAGTGGCGGGGCAGGTGGTTGGCGCGATCGACCAGGGTTTGCTGGTGCTGGTGGCCGTCGAGCCTGAAGATTCCCGCGAGCAGGCCGATAAGCTGTTGCACAAGCTGCTGAACTACCGTGTATTCAGCGATGAGCACGGCAAGATGAACCTGTCGCTCAAGGATGTCGGGGGTGGTTTGTTGCTGGTGTCGCAGTTCACCTTGGCGGCGGACACCCGCAACGGCATGCGTCCGAGCTTCTCGACGGCAGCGCCGCCGGCCCTCGGGGCTGAATTGTTCGACTATCTTTTGCAGCAAGCGAAGCGCCAGCATGCCGACGTGGCGAGCGGGCAATTCGGGGCAGACATGCAGGTGCATCTGGTCAATGATGGCCCCGTAACATTTATGTTACAAATATGAGGTCAAAAAACCCTTTGTTTATAGGAAAACAAGGGGTTTTGTACGATAAATAGTTGTTCCAGCCTGATGCGTTGTCACGCGACCTGCTGGATAATCGCGCGCTGCATGGACCTGCGTTCGCAGGTTCGTTTCACTCTGACTCGAGCATTGTCTGGATCCGTTTGGGGAATCATTACGCCCTCACGGGGTCCGAACAGTGCTCGCCAACCCGGCATTTGTCGCTGGCCGTTGGTTTCATGATCTGTTTTCGGCGAGGGTTGCTCGTGATTGTTAGTCCCCAAAAAGCATCAAGAATCCCCGGCATCCGGCTACGCAAGGCCCTGATGGCCAGTGTGGCAGTGGTCGGCCTGATGAGCGCGGGCCAGCTGTGGGCATTCAATCTTGACGATGTTGCAGCCAAGGCAAAGGATCTGGCCGGCCAGAAGTACGATGCACCAAAAAGCAACCTGCCGGCCGTGTTCCGTGACATGAAGTTCGCGGACTACCAGAAGATCCATTTCCTGCAGGAAAAGGCCGAGTGGGCCAAGGACAAGACCCCGTTCAAGCTGTCGTTCTACCACCAGGGCATGCACTTCGACACCCCGGTGAAAATCAACGAGGTCACCGCATCCAAGGTCGAGGAAATCAAGTACGACCCGAGCCGCTTCGAGTTCGGTGACGTGCCACACGACCCGGAAACCACCAAGAACCTGGGTTATGCCGGTTTCCGCGTGCTGTACCCGATCAACAAGGCTGACAAGCAAGACGAGATCATGACCTTGCTGGGCGCCAGCTACTTCCGCGTGGTCGGCAAGGGCCATGTGTATGGCCTGTCGGCCCGTGGCCTGGCCATTGACACTGCGCTGCCGTCGGGCGAGGAATTCCCGCGCTTCACCGAGTTCTGGGTCGAGAAGCCCAAGCCGGCCGACAAGCACCTGGTGATCTACGCCCTGCTGGATTCGCCGCGCTCCACCGGCGCCTACAAGTTGACCCTGCGCCCGGGCAACGACACCGTGGTCGACGTGCAGTCCCGCGTGTTCCTGCGTGACCAGGTCAGCCGCCTGGGCATTGCCCCGCTGACCAGCATGTTCCTGTTCGGCCCCAACCAGCCGTCCAAGGTCCTCAACTACCGTCCGGCGCTGCATGACTCCGAAGGCCTGTCGATCCACGCCGGCAATGGCGAGTGGCTGTGGCGCCCGCTGAACAACCCGAAACACCTGGCCGTGAGCAACTTCAGCGTCGAGAACCCGCGTGGTTTCGGCCTGATGCAGCGCCAGCGTGCCTTCAGCGATTATGAAGACCTCGACGACAACTACCAGAAGCGCCCAAGCGCCTGGATCGAGCCGAAGGGTGACTGGGGCAAGGGCACCGTCGACCTGGTCGAAATCCCGACTGCAGACGAGACCAACGACAACATCGTGGCCTTCTGGAGCCCGGAGAAACTGCCGGAGGCAGGCAAGCCGATCGAGTACGCCTACCGCCTGCACTGGACCATCGACGAGGCGAAATTCCAGGCGCCTGAGCTGGGCTCGGTCAAGCAGACCCTGCGCTCCACCGGTGACGTCAAGCAGTCCAACCTGATCCGCCAGCCAGACGGCAGCGTGGCCTTCCTGGTCGACTTCGCCGGCCCGGCCCTGGCCGCATTGCCGGAAGACGCCGCAGTGCGCAGCCAGATCAGCGTTGACGACAACGCCGAGGTGGTCGAGAACAATCTGCGCTATAACCCTGAGACCAAGGGCTGGCGCCTGACCCTGCGCCTGAAGGTCAAGGAAGCCAACAAATCCACCGGCATGCGTGCCGCGCTGGTGCGTGATGTGCCGGTCGAGCCCGCCAAGCCTGCCCAGGACGCCAAGCAGGACAAGGCCGCAGCCAAGCATGCCAAGGCCGAGAAAGCCGCCAAGGCTGAGCAACCTGCCAAGGCCGAACAACCTGCCGCCGATGCGGCGCCCACCAACGGGACCCCGGCCACCACCGAGAAGGTGCTGACCGAGACCTGGAGCTATCAGTTGCCTGCCGATGAGTAACTCAAACGCAAGGCCAGTATCGCTTGGCGAGTACCTGGCTCACCTGCCACTGAGTGACGAGCAACGGGCGGAACTCGCCAGTTGCACGTCGTTCAGTGAGCTGCACCAACGCCTGGCGGCCGACCCGGCCGCCAGCCCCACCGACGCCGTGCAGGCCTCGGTGGGCCCGCGCCTCACCGTGGGCAGCGCTGCCGAACTGGAAGACGCCGAAATGCTCGGCGTCGACGGCAGCGGCCGCCTGTGCCTGAAGATCGCCCCACCGATCAAGCGCACCAAAGTTGTGCCTGAGCCTTGGCGCACCAACGTGCTGATCCGCATGTGGAGGCGCATGACCGGCCGCCCCAACGCGCCGCAGCCACCCAAGCGCGAGCTGCCGCCGGCACGCTGGCGCACGGTTGGCTCGATCCGCCGTTATATCCTGCTGACCCTGATGATCGGCCAGACCATCGTCGCCGGTTGGTACATGAAGGGCATCCTGCCGTACCAGGGCTGGTCGTTCGTCGACCTTGACGAAGTCCTCAGCCAGCCGCTGTGGGATACCGTGGTGCAGGTGTGGCCGTATGCCTTGCAAACCTCCATCCTGGTCCTCTTCGGCATCCTGTTCTGCTGGGTGTCGGCGGGCTTCTGGACCGCACTGATGGGCTTCCTCGAGCTGCTCACCGGTCGCGACAAATACAAGATTTCGGGCAGCAGCGCCGGCAACGAGCCAATTGCACCCGAGGCGCGTACCGCGCTGGTGATGCCGATCTGCAACGAAGACGTGCCGCGCGTGTTTGCCGGCCTGCGCGCAACGTTCGAGTCGGTGGCCGCCAGCGGCAACCTCGACCGTTTCGACTTCTTCGTGCTCAGCGACACCAACGACACCGACATCGCCGTGGCCGAACAACAAGCCTGGCTGGACGTGTGCCGTGAAACCAAAGGCTTCGGGCGCATCTTCTACCGCCGCCGTCGGCGCCGGGTGAAGCGCAAGAGCGGCAACCTCGACGATTTCTGCCGTCGCTGGGGTGGCGAGTACAAGTACATGGTCGTGCTCGACGCCGACAGCGTCATGAGCGGCGAGTGCCTGAGCAGCCTGGTGCGCCTGATGGAGGCCAACCCGGACGCCGGCATCATCCAGACCGGGCCGAAAGCTTCGGGCATGGACACCCTCTATGCACGCATGCAGCAGTTTGCCACCCGCGTGTACGGCCCACTGTTCACCGCTGGCCTGCACTTCTGGCAGCTGGGCGAGTCGCACTATTGGGGCCACAACGCGATCATCCGCATGAAGCCGTTCATCGAGCACTGCGCCCTGGCGCCGTTGCCGGGCAAGGGCGCGTTCGCCGGTGCAATCCTTTCCCACGACTTCGTCGAAGCCGCGCTGATGCGCCGTGCCGGCTGGGGCGTGTGGATCGCCTACGACTTGCCGGGCAGCTACGAAGAGCTGCCGCCCAACCTGCTCGACGAGCTCAAGCGCGACCGCCGCTGGTGCCACGGCAACCTCATGAACTTCCGCCTGTTCCTGGTCAAGGGCATGCACCCGGTACACCGTGCGGTGTTCCTTACCGGGGTGATGTCGTACCTGTCGGCGCCGCTGTGGTTCCTGTTCCTGGTGCTGTCGACCGCGTTGCTGGCGACCAACACCCTGATGGAGCCGCAGTACTTCATCGAACCGTACCAGCTCTACCCGCTATGGCCGCAGTGGCACCCGGAGAAGGCCGTGGCGCTGTTCTCCACTACCATCGTGTTGCTGTTCCTGCCCAAGCTGCTGAGCATCATCCTGATCTGGGCCAAGGGCGCTGTCGAGTTTGGCGGACGGGTCAAGGTCACCCTGTCGATGCTGATGGAGATGCTGTTCTCCATGCTGCTGGCCCCGGTGCGCATGATCTTCCACACCCGCTTCGTGCTGGCCGCGTTCCTCGGCTGGGCTGCGACCTGGAACTCGCCGCAGCGTGACGACGACTCCACGCCGTGGGGCGAGGCTATGCGTCGCCACGGCCCGCAAACCTTGCTGGGTATTGCCTGGGCTGGGTTGGTGGCCTGGCTGAACCCGGCCTTCCTGTGGTGGCTGGCGCCAATCGTTGGCTCGCTGATGCTGTCGATCCCGGTTTCGGTGATCTCCAGCCGCACCCGTCTAGGCCTGGCCGCCAAGGACGAGAAGCTGTTCCTCATCCCCGAGGAATACGCCACCCCGCAAGAGCTGCTGGCTACCGACCAGTACACCCACGAAAACCGCTGGCATGCCCTGCATGACGGCTTTGTGCGGGCTGTGGTCGACCCACGGCAGAACGCCCTGGCTTGCGCCATGGCCACTGCCCGTCATGGCCAGGCGGCGCCGATTGAAGCGCTGCGTGCCGAGCGCGTGGCCAAGGCCATGGAAGTCGGGCCTCAAGGGCTGGACCTCAACACCCGCCTGGCCCTGCTCAGCGACCCGGTGGCGCTGGCCCGCCTGCACGAGCAGGTGTGGGCAGAGCACAACGCGGCGTGGATCGATGTGTGGCGCGCTTCTATCAAGAACGACCCGCACTCGCCGCTGTTGCCGCTGCACCCCGAGAACGAAGGCCAACCGGCACTCGTCGGCGCCTGATCGGCCTGGGGCCGCTTTGCGGCCCATTCGCCGGCAAGCCAGCTCCCACAGGTATTGCGCAAGCCTCTGGCCTATGTGAATCCTGTGGGAGCTGGCTTGCCGGCGATGAAGGCTCCCCAATCTTCCTGCCTAATCGGATTTTGGCCAACAAAGTCCCCCCCGGCGCTAGGTCCCCGAGCCGCCATGCGTTAGCATCCCATTCCGATACGACGCCTCGGCCGGTACGGCCGTGCCAACACAATAAGATTCGCTACTTTTCTTGCTAGGGGACTTGGTGATGATCAAGCAATACCTTTCGCGACTGCTGGTCGGTGTAACCGCCCTGGTCGCTGTAACTGCGGCCCAGGCAGGCGCCATCGATGACGCGGTCAAGCGCGGCACCCTCAAGGTGGGCATGGACCCGACCTACATGCCGTTCCAGATGACCAACAAGCGTGGCGAGATCATCGGCTTCGAAGTCGACATTCTCAAGGCCATGGCCAAGTCCATGGGCGTCAAGTTCGAAGCGGTCTCCACGGCTTATGACGGCATCATCCCGGCCTTGCTGACCGACAAGTTCGACATGATCGGCAGCGGCATGACCCTGACCCAGGAACGCAACCTGCGCCTGAACTTCAGCGAACCCTTCATCGTGGTTGGCCAGACCCTGCTGATCCGCAAGGAACTGGCGGGCGAGATCAAGTCGTACAAAGACCTGAACAACGAGAAGTACCGCCTGACCTCCAAGCTGGGCACCACCGGTGAAATGGTCTCCAAGAAGTTGATCGGCAAAGCCAAGTACCACGGCTACGACAACGAACAGGAAGCGGTGATGGACGTGGTCAACGGCAAGGCTGATGCCTTCGTCTACGACGCCCCATACAACGTGGTAGCCGTGGAGAAAGCCGGTGCCGGCAAGCTGCTGTTCCTCGAAGAGCCCTTCACCTACGAGCCGCTGGCCTTCGGCCTGAAGAAAGGCGACTACGACAGCATCAACTTCATCAACAACTTCCTGCACCAGATCAAGCATGACGGGACCTACGATCGTATTCACGACAAGTGGTTCAAGAACAAGGACTGGCTGAAGGACATGGAATAAGGCCCAGGCCACAAGCCCGGCTTTGACCCCGACGCGCAGGCAAACCCTGCGCGTTCGCATTTACGGAAGTACCCCACGTGATCAAACACAAGAAAGCCCAGTGGCCCTGGCACGGGCTGACCGCCCTGGTGCTGGTCGGCCTGGCGATCAGCCTGTACATGGCCACCTCGATGATGTCCTACGAGTGGCGCTGGAACCGCGTACCGCAGTACTTCGCCTACAAGGCTGAAGACGTTCAGCGCGCTGCCGGTTATGGCACCGTGCAGGAGATTGTCATTGCCGGCGATAACGCCCGCGTCACGCTGAAGGACGAGCAAGGTGACGAGCAGGTGCTTGAAGTGGCCAAGGACAGCCTGCAACTGAGCCGCGGCGACGATGTGGCCGAAGGCGACCAGATTGGCGTCACCCGCCATTGGGCAGCCGGCCCGCTGGCCTGGGGCCTGTGGACCACGTTGTGGCTGTCGGTGGTATCCGGCGCGCTGGGCCTGGTCATCGGCTTGTTCGCGGGCTTGTGCCGGTTGTCCAGCAACCCGACCCTGCGTGACCTCTCGACCGTTTATGTCGAACTGGTGCGCGGCACGCCGCTGCTGGTGCAGATCTTCATTTTCTACTTCTTCATCGGCACCGTGCTCAACCTGTCCCGCGAGTTCGCCGGGGTGGCGGCGCTGGCACTGTTCACGGGCGCCTACGTGGCTGAAATCGTCCGTGCTGGCGTGCAGTCCATCACCAAGGGCCAGAACGAAGCCGCGCGCTCGCTGGGCCTGAACGCTGGCCAGTCGATGCGCCACGTGATCCTGCCGCAGGCTTTCAAGCGCGTGCTGCCGCCGTTGGCTGGCCAGTTCATCAGCCTGGTCAAGGACACCTCGCTGGTTTCGGTGATCGCGATCACCGAACTGACCAAGAGCGGCCGCGAGGCCATTACCACCTCGTTCTCGACCTTCGAGATCTGGTTCTGCGTGGCAGGTCTGTACCTGCTGATCAACCTGCCGCTGTCGCACCTGGCCAGCCGGCTCGAGCGGAGGCTTGCGCAAAGTGATTGAAGTCCGTGACCTGCTGAAAGTCTTCGACACCCGTGGCCAAGTGGTACGGGCTGTGGACAATGTCACCACCCAGGTCGCCAAAGGCGAAGTGGTGGTAGTGCTCGGCCCATCGGGTTCGGGCAAGTCCACCTTCCTGCGCTGCCTCAACGGCCTGGAGCATTTCGACCAAGGCCATGTGGCCATCGACGGCCTGCAACTGGCCGACCCGAAGACCGACATCAACGCCTACCGCCGCGAAGTCGGCATGGTGTTCCAGCACTTCAACCTGTTCCCGCACATGACCGTGCTGGAAAACCTGTGCCTGGCGCAGAAGGTGGTGCGCAAGCGCAACAAGGCCGAGCGTGAAGCCAAGGCCCGGGCGTTGCTGGAGAAGGTGGGTATTTCGCAGAAGGCCAACGAGTACCCGTCGCGCTTGTCGGGCGGTCAGCAACAGCGCGTGGCGATTGCCCGTGCCCTGGCGATGGACCCGAAAGTGATGCTGTTCGACGAGCCGACCTCGGCGCTTGACCCGGAAATGGTCGGCGAAGTGCTGGACGTGATGAAGACCTTGGCCCAGGAAGGCATGACCATGGTCTGCGTCACCCATGAAATGGGCTTTGCCCGCGAAGTGGCGGACCGGGTGCTGTTCTTCGACCACGGCAAGCTGCTGGAAGATGCCGCGCCAGGGGCGTTCTTCGATGCGCCGAAGGACCCGCGCGCGCAGGCTTTCCTGCGCCAGGTGCTGTAAAAAGCGGGGGCGCTTTGCGCCCCAATCGCCGGCAAGCCAGTTCCCACAAAAAGCAGGTCAGCGTCATGCCTGTGGGAGCTGGCTTGCCGGCGATTGGGCTGCAAGGCAGCCCCTGTAACCTCAAATGCTGAACCGCCCAACCATCCCCCGCAACTGCTGCCCCAACTGCTCCAGCTCCCCGCTCGAGGCCGCCGTCTGTTCGCTGGCCGCACTGGTCTGATCCGACACATCCCGCACATTGATCACGCTTCGGTTGATTTGCTCGGCCACCACGCTTTGTTCTTCGCTGGCCGTGGCGATTTGCTGGTTCATGCCCTGAATGTTCGACACCGTGTCGGCGATCTGGCTCAGCGCATGCCCGGCCCTGCGGCTCAGCTCCACGCTCTGCTCGGTCAGGTTCTTGCTGCTGTCCAGCAAGCGGGTCACCTCGTCGGTACCGTTGTGCAGGCTGTCGATTAGCTGGCCAATCTCTTCGGTTGCAGTCGAGGTACGCTTGGCCAAACCGCGCACTTCATCGGCCACCACGGCAAATCCGCGTCCGGCTTCTCCCGCCCGTGCCGCCTCGATAGCCGCGTTCAGGGCCAGCAAGTTGGTCTGTTCGGACACCGACTTGATCACATCGAGGATGCTGCCAATACGCTGGCTTTCGCCTGCCAGGTGCTGCATGGCCGTCAGGCAATGGTCCATCTGCCCGGCCAGTTGCTCGATACGGCCGATGGCTTCGGATACGACCTGGTCGCCCACCTGGGCCTGCTGGTCGGCGTTGGTTGCAGCCAGCGAGGCCTGCTCGGCGTTCTGTGCCACTTCCTGAACGGTGGCGCTCATCTGGTTCATGGCGGTGGCCACCTGGTCGGTTTCCTCGCGCTGCTGGTTGATCTTCATTTTGGTGTCCTCGCTGCTGGCTGCCAGCTGTGTGGCGGCCTGTGACAGTTGGCCGATGCCTTGGTCGATACCCCCGATAAGCTCGCGCAGGCTCAAGGTCATCTCGCGCATGCGGCTTTGCAACTGGCCCATCTCGTCACGACGTTGCACCGCGTCAACCTGGCTCAGGTCGCCGTTGGCTATGCGTGCAGCCACGGCCAGCGTCTGGCGCAACGGCTGGGTGATCTGCAAGGTGATCAGCCAGGCGGCCAACACCCCCATTGCGAGTGCCAGCAGCGCTACGCCGGTCAGCAGCGAGCGGGCGGCCAAGGCTTCGCTGTCGCGCTGTTCGATCTTGCGTTCACCCAGTTGCACGCTCACTGCGGCCAGTTCATCACCCATTTGCTCCATCGCATTCTGCAGTTGCTCAACCCGCACGGCCGCGCGGCGGTATTGGTCCAGGCTGGCCCGGTATTTGGCCAACTCGGTACCGGGTTGCTCGGTGAGCGCGTGTGGCAAGCCCAGCGGCTCGAGGTTTTGTAGCAATTGCCCAAGGCTGGTATCGGCGGCGTCCAGCGCACGTTCGCCCACCCGCGTGAATTCCTCGACGGGGGAGAAGGTATAGGCCGGCATCAGGCTTTGCTGGTTAGCGCCATCGACATGCCGGGTGAGGTTATCCATCAGGCTCAGTACGGCACTGCGCTGGCCGTCGGCCGACATGTTCAGCAGGGCCTGGGTCTGTAGATTCTCGATGACCTCGTTCAGCTTATGTTCCTGTGCCTGCATGGTTTCGCGCAGGGCAGTACGTTTGATGACGCTGCTTTGCAGCTCGCTGAAGGTGTCGCGCAGGCGCTGCAGCATCGCCAGCTTCTCGCTCAGTAACTGGCGAGACTCATCAACGTTGCTGCGTTGCTGCAGCGTGGACAGCATGGCGTCCAGCTGGTCAAGGATGCGGGTAACTTGTGCTTTGCTGGCGTCGTCGTTAAGCACGCGATACGTGATGCGCTCTGCGCGCAGGTCTTTGGTGAGGTCGTTGATCAGGCCGATCTCGCTCAGCTGTTCCGAGCGGGTAATGGCGCCATCCAGTGCGCGCCAGCCGCTGAGGGTGGTGGCCAGGGTAAGCAGCAGGACCACCGCAAAGCCGAGGGCCAGCTTGGCAGCGACACTGATGTTGCCGAGCTTGCGGTTGAGGTATCCGAGCATGATGAGTCTCCGTCCATTCAAGAAAGGGGATGCAAGCGCATTGCTGGCATCTCACCTCTGCCAATCGGCAGCGGAGCTGTAGGACTTGACCTGAAAGCCAGGTAGGAAATTTCGCTGCGAACTGTAGGAGGGTTCTGCCCGCACTGGCCTCTTCGCGGGTAAACCTGCTCCTACAGGTACTGCTCAGCCCTTGAAACCTGCGCGATACCTGTGGGAGCGGGTTTACCCGCGAAGAGGCCAGTGCAGGTGATCCATCCCTCAGATCAAAGCTTGAACCGCCCCACCAACCCCTGCAGGTGGGTCCCCAGCCGCGCCAGCTCCACGCTGGAACTGGCCGTCTCTTCACTTGCCGCCGAGGTCTGGTCGGATATATCCCGCACATTCATCACGCTACGGTTGATCTCCTCGGCCACGGCTGTCTGTTCCTCGGCTGCCGTGGCAATCTGCTGGTTCATCGCCTGGATCGACGACACGGTGCGGGTAATGGTCTCCAGCGAGCTGCCGGCGCGGCGGGTCAGCTCGACGCTGCTGTCGGTCAGCTGGCGGCTGTTGTCCATCACGCTGGCCACCCGTTGGGTGCCGCTTTGCAGGCCGGCAATCAGCTCTTCGATCTCTTCAGTCGACTGCTGGGTGCCGCTTTGCAGGCCGGCAATCAGCTCTTCGATCTCTTCAGTCGACTGCTGGGTGCGCTGGGCCAGGCTGCGGACTTCATCGGCCACCACGGCAAAGCCACGCCCGGCCTCGCCGGCGCGGGCGGCTTCGATAGCCGCGTTCAGGGCCAGCAGGTTGGTCTGCTGAGCCACCGATTTGATCACGTCGAGCACGCTGCCGATCTTGTCGCTCTCGGCCTTGAGCTGGTTCATCGCTTCGCTGGAGTTGATCACTTCACCCGCCAGCCGCTCGATCTGTGCCACAGCCTCACCCACCACCCGGTCGCCTTCGCGGGCTTGCTGGTCGGCCATCAGCGCGGCTTCCGAGGCCTGCTCGGCGTTACGGGCTACCTCGTGCACGGTGGCCGTCATCTGGTTCATGGCGGTCGCTACCTGGTCGGTTTCGACCTTCTGGTTGTTGACCCCGGCGCTGGTCTGCTCGGTTACCGCCGACAGCTCCTCTGCGGCACTGGCGATCTGAGTGACACCGTCACCGATGCCGCCGATCAGTTCGCGCAGGCCTTGGGTCATGCGCTGCATGCTCGCTTGCAACTGGCCCAGTTCGTCGCGGCGGTTTACCTGCAGGTTCTGGGTCAGGTCGCCACTGGCGACCCGCTCTGCGGCGCGCAGGGTCTGGCGCAGGGGGATGATGATCTGCCGGGTAATTGCCCATGCCGCCAGCAGGCCGAGGGCCAGGGCCAGCCCGGTGGCCACGGCGAGCAGGGTCTTGGCCTGGGTCGCGCCGGCGTCACGTACGGCGGTTTGCGAAGTGGTCATCGCCTGGCTGGTCTGTAGCAGCAGCGTACCTTGCTCTGCCATGTGCTGCAGGGCCTGCTCGCTGGCGGCCTGGGCATTGCCGAACTGGGTGACCGCATCGCGGTAGCCGCCCATGGCGGTGGCGGCATCGTCGAGACCGGCGGCATGCTCGGCCGGCACTTTGGCCGGCAATGCGCGCAGCTCGGCGAGGGCCTGGTCGATGGCTTTCAGCGCCGTTTGCTGGAACTCGGCATTGCCGCTGTAGGTGTAGCCCCGCACCTGGAAACGCGCTTGTTGCAGCAGGGCGCTGACGTCCACCGCGTGCTGGTACTGGTTGATATCGCCGCCTTGCAGCAGGCCCCGCTGCACGCGGCCGATCAGCTCTGCAGCCTTGTCAGCGCTGTCGCCGAGCACGCTACGGCTGGCCTCGCGGCGCTGGCCGGCATGTTTCAGCTCGTTGAATGCCTGCTGGTAAATGCGCACGGCCTCGCGCTGCTGCTCCAGGCGCTGGCGGTCGGCGGGGTGTTCGATTTGCCCGAGCATCAGCTGCACCTGGCGGTCGAGGTTGGCCAGGGCTTTTTCCAGCTCGGCCACCGACGCGTCATCACTGCGGCGCTCGTAATGCTGGCGGACGATGCGCAGTTCCTGGGTGTACTGCTGGATAACCGAGATGTTACCCAGCTTGTCGCCACGGTCGATGATGCTGTCCATGCCGTGCCAGCCGGCCAGGGTAATAGCCAGGGTCAACAGCAGCACCAGGCCGAAACCCAGCCCCAGTTTGCGATTCACGCTCACATTGCCCAGCGATTGGGCTAACCATTGGTACATGTACGACTCCCCGGCGGCTTGGCAGCACAAATAATTGTTGTGTTGCCAAGGCCATCGGCCCGGGAGGGGGAAACTTGATGGGCGAAAAAACGGCGTTTACGTCAGAAAATACGCGAAAGCAGCGCAGTGACGGCGGTCTCTACCCGCAGGATGCGATCACCCAGCTGCACCGGTGCCAGACCAGCCTTGCCCAGCAGGTCAATTTCGTAGGGGATCCAGCCGCCTTCGGGGCCGATGGCCAGGGTTACGGCTTGTTCCACGGCACGCGGGCAGGCGGGGTAAGGGCCGGGGTGGCCCACAAGGCCCAGGGTACCAGCGGCGATGGCGGGTAGGCGGTCTTCGACGAAAGGCTTGAAGCGTTTCTCGATGATCACCTCGGGCAGCACCGTGTCACGCGCCTGTTCCAGGCCGAGGATCAGGTTGTCGCGAATGCTCTCGGGCTGCAGGAAAGGCGTTTGCCAGAAGCTTTTCTCGACCTTGTAACTGTTCACCAGGATCAGCCGCGATACGCCCAGGGTGGCCACGGTCTGGAACAGCCGTCGCAGCATTTTCGGCCGCGGCACCGCCAGCACCAGGGTCAACGGCAGCTTCGCCGGTGGTTGCTGGTCGAACGCCACTTCAAGTTCGGCCTCGTGCTGTTCCAGGCGCAGCACTGTGGCCTTGCCCATCAGGCCGTTGATACGGCCCACGCGCAGGTTGTCGCCCACCGCTACGCGGTGGATTTCCTGCATGTGGGTAAAGCGCCGATCAGCAAGAACGACGCGGTCGGCCGAGACGAAATCGGCCTCTTCAAGGAGCAACAGATTCACGGTTGGGTCGCTGGTGGCTGGTCGTTGTGGTCGTTGGCTTCTTCGTCGTGGGCACTGCGCTTGCGGATCAGGCTACCGCACAGCACGCCGACCTCGAACAGCAGCCACATGGGCACGGCCAGCAGGGTCTGGGAGAAGATGTCCGGCGGGGTGAGGATCATGCCGACCACGAAGCAGCCGATGATCACGTAAGGGCGGACCTTCTTCAGGTACTTCACGTCGACCACGCCAATCCACACCAGCAGCACCACTGCCACCGGGATTTCGAAGGCGACGCCAAAGGCGAAGAACAGCGTCATCACGAAGTCGAGGTAGTTGGCGATGTCGGTCATCATTGCCACGCCTGCCGGGGTGGCGGCGGCAAAGAAACTGAACATCAGCGGGAACACCAGGAAATAGGCAAAGGCCATACCGGCGTAGAACAGCAGAATGCTCGACACCAGCAGCGGAATGGCGATGCGCCTTTCATGGCGGTACAGACCCGGTGCGATAAAACCCCAGATCTGCTGCAGGATGAACGGGATCGCCAGGAACAGCGAGACGATCATGGTCAGCTTGAACGGCGTCAGGAACGGCGAGGCCACGTCGGTGGCGATCATCGTCGCGTTGGCCGGCAAATGGTCGCGCAGCGGCGCCGAGACCAGGGTGTAGATCTGCTGGGCGAAGGAAAACAGCCCGGCAAAGATCAGGAAAATGACGGCAACACAGCGCAGCAGGCGGGTGCGCAGTTCGGTCAGGTGCGAGACCAGCGGCATCGGCTGGTCGTGTTCCGGATTCTCGCTCATGGGGCTCGCGGCGGTTGAGGCGGTTCAGAGGATGCGACCGGGGTTGCAGGTGCTTCGACCGGCCTGGCCTCAAGCCCGGCAGGTGGCTGCACGCTGGCCGTGGTTACCGGCGGCTGGGCAGGGGGTGTCATCGGGTTGAGGATGCGCTTGGCTTCCTCTTCCATCTGCAGGATGTGCTCGTTGTGCAACTGGCGTCGGATGTCGTCGGCGCCGATTTCGCGCTCGACTTCCATCTTGATGCTGTTGAAGCTGCGTTTGAGCCGGCCGATCCACAGGCCTGCGGTGCGCGCGGCACCGGGCAGGCGCTCGGGGCCGAGCACCAGCAGGGCGACCAGACCTACGAGTAGCAGCTCGCTGAAACTGATGCCGAACATGGGTCAGTCTTTCCGCTGCGGCTCTTGGACCGGTTGGGCCTGGCCTTCGATGGTGTGGCCTTGTTGCGGCTGGGCAGTGTTTTGCACCGGCGGCACAGGCTGGGCAGGCGGCGGAGTCTGCTCGGCCGGCTTGGTCTCTTCTTCGTTCATCGCCTTGCGGAAGCCCTTGATCGACTCGCCCAGGTCACTGCCGAAGTTTTTCAGCTTCTTGGTGCCGAACACCAGGACCACGACGACCAGCAGGACGATCCAGTGTTTCCAGTCAAAAATACCCATGATGCTCTCCTAGAATGCGTTGTGCTCAAGCCGAAGGCTGTCGAGCGGCCTTTTCATCATGCCCGGACAAGCCGAAACGGCGATCCAGTTCGTCGAGCACGGCTTGTGGATGCTGGCCCAGCGCGCTGAGCATCACCAGGCTATGAAACCACAGGTCGGCGGTTTCGTAGATGACATCGCTGTAATCCTTGCTGACGGCAGCGTCCTTGGCGGCAATGATCGTTTCGACCGACTCTTCGCCGAGCTTTTCGAGGATCTTGTTCAGGCCCTTGTGGTACAGGCTGGCGACGTAGGAGCTGTCAGGCGCCGCTTGCTTGCGTTCTTCAAGCACTTCGGCCAGGCGGTTGAGGGTGTCGCTCATGTCAGTGTCCTGCGCTGTAGATGGCTTCCGGGTCCTTCAGGACCGGGTCGACGATTTTCCACTGGCCGTCTTCAAAGACGCGGTAGAAGCAGCTTTCACGGCCGGTATGACAGGCGATATGGCCCAGTTGCTCGACCATCAGGATGATCACGTCGGCGTCGCAGTCCAGACGCAGCTCATGCAGCTTCTGCACGTGCCCGGATTCTTCGCCTTTGCGCCACAGCTTGCCACGCGAACGCGACCAGTAGATGGCGCGCTGTTCGGTGGCGGTCAGCGCCAGCGATTCGCGGTTCATCCAGGCCATCATCAGCACGCGTCCGGTCTTGTGGTCCTGGGCGATTGCCGGCACCAGGCCGTCGCTGTTCCACTTGATCTCGTCCAGCCAGTCTTTCATCGTCGACTCCAAAGCGGGCCCGCTCCTGTATCGGGCCCTTTGCGCTAGTGTGCCAGCCACAGGCGCGGCTGGCTATTGGCGCACGATCAGGTAAAGGCCTGCGGCCAGCATCAGCCAGGCCGGCCAGGCAGCAGGGGCGGCCAGGCTGGCGGCCTCAGCGGCGCCTGCGGCCAGCACCGCGCCACCACCGAGCAGGCCGGCGCCCAGCAGGCGCAGGGCCCAGCGGTCACCCTGGCGGCGGCGTTCCGGCAGTTGCGGATCGTTCAGGTGCGGTTGCGACAGGCGTTCGAGCAGGTCGCGGGCCATGTTGGTCAGGTGCGGCAACTGCTCGACCTGCCCATGAATGTTGCCAAGCACGGCCTTGGGGCTGTAGCGGTCGCGCATCCAGCGTTCGAGGTAGGGTTTGGCGGTGCTCCACAGGTCCAGGTCGGGGTACAGCTGGCGGCCCAGGCCCTCGATGTTGAGCAGGGTCTTCTGCAGCAGCACCAGCTGCGGCTGCACTTCCATGTTGAAGCGCCGCGCGGTCTGGAACAGGCGCATCAGCACCTGGCCGAAGGAAATATCCTTTAACGGTTTTTCGAAGATCGGCTCGCACACGGTGCGGATCGCCGCTTCGAATTCGTTGACCTTGGTATGCGCCGGCACCCAGCCCGAGTCGATGTGCAACTCGGCGACGCGGCGATAGTCACGCTTGAAGAAGGCAAACAGGTTACGCGCCAGGTAGTCCTGGTCCTCGGCGGTGAGGCTGCCGACGATGCCGCAGTCGATAGCGATGTACTGCGGGCTCCACGGCTTGACCGTGCTGACAAAGATATTGCCCGGGTGCATGTCGGCATGGAAGAAGCTGTCGCGGAATACCTGGGTGAAGAATACCTCCACGCCTCGCTCGGCCAGCAGCTTCATGTCGGTACGCTGGTCGGCCAGGGTGGCCATGTCGGTCACCGGTACGCCATAGATGCGCTCCATCACCAGCACTTTAGGGCGGCACAGGTCCCAGTACACCTGGGGCACGTACATAAGCTCGGAGCCTTCGAAGTTGCGCCGCAGCTGGCTGGCGTTGGCAGCCTCGCGCAGCAGGTCGAGCTCGTCGTAGATGGTTTTTTCGTAGTCACCGACGATTTCCACCGGGTGCAGGCGGCGGGCATCGGCCGAGGCGCGTTCGGCGGCCTTGGCAATCAGGAACAACCAGGCCAGGTCCTGGGCGATCACCGGCTTCAGGCCCGGGCGTACCACCTTGACCACCACCTCTTCGCCGGTTTTCAGGCGTGCGGCGTGCACCTGGGCCACCGAGGCCGAGGCCAGCGGTTCGACGTCGAAACGGCTGAACACCTCGCCAACCTTCGCGCCCAGTTGCGCTTCAATCAGTGCCACGGCCTGTTTTGGGTCGAACGGCGGCACACGGTCCTGCAACAGCATCAGCTCGTCGGCGATGTCGGTGGGCAGCAGGTCGCGGCGGGTGGACAGCAACTGGCCGAACTTGATGAAGATCGGCCCCAGGTCCTGCAGCGCCAGGCGCAGGCGCGCGCCACGGCTGAGTTCGGTGGGCTTGCGTGGCAGCCAGCGCCACGGCATCAGCAGGCGCAGACTGGCCAGCCACCAGGGCAGCAAGGGCTGTTCGAACAGCAGGTCATCGAGACGGTAGCGAATCACCACGCGCTGGATGCGAAAAAGACGGCGGACGGCGAGCAGCTTCATGCGTTTTCGCTGGTATCAAGGGATCGGGAGAGGCGCTTGATGCGCGCCTCGAGGCGTTCTGTATCGAGCTTCAGGGCATCGAGTTCACTGAAGGCGGCTTCGGCTTCGCGCTTGCCTACCAGGGTGCGGGACTCTTCGGCCAGGTACTCGGAAAGGTTCTGGCTGAAGCGCGCCAGGCCCTGGCGGGTCCAGCGTGCACGCAGGCGAATGTGGCCTGCCAGCATGGCCGTGGCGACCGGGCCGAGCCAGCGTTGCAGCTCGTGCTCCCAGTCCAGCTCCAGGTCCTGCAGCACGCCGAACAGGTCGAGCAGCACGGCGCTGTCGCCATGCAGTTCTACCTGCGGGCTGTGCAGCACGGCGGTCTTGTCCCTGGCCAGGGCAAGTTGCACCAGGCTGCCGGCCGGTGCGCGCAGGCTGCAGTCGACCCCGCCTTCCCAGTGGGCGGCAAGCATCAGGCCGTCTTCATCGGGCAGGATGAAGACCTGCAGGGCCGGTTGGCGGCAGTCGATCTCGATGACCTTGCCTTCCAGCGCGGCCAGCCGCGGCAGGGCCGTGCTGTCCATGCGCAGGACGCGGTTCAGGCCATGTTCGACGCTGGCGAGCAGCCCGGCCAGCAGCATCAGGGTTTGATCCCCCGGTGCACGGCAACGATGCCGCTGGTCATGTTGTGGTAGGTGACGCGGTCGAAACCGGCCTCGACCATCATGCTCTTCAGGGTTTCCTGGTCCGGGTGCATGCGGATCGATTCGGCGAGGTAACGGTAGCTTTCCGAGTCGTTGGTGATCAGCTTGCCGGCCAGCGGCATGAAAGCGAACGAATAGGCGTCGTAGGCCTTGGACATCAGCTTGCTGGTCGGTTTGGAGAATTCCAGGATCAGCAGACGGCCACCGGGCTTGAGCACGCGTAGCATCGAACGGATGGCTTCGTCCTTGTGGGTGACGTTGCGCAGGCCGAAAGCGATGGTCACGCAGTCGAAGTGGTTGTCCGGGAACGGCAGTTTTTCGGCGTCGGCCTGGACGAACTCGATGTTGCCGGCCACACCGCGGTCCAGCAGGCGGTCACGGCCAACCTTGAGCATCGACTCGTTGATGTCGGCCAGTACCACCTGACCCGTCGGGCCGACCAGGCGCGAGAACTTGGCGGCCAGGTCACCGGTACCGCCGGCGATGTCCAGCACCCGGTTGCCGCTGCGCACGCCCGACAGCTCGATGGTAAAGCGCTTCCACAGGCGGTGCATGCCGCCGGAAAGCACATCGTTCATCAGGTCGTACTTGGCTGCCACCGAGTGGAACACTTCGGCGACTTTTTTCGCCTTCTGGCTTTCAGGTACGTCCTGGTAGCCAAAGTGGGTGGTGGGTTCGGCGTGGTCGCCTTTGCGCTGGTCGTTCATATCGCTTCACCGGAAAAAATTACCGCCATTCTAGGGCGAACGGGCGGATTTGTCTTGGCGGGGTGTGCCAGTGGGCAGGGGCGGGCATAATGCTGATTATGTCTACATCTTCAGGAACGCCCGCATGACCCAGATCAGCGTCGAACGCAAACACTCCCTCGGCCGTGATGCCGCCCGCGCCAAGGCCGAAGCGCTGGTCGACAAGCTCAGCCGTGAGTACGACCTCAAGGCCACCTGGAACGGTGACCGCGTGGACGTTGCGCGCAGTGGCGCCAATGGCAGTGTGCACATTGGCGACGACAGCATCCGTGTCGAATTGAAACTGGGCATGATGCTGTCGATGATGAGCGGCACCATCAAGGGCGAGATCGAGCGGGCGCTGGACAAGGCCCTGGCCTGAGGCAGGGCCGCTCTCTGGCTATTGCGGGGCGTCCGCCGGGAAGGGAATGATGCCAATCACCTGCTCCAGACGCAGGTCGCCGCGGTAGATCGCGATGCGCTCCCGTGCGCTTGCGGCTTGCTCAAGCAGGGCCTTGCGGCCCCTTACGCCTGCATCCCAGAATTTGAGGTGGCCCTTGACGAAGTCATGCCCCCTCGCTTCCAGGCTGGGATAGTGAAAATGCGCCTCCCACAGTAACCGCTGTGGCGCTTGCACATCGCGAATCTCGTAGACGTCGAGGTAATCATTGGCGTGACGTAGCTGCCGGCGAATCACGGTCTGCCTGATCCGAAACCGCTTCTGCTCAGCCAGGAAGCGAAGGGCCTTGCCGTCGGGATGGCGGGTGTTCAGATACGCGTCGGTGAGCAGCCGAAGCCTTTCGTGATTGACGCGGTCCACCGCTGCCCGAAGGAGGTCGACCAAGCTGGAATCCAGTGGATTGTTCAGCTCGGTCAGTTGCTGCTGCACTTCGCGCATGTCACCTGCCGGCCATTCCAGAAAGTCGGCCAGGCTGTTGGGCTCATCGGCATAGTGAGCGGCGAAGGCAATTTTCCCATCCACCTCTGCCAGCAGGCGGCTTGCTCGCTGGCGCAGCTGTGCCCGGTCGTGCCGGGCCGGCCGCGCTTGCTCAGGCACGGCATGCCATACCCCGTCGCGTTGCGCGAAACTGCCCGCAGGCTCCTGATTGAATGCACTGCGCTGGATGGCCCGATTGCCCACTTGGTCGATTTCCACCAACAGCGGTCGACCTCGGTCAACACGGATGACCCGGCGCCTGATCGTTGCGGGGCGATGATAGGGCGTTGGCGGGGGGGGACTGATGCCGCTGTCGAGATTGGTCAAGGTCGCGCTCAGTTGCTGCTCCGTGATCTGGGTAATGGTGGACAGTTCGCGTATATATTCGTCCAGCACGTCAGCGACCAGCGCAGGCGAGTCCAGTGTCTTCATGTATTGGGCGCGATCCAGCACGGTACGGTATTTCTGAAGGATATCCTCAAGCAGTTCGGCTTTGACCTGGGCCGTTTCTTCGGTGGCTTCCAGACCGTCGTGGCTCCAGATCGTACGGCTGAATTCGATGCCGCTGAGCGGCGCGCGCATCGCAAGCAAATGCTCGGCCGTGTCCGCAGAGAGCCGAGTCTTGTCCACGGCGAGGTAGGCCAGGTCACTGAGCAACTGGGCCCGAATGACCAGTGTCGAATACGTCCTGCGTCGAATGGTCTGGGCGAGTTTCGTGGCTTTTTCGGCAAATTCGATCTTGGGGTCCGGCAGTACTTGCGCCAAGGTCCGGTCCAGCCGCTGGCTGACGACAAGCAGGCGGCGGCTGGCCTGGCTGGAATCGCGTACCCGTTCGCAATAATCGAGGTATTGCTGTATCTGCTCGGCAGTCTCTGGAACGCGGGGCAGCCCGATGGACTGTGCGCTCAGTGCCTGGTGGTCGACCTGCTCCAGCAAGCGGCGGCACAGCAGCATGTCGTTTTCGATGGCTGCACCGTACCAGTTGCCGTATCGGCGTCGGCTCGGGGCTCGGGTGTCGAATTTGCTGAACCGTGGTTCGGCCATCTCCTTGAACACTTCGATATTCCCGTGTAGCAGCGTGCTTTGCCGTTCCAGGTAGAGCGCGGATGCCCTGATTTCCGGTAAGTGCCGTAGGCGCTGGGCTTTGAGTGCCTGCCTCTGAAGCTGCAAGGCTGGCGGTGGTGTATCACGCTCATGTGCAGGTAGCGCATCGACAGCCATGCTGTATTCCCGCGCGAGGTCGTCATAAACCTGCAGTTGCACTTGGCTGCGTTCCATCAGGGGTGCCATCTGATTCAGCGCTTGTTGGTTAGCCGTGGCGGTTGCGCTCAACGTGTCGAACCGCTGGCGGTTTTCCGCGTTGATGGACAGCCTGTTCCTTGGCATGCCGCCAAAGAGGGTAAGATTCAAAGTCCATTGGCCATGCCAGCGCGTCAACCAAGGGCCTTTTGGGCGTTCACGACCAACGATATGGTAGCCGTCCGGGGCGCCATCCCATTGGGACACCCATTCGCTGCTGCTCGGCTCTGGGCCGATTATCTGCATGCCGTTCCAGGTCTCGATGACCTCATAGACGTCATCGCCCAGCTTGACGTAGTAACGGCCGGCGATATTGAACAACCCACGCAAACGGCCCCTTGTCAGAGGCGCGTGCCCTTCGAGTGGCTGCGAGGCTTGCAGTTGGGCCAGTGACTGGCGCTCCTGTACCGACAGGTTGCTCAGGCGCTGCTCGTCATGCCAGCTTTCTACGCGCACCCGCTTGGGCTGCGGCGCCTCGACGGGGGCTTGCCAGGGTTTCTCCTGTGGCTGCTCGAGCGCCGGGGGCGGGGATTCTTCCTTCGGTGCAGGGCCTGAAAAACGCAACGTAACGGCCGCTTCGCTGTTGGCAGGGGGCGTTGCCGGGCGGTGGGCAAGGAGCAAGGCCAGGTTGGTGAGCAGGTCTATGGCGGCGACGATCTTGTTGTCACCGCTGCGCTTGATCAGCGCCTCCACGTCTTCCTTGGCCGCCGACAGCGCCACGACCAGCCACGCCAGGGTGGTCATCGGGCCATGCCAAAGCTGGGTGACGGTATTGAAGATCGCCCAGGCAGCCTCCTTCACCAAAGCCCGCACTTCCTGGGCATTGGATACGCTATTGCTGGCTGAGGCCAATAACATGGTGTCGATGCGGGCGTTGAACAGGTGGGTGGCCAGATCCTCCGTCCACGCCTTGAACAAGACTTGGACCGGGCGTCTGAGGCGTTGCAAAAGGCCGTCCAGCAGCTCGACCGGCACATTGAGCAGGTGCGTCAGCGCGGTAATGTTCGGGTGCAGGTGCGGGTGCTTGAACCCGTCGCTCTGGTAAATCGGACGCGCGTCATCGTCGAGCCAGGCCAGTACGCTCTCTTGCAGTGCGCCCCTGCTGCGGACTGCGTCCATCAGCAATTCGAGGCTCGGAAATTCCTGCAACGCCCTGTCGGCATAGAACGGGCGGTACAAGACCCAGCTGCTGCTTGCCGGTATTTCGATGATGAACATCCCGTGTGCCACATTGCTTGCCGAAGCGCCAGGCGCGCAAAGGAACGCCAGAGGGGCGATGCGCAGAAGGTCCACACCATTGTCCATGCCCTGGCAGAACCTGAGCATTGCCTGGCTTGCCGTTTCGCCAAGCTGTCGCTCGATCTTGGCCTTCAGGGTGCTGAACCGAAGGGCGTAACGCCACTCCCTGGCATGTTGCCTGATTCGTTCGGACCTGCGCGGTTCGGTTCTGACTTGATCCTGCAGGTAGGTGGGGTAGTGAGCGCCGATATCGACCTGATGAATCAGCGCCCTGATCTGCTCGATGCTCAGCCAGTCCTTTACGGGCGAGCCATCCTCGAAACTGAGCCCGGTCATCACCTCGCCAGCCTCAAGGCGCAGGCGGGAGATCGCCAGATCGGTCAGGGGCACCGTGCGCAAGAACAGTGACTGCCCTTGTGTGCCAGCGCCGATGATGGCCTGGGAAATGCGGATGTGCACCTCGTTCGGGTCGTGTACCGTCTTGTCTGGGTAGCTGGTCTGCAGGGTCTCACGCAAGCGGCGAGCGGCGTAATCACGGATATCTTCGACATCGCCCAGCGATGTACAGCCCTTCGACCGACCTTGGTTCGCCGCCAGATCGAGCAGTGCAGTGTGATAGGCGTAGCGGTCCTCAGCGCTGGCATTTAGCAGCCATCGCGGTGGGCTGACAGCGGGTGCAGTTCGTTCCTGCGAAGGCAGGTCGAAGAAGTGAGCTGACGGGTCGCTCACCTGACGCAGTTGTCGCTCCAGCTCGTCGACGGTTGCCAGGCCACCAATACGCAGGCGCCCGATGTCGTCCAGGATATCGTTCAGCAGTTGCCTCGCCTGGAAGGCGAAAGGGCGTCCGGTCACCGGTGTGTGCGCCCAGGACAACGCTTCGAAGCGATAGCTTTGTGCTAGCTGCCGTTGCAGCGCGGTGGCAAAGCTGGGCAGGTCGACATGGCGGTGAACCGAACCGCAGGGTTTGCATTGCAGAACCAGGTTGCGGGTACCACTTGTGGTGATGAGCAACAGATCCGGCAGGGTGACGGTGCGTGCTTCGCCATCCGTTCCGAGCGTGACTTGTATCGCCTCGACAGCCAGGCTGTCGAATACCCCGTCGAGCAAGGCGTACATTGCAGCTTTTTCATCATCTGCCAGGCCTTGGCGAGGGAGGTTCTCGAGCAATGCGGCCTTGATGGTGTGTTCCAGCCAGAGCATGCGCGAGACTTGGCTGTCTTCGTCGAGCCCGTTCCAGAAGCCGATCTGGGCTTGCTGGAAGGCGGGTATCAACGCACCAAGCACTGTATCGAAGTCATCGTTGAGCTTCGTCAGGTCCGGGATGATTTCGGGTTGGCGGATTTTGTCCGGGCCTTGCTCCTGAATTTGAAACTCATGGGGTGGGCTGATGCTCAGCTTGTCTGCGGCGCTTGGTTGCACACGTTCCTTGGTCAGAAACTGCCTGAGAAGCTCGTCCAGCAGCCCGCTCTGACGTGGGAGATCACCTGTGCTGGCCGGTGCATGCAGGATGACGAAAGGATCGAGCGATGTGATGTGAGGGTGGTTGCGTTGCAACCATGGATACCGGTCGCTGAAAGTCTGGAATGCTTCTTTTGATAGAACGTCCCGCAGGCTGGGTCGTTTGGAGAAACAGGCTGCCACGCTTTGCTTGAACGTCAGCCTCGGTGGGTTTGCTACAGCAGTCATGGCGTCGATGTCCGTGAGGTGAAGCCTGCGACGCTAGCGCTATGGCCAACTGTGCTTGCGGTATATAGATGCGACAACGACGACCTTAGGGTGAGGTTTCTAATTTTCTTCCCTACCTTAATGCTCAAGCCCAACCTCCATGGGCGGTTTTCCACCACTCATGAGCATGAGGTACACAGCATGGCCAAAGTGATTGTGAAGAAAAAAGACGAAGCCCTGGGCACGCTTGGCGAGGTGCGCGGCTATGCGCGCAAGATCTGGCTGGCCGGTATCGGCGCCTACGCCCGCGTCGGTCAGGAAGGCTCTGACTACTTCCAGGAGCTGGTCAAGGCCGGCGAAGGCGTCGAGAAGCGCGGCAAGAAACGCATCGACAAAGAGCTCGATGCCGCCAACCACCAGCTTGACGAAGCCGCTGAAGAAGTGAGCCGCGTACGCGGGAAGGTAGAAATTCAACTCGACAAGATCGAAAAAGCTTTCGACGCACGGGTCGGTCGCGCCTTGAATCGCCTGGGTATTCCGTCTAAACATGACGTTGAGGCGTTGTCGGTCAAGCTTGAACAGTTGCATGAGCTGCTTGAGCGCGTCGCGCACAAACCATAAGGAGAGCAGGATGGCTGGCAAGAAGAACACCGAAAAAGAAGGCAGCTCCTGGGTCGGCGGGATCGAGAAGTACTCCCGCAAGATCTGGCTGGCGGGGCTGGGTATCTATTCGAAAGTCGACCAGGACGGCCCGAAGCTGTTCGACTCGTTGGTGAAAGATGGCGAGAAGGCCGAGAAGCAGGCGAAGAAGACGGCTGAAGATGTAGCCGAAACCGCCAAGTCGTCGACCACTTCGCGCGTGTCTGGCGTGAAGGACCTTGCGATGGGCAAGTGGAGCGAACTCGAAGAGGCCTTCGACAAGCGCCTGAACAGCGCCATCTCGCGCCTGGGCGTGCCGAGCCGCAACGAGATCAAGGCCCTGCACCAGCAGGTGGACAGCCTGACCAAGCAGATCGAGAAGCTGACCGGTGCTTCGGTTACGCCGATTTCGTCGCGCGCTGCGGCTTCCAAGCCGGCTGCGAGCAAGGCAGCGGCCAAGCCACTGGCCAAGGCAGCGGCGGCCAAGCCTGCTGCTAAAACGGCGGCGGCCAAACCTGCAGCTAAAACGGCAGCGGCCAAACCTGCAGCAAAGCCTGCGGCCAAACCTGCAGCTGCCAAGCCGGCGGCAAAACCGGCAGCGCCCAAGCCAGCGGCAGCGAAGAAACCTGCGGTGAAGAAAGCACCGGCCAAACCGGCAGCCGCCAAACCTGCAGCGCCAGCGGCCAATGCCGCCCCGGCCGCTACCGCAGCACCGGCACCTGTAGCCGCCCCGGCCAGCAGCGCACCGTCGGCACCAAACGGCACCGGTACCCTGATCTGATACCGCGTCGTCTTCTTCGCGGGCTTGCCCGCTTCCACAGGTACAGCGCCGATCACCAGGTCAGCGCAGGCCCTGTGGGAGCGGGCATGCCCGCGAAGGCCCCGGCGCCGACAGCGCGGGCCTACCCCTCCAGATAGCGCACCGCCAACTGCTCCGCCGCCGCCCGCGCCTGTGGCTGCAGATGGGGCGCCACCAGCATCATCACCTGATACACCACAATTCCCACATCCGCCTCGCGTCCCAGCACCCGCTGGTAATCCAGCGAGAACAGCAGCGTCATTGTGATCTGCTCCACCAGTTGCCCCAGCGCCTGGGTCTCACTCTCTACCAACCCCTGGCCCTTGAGGCTGGCGAGCAACGCCGCCAGCGTACGCTTGAGTGCATTGATCAGGCTGCGCATGCCGCGCGCCAGCTTGGGCAGGCGGCCGGTGAGGTTGGACAGGTCCTGGAACAGAAAGCGGTACTGGGCCATGTGCTCGACGATAAGGTGCAGGAACAGCCAGTAGTCCTCGGCGTCCAGGCGCACGTCCAGGGGCGGGTCGAGCAGGGGCATCAGCGCTTCTTCGAAGCGCTCGAAAAGGCCCAGCACCAAGGGCTCCTTGCCATGGAAGTGGTAGTACAGGTTGCCCGGACTGATACCCAGTTCGTTGGCAATCTCTAGGGTGGATACGTTCGGTTCGCCCTGCTGGTTGAACAGTTGCAGGGCGCATTCGAGGATACGGTCGCGGGTCTTCATCCAGTCGTAGGGCTCATCGGGTCAGGACATAGGTGCCTGGCGCCGGGCCGAGCGGTGGATAGGTACTGTTGCCCAGCTCGGTACGGGGAGCCTTGAGCGGGCCGGAGCGCGGTGTGATCCATTCCAGCCACAAGGGCCACCAACTGCCGTCGCTGCGCTTGGCCTCGTAGAACCAGGCGCGCGGGTCGCCGGACAGTTTGGGGTTTTCCAGGTAGTAGGCCTTGGGGTTGCCCGGCGGGTTGATGATGCTCTGGATGTGCCCGCTGTTGGCCAGCACGAAACGCCGGTCGCCACCGAGCAGCAAGGCCGAGCGGTACACGGCGTCCCATGGCGTGATGTGGTCGTTGCTGCCGGCCACGGTAAAGCTGTCCAGGTCGACCTGCTTGAGGTCGATGGGCGTGCCGCACACTTCCAGGCCTGCCGGGTGGGTGAGCGGGTTGTGCTTGAAAAAGTCCAGCAAGTCCCCGTGCAGTGCCGCAGGCAGGCGTGTGTTGTCGGCGTTCCAGTACAGGATGTCGAACGCGGGTGGGGCTTTGCCCAACAGGTAGTTGTTGACCCAGTAGTTCCAGATCAGGTCGTTGGGGCGCATCCAGGCGAAAATCCTGGCGACTTCGCCGCCGTCCAGCACGCCCCGTTGATAGGAACGGCGCTTGGCGGCCTCTACCGTCTGCTCGTCGGCGAACAGGCTGGCCGGGCTGTCGAACTTGCTGTCGAGCAGGCTCACCAGGTAAGTGGCGCTGCGGATCTTGCGCAACTGATGCTTGGCCTGCAGGTGGCCCTGCAGTGCGGCCATGGTCAGGCCGCCGGCGCAGGCACCCATCAGGTTGGGGTCGCGGTTGCCGCTGATGCTGCGGCAGGCGTTCAGCGCTTCTTCCAGGGCCTGTACGTAGGAGGACAGGCCCCATTCGCGGTGGCGCGGGTCGGGGTTGCGCCAACTGATCATGAACACCTGCAGGCCGTTCTTGAGCATGTACTGGACGAAGCTGTTGTGCGCCTGCATGTCGAAGATATAGAACTTGTTGATTTGCGGCGGCACCACCAGCAAGGGCCTGGCGTGCTGTTTTTCGCTCATCGGCTTGTACTGGATCAGCTCCAACAGCTCGTTGCGAAACACCACCGCGCCGGGCGTTGCCGCCAGGCTGCCACCTACCTCGAAGGCACGTTCGTCCACCTGGCGCGGCAGGCCGTCGTTGTGGCGCAGGTCGTCGAGCAAGTGGGCCACGCCACGCACCAGGCTTTGCCCGCCGGTGTTCAGCAGTTCTTTGACCGCCAGCGGGTTGAGCAGCGAGTTGCTCGGTGCCAGGGCGTCATAGATCATGCCAAACAGAAAGTGCGCACGGGCGCGGTCATCGTCGTCCAGGTGACTTTCGTCGATCCACTGGCGCGTCTGCTTCTGCCAGGCCAGATAGGCCTGCAGGCCACGGCGATAAAACGGGTTCTGGCTCCAGGTCGGGTCGCTGAAGCGGCCATCGCGAGGGTTGGGCTGGTAGGGCGTGTCGCCCAGCATCACGCGACCCAGCTGGCTGCCGAACGCCAACAGGTGCCGTGCCGTGTGCAGCGGGTTGGTCAAGCCGTGGCGGCCAACCCTGCGCAGGGTCGACACCAGGTCGCGCCCGCGGAGGCCGAGTATGGCGTTCTGCACGTTCATGCTGGTGGCGGGAAGCGTTTTCGTTCCTTTGCCCGGTTTGTCTGTCATGGCAACACTCCCTCGTCTTACCCGATGCTTGGGCAGCGACAATCAACCGCCAGAGGCGGGGCGCGGATGCATGACCGCGCGCTGACGTTCTTCCTGGAGAAACTTCATGATGATCGGTGCGACGGCCTCGGCCCGGGTAATCAGGAACAGGTGGCCGTCGTCGATTATGTGTAGCTGGGCATTGGGAATCCGCCAGGCCAGCAGGCGCATGTTGATCAGCGGGATCAGCGGGTCGTCGTCACCGGCCAGCACCAGCGTTGGCTGGTGGATCTTGTGCAGCCAGTGGATGCTGGTCCAGCCCAGGCCGGCGAACAGCTGCCAGTAATAGCCCAGCTTGCCCCCGGAGCGCACCTTGGACGCATGGTGCATGGCCAGGTCCGGGTCGCGGCGGAAGGCGCCGCCGTAGATCAGCGGTGCGATGCGGATCACATGGGAGGGCTGCACGTAGCGCCTGGGGCTCGCCATCATCCACAAGACTTTAGGTTTGCCCGGCACCATCACTGCGCCGGCGGCAGTGGCGGCCAGTACCAGTTTCTTGCAGCGCTCCGGGTAGTCGTGGGCAAACTGCTGGGCCAGGGCGCCGCCCCAGGACACGCCGATGGCGCTGACCTGGCCGTAGTCCAGGTAATCGAGCATGCGCGCCGTGAGCTTGGCCAGCCCTGGAAAGCGATAGGGGTGACGCGGGGTGGATGAACCACCCACACCGGGCACGTCGAAGGCGATGACCTCCAGGTCCGGGTCCAGCGCCTCGATGAACGGGAACACCAGCTCCAGGTTGGCGCCGATGCCGTTGAAGATCAGCAACGGTGTCAGGTGTGGCTTGCCCGGGCGGACGGCGGTGCGAATGGACTGGTCGTCCAGTTCGACGGTCCTGAAGATGTAGGGTTCCGGCATGCGTTCGACTCTGTCGTGAAAAAAGCGCCGTGGCGCGCTCATCGCGGCCACGGCAACGCAACTCAGCGCTCGTGAACGTAGGTGCCTGGTGCGGCTTCGCCAGCGGCATAAGCGCGGTTGCCCAGGCGGGTTGGCGCTTTTTTCAGCTCCCCGGCACGTTCGCTCAGCCAGCTCTGCCAGTGCAGCCACCAGGAGTCGGCATGCTTGGTGGCGTTTTCCTGCCAGGCCAGCGGGTCACCCGGGCGGTCAGCGCCAGTCATGAAGCGCGCCTTGGGGTTGCCTGGCGGGTTGAGGATGCTCTGGATGTGGCCGCTGTTGGACAGCACGAACTCGATCTTGCCGCCGAACAAGTGCGCCGAGCGGTAGCACGATTGCCACGGGGTGATGTGGTCTGCAGTGCCGGCAACGCTGAAAATGTCGCACTGCACATTTTTCAGGTTGATCGGGGTGCCGCACACTTCCAGTGCATCCGGGCGGATCAGTGGGTTGCTCTTGAACATTTCGATCAGGTCGCCGTGGAAGGCGGCCGGCAGGCGCGTGGTGTCGTTGTTCCAGAACAGGATGTCGAACACAGGCGGCTCGTTGCCGAGCAGGTAGTTGTTGACCCAGTAGTTCCAGATCAGGTCGTTGGGGCGCATCCAGGCGAACACCTTGGCCATTTCGCTGCCTTCCAGCACGCCAGCCTGGTAAGAGTGGCGCTTGGCACTTTCCAGGGTTTGTTCATCGACGAACAAGGCGACCTGGTTGTCCATGGTGGTGTCCAGCACGCTGACCAGCAGGGTCAGGGCATTGACCTTGTTTTCGCCAATCGCGGCATAGTGGCCCACCAGCGCAGTGCAGGTAATGCCACCGGAGCAGGCACCGAGCATGTTCAGGTCTTTGCTGCCGGTAATCGCCAGCACCGCGTCGACGGCTTCTTTCAGCGCATCGATGTAGGTGGACAGGCCCCATTCACGCTGGGCCTTGGTCGGGTTGCGCCAGCTGATGATGAAGGTTTGCTGCTGCGAGCGCAGGCAGTAGCGTGCCAGGCTCTTTTCCGGGCTCAGGTCGAACACGTAGAACTTGTTGATCTGCGGTGGCACCACCAGCAGCGGGCGGGCATGCACCTGCTCGGTGATGGGGCTGTACTGGATAAGCTCCAGTACATCGTTGCGGTACACCACCGCGCCTTCGCTGGTGCCCAGGTTCTTGCCCACTTCGAAGGCGTCCATGTTCACCTGGCTGGGCATGCCGCCGTTGTTGACCATGTCCTTGGCGAGGTTGGACAGGCCGTCGAGCAGGCTCTTGCCGCCGGTTTCGAAGAAGCGTTTGACCGCTGCCGGGTTGGACAAGGTATTGGTCGGCGCCATGGCTTCAGTCATCAGGTTGATGACGAACTGGCCGCGGCTGATGTCCTGGGGTGGCAGGTCGCTGTTGCCGATCCAGTCCTGCAACTCGTTGCGCCAGGCCAGGTAGGTTTGCAGGTAGCGGCGGTACAGCGGGTTGTTGCTCCAGGCCGGGTCGTTGAAGCGGCGGTCGTCGCTTTCCGGGGCCAGGCTGGATTTGCCCAGCAGCACGTTTTTAAGCTCCAGGCCAAAGTGGGCCACATGCTTTGCGCTGTGCAGCGGTTGGCGCACGGCCTGGCGCAGCACGGTGCGTGCCGAGCTCAACAGGTCCTTGCGGCGAATGCCGATGACCGGGTTCAGCCCCAGGGTGTTTTCCGAGGCCTGCCGCTGCAGCTCATCGTTGTTCTTGTTACTCATCTACGACGCTCCGTTGTCCTGAGACGAGTACCGGTTGCTGTGACAAGCGCACAGCCCTGAGCCCGGTACTGCTACTCGGGTGACCAGTGATAAGGAACAGCGGTGCTGCGGGGGTTCTGACTGCCTGCAAAGTGATGCAGGGAACTTGCCACACCCATTGGTTACCCGACTTTCATGTAATGCGCAAGACAGCCCTTCACTGGGCTGTCTGCAAGTCATTCAAACAGATGAATTTAGAAAATGCGCTCTAAACCCTGCAGGCCTTGCGCTAGAGCATGAGTTTCACAACCGATTCGGCCGGGTCGCGGGATTTTCCGGCCTTGTGCAGCTCGTCGAGGTAGTCGGCCCACAGCTGTTCCTGGCGCAGGCACAGCTGTTCCAGGTATTCCCAGGTGAACAGGCCGCTGTCATGGCCGTCGTCGAAGTTCAGTTTCAGTGCATATTGGCCGGCAGGCTCCAGGCCGACCAGGCCGACGTTGATCTTGCCGAACTGCAGGATAGGGTTGCCGTGGCCCTGGACCTCGGCGGAGGGGGAGTGCACGCGCAGGAGTTCGGCGGGCAGGTGGTAGACCTCGCCGGGGGCGTAGGTGAGGGTGAGGGTTTTCGAGGCTTTGTGCAGGTTTATGGCGGTGGGCATGCGGGCCATGGCTGGAATCTCTCGGGAGCTGATGATGCACAGCTTCGGGACATTCTGGGGATTGCGCAAGGGGGGCTGCTTTGCAGCCCAATCGCCGGCAAGCCAGCTCCCACAGGTGCTCCACAGCATTCAGGATTGTGATAATCCTGTGGGAGCCGGCTTGCCGGCGAAAGGGCCGCGAAGCGGCCCCCTGCGGTCTTACAGGATGTAACGCGACAGGTCTTCGTTCTGCGCCAGTTCACCCAGGTGGCTGTTCACATACGCAGCGTCGATCTGGATTGGCGTTTCGTCATGGGCACTGGCCAGGTCGCCAGCGCTGAACGACACCTCTTCGAGCAAACGCTCAAGCAGGGTGTGCAGGCGGCGGGCACCGATGTTCTCGGTCTTTTCGTTTACCTGGTAGGCAATCTCGGCCAGGCGCTTGATGCCATCGCCGATGAACTCGATGTTCAGGCCTTCGGTCTTCAGCAGGGCCTGGTACTGCTCGGTCAGCGACGCGTGCGGCTCTTGCAGGATGCGTTCGAAGTCTTCAGGGGTCAGTGCCTTCAGCTCGACACGGATCGGCAGGCGGCCTTGCAGCTCGGGTACCAGGTCGCTTGGCTTGCTCAGGTGGAACGCACCCGAGGCGATGAACAGGATGTGGTCGGTCTTGACCATGCCCAGCTTGGTGTTGACGGTGCAGCCTTCGATCAGTGGCAGCAGGTCGCGCTGCACGCCTTCACGGGACACATCGGCACCGCCCACGTTGCCGCGCTTGGCAACCTTGTCGATTTCGTCGATGAACACGATGCCGTGCTGCTCGACCGCTTCCAGGGCCTTGGCCTTGAGTTCTTCCTCGTTGACCAGGCGGCCCGCTTCTTCGTCGCGAACCATCTTCAGCGCTTCTTTCACCTTCAGCTTGCGCGCCTTGCGCTTGCCTTTGCCCATGTTGGCAAACAGGCTCTGCAGCTGGTTGGTCATCTCTTCCATGCCAGGCGGCGCGGCAATTTCGACGCCCACGGCATCGGCCACTTCGATTTCGATTTCCTTGTCGTCCAGCTGGCCTTCACGCAGGCGCTTGCGGAACAGCTGGCGGGTGTTGGAATCGCTGCTGGTCTGCGCGGCTTCTTCGCTGAAGCTGGTGACGCGTGCCTGCGGCAGCAGGGCATCGAGGATACGGTCTTCAGCGGCGTCCTCGGCGCGGTGGCGCACGCGGATGATCTCCTGCTCGCGCAGCATCTTCAGCGCGGCGTCGGCCAGGTCACGGATGATCGACTCGACGTCGCGGCCCACGTAGCCCACTTCGGTGAACTTGGTGGCTTCGACCTTGAGGAACGGCGCGTTGGCCAGCTTGGCCAGGCGACGGGCGATTTCGGTCTTGCCGACGCCGGTAGGGCCGATCATCAGGATGTTCTTCGGGGTCACTTCGGCACGCAGCTCGGCAGGCAGCTGCATCCGGCGCCAGCGGTTGCGCAGGGCAATGGCCACGGCGCGCTTGGCGTCGTCCTGGCCGATGATGTGGCGGTTGAGTTCGTGGACGATCTCGCGGGGGGTCATGGACATGATCAATAGGGTCCTTGGGCAGGTGAGTCAGCGTGGAAAAGCCCCTTCACCGGGAAGAGGCGCCAAAGCAACTGAATCAGTCGGCCAGGTCCTGCTCCTCGATGGTCAGGTTGTGGTTGGTGAACACGCAGATGTCGCCGGCGATGTTCAGGGCAGTTTCAGCGATTTCACGGGCCGAAAGGTCGGTCTTGTTCAGCAGGGCGCGGGCTGCGGCCTGGGCGTAGGCACCACCGGAACCCATAGCGATCAGGCCGTCTTCGGGTTCGACCACGTCACCGTTGCCGGTGATGATCAGCGAGGCATCCTTGTTGGCCACGGCCAGCATGGCTTCCAGGCGGCTCAGGGAACGGTCGGTACGCCATTCCTTGGCCAGCTCGACGGCGGCGCGAACCAGGTGGCCCTGGTGTTTTTCCAGCTGGCCTTCGAAGCGCTCGAACAGGGTGAAGGCATCGGCGGTGGCACCCGCGAAGCCGGCGATGACTTGGCCGTGGTACAGGCGGCGCACTTTCTTGGCGTTGCCTTTCATCACGGTGTTGCCGAGAGATACCTGGCCGTCGCCGCCCATGACGACTTTGCCGTTACGGCGGACAGAAACGATGGTGGTCAAGGGGAGAGTCTCCACGCAGCGGGGCGAAAGTGCCTGATGCAGACTCATATGGGGGTGGGGGGAAGGATTTCAACCGTGGGGGATGAATGGTTGGTGCTCTCCTGCACAGGCCTTATCGCCGGCAAGCCAGCTCCCACAGGTCATCACAGGGCCTGAGGGCAGTGATTTCCTGTGGGAGCTGGCTTGCCGGCGATGAGGCCTGTGAGGGTTACTCAGGCCTCGTGGCAGACGTGGCCATCGACCAAGGTATAACGCACCGCACCCGGCAGGCAGTGGCCGATGAACGGGCAGTTCTCGCCACGCGAGAACCACTGCTCGCCGGCAACGGTGGAGGCTTGCGGGTCGAACAGTACCAGGTCGGCCGCACCACCCACCTTCAGCTCACCGGCCGGCAGGCGCAGGGCGGCAGCCGGGCCGCTGCTCAGGCGGGCGAGCAAGGTCGGCAGGTCGAGCAGGCCGTCCTGTACCAGGGTCATGGCCAGTGGCAGCAGCAACTCGACGCTGCTGATACCCGGCTCGGTGGCGCCGAACGGGGCCAGCTTGGCGTCGCGCTCATGGGGCTGGTGGTGGCTGGAAATCGCCTGGATCACGCCCGATTTGACCGCAGCGCGCAGGCCATCCCGGTCTTTGGCAGTGCGCAGCGGCGGCTGCACGTGGTACAGGCTGGAAAACTCGCGCAGCGACTCATCGGTGAGTATCAGCTGGTACAGCGCTACATCGGCGGTCACCGGCAGGCCGAGTTCCTGCGCCTGGGCAATCAGCTGTGCGCCACGGGCGCTGGTGATCTGGCTGAAGTGCGCACGCACGCCGCTTTGTTCCACCAGCAGCAGGTTGCGCGCCAGTGCCACGGTTTCGGCGCTTTCCGGGATGCCCGGCAGGCCGAGGAAACTGGCCATGGCACCTTCGTGGGCCAGGCCGCCCTCGGCCAGGTCGCGGTCCTGGGAGTGGAACACCACGGTCAGGTCGAAGGTGGCGGCGTATTCCAGGGCGCGGGCCAGGGTACGGTTGTTGGGGATTTGTTTCAGGCCGTTGCCGAAGGCCACGCAACCGGTGTCGCGCAGGGCCACCAGCTCGGCCAGTTGCTCGCCTTCAAGGCCTTTGGTCAGGGCGCCGATCGGGTACACCTTGCTGTTGGCAGCCTCACGGGCGCGGTCCAGGATCAGCTCGGCCACCGCCGAGGTGTCCAGCACCGGCCTGGTCTGCGGCGGGCAGCACAGGCTGGTGACACCGCCGGCCACGGCTGCGCGGGTTTCACTCGCGATGTTGCCTTTGCGGCTGTAACCCGGCTCGCGCAGGGACACGCCCAGGTCCACCAGGCCCGGTGCGGCAACCAGGCCATCGGCCTGGATCGTGCGGCTGGCGCTGAAGCCGGCTGGCGCGGCGCCGATGGCGGCAATGCGGCCACCGTCCAGGTGCAGGTCGGTGACCTGGTCCAGGCCGGTTTTGGGATCGATGACCCGGGCGCCAAGAATACTGATGGTCACTGGGCGTTCTCCTGGTCGAATTGACGTTGCGCGTTCTGCCCGCTCATGGCCATGGACAGCACGGCCATGCGCACGGCGATGCCGTAGGTGACCTGGTTGAGGATCACCGAGTGCTTGCCGTCGGCCACCGCCGACTCGATTTCCACACCACGGTTGATCGGGCCCGGGTGCATGACGATGGCGTCAGGCTTGGCGCAGGCCAGGCGCGCGGTGGTCAGGCCGAACAGGCGGTAGAACTCGCCCTCGCTGGGCAGCAGGCCGCCGGCCATGCGCTCGCGTTGCAGGCGCAGCATGATCACCACGTCGACATCCTTCAGGCCTTCGGCGAGGTCGGTGTAGACCTTTACGCCGTACTGCTCGATGCCGATCGGGATCAGGGTTTTCGGGCCGATCACCCGGATGTCCGGGCAGCCCAGCGCTTTGAGCGCCAGCATGTCGGAGCGGGCCACGCGCGAGTGCAGGATGTCGCCGACGATGGCTACCGAGAGGTTCTCGAAGCTGCCCTTGTGGCGGCGAATGGTGAGCATGTCGAGCATGCCCTGGGTCGGGTGCGCGTGGCGGCCGTCACCACCGTTGATCACGGCGACGTCCGGGCACACGTGCTCGGCGATGAAGTGCGCCGCGCCGGAGTCGGAATGGCGTACCACAAACATGTCGGCCGCCATGGCTTCGAGGTTGCGCAGGGTGTCGAACAGGGTCTCGCCCTTGCTGGTCGAGGAGGTCGACACGTTCAGGCTGATCACGTCGGCCGACAGGCGCTGGGCCGCCAGTTCGAAGGTGGTGCGGGTACGGGTCGAGTTCTCGAAGAACACGTTGCACACGGTCTTGCCGCGCAGCAACGGGACTTTCTTCACGGCCCGGGCACCGACTTCCAGGAAGGAGTCGGCGGTGTCGAGGATCTCGGTGAGCAGTTCGCGGGGCAAACCGTCGAGCGAGAGGAAGTGGCGCAGCTGGCCCTGATCATTGAGCTGCAGCGGGCGCTTGGCGTCGATTGGCGTCATCGCGGGGGACTCTTAAAGGGCGGAAGCGGAGGCGAGGTCCTGGCGCTCGAGGGCGAGCGGTGCGGGTCCGGTCAATTTTACCCGTTCATGGGCGGCCAGCGACAGGGTGGCACCGAGCACATTCGGACGGATCGGCAATTCGCCGGCATCCAGGTCCAGCAGGCAGACCAGGGTGACGCTGGCCGGGCGGCCGTAATCGAACAGTTCGTTGAGCGCCGCGCGGATGGTGCGACCGCTCATCAGTACGTCATCCACCAGCACCAGGTGCTGGCCCTCGACCTCGAAAGGCAGCTCGGACGGGCGAACTTGCGGGTGCAGGCCGTTCTGGCTGAAGTCGTCGCGGTAGAACGAGACGTCCAGGGTGCCCATGGGGCTGCTGTCGCCCATGGCTTCCTGCAGGGCCTGGGCAACCCATACACCGCCGGTGCGGATACCGATGTAACGGGGCTCGGTGATTGCCCGGCGCGCCAGGTGGGCACGAAGGTCGACAGCCATCTGCCGAATCAGGTCGGCGGGATTGGGTAGGCTCATTGCGGGCTCCTCGGAAGGGTGCGCCGGGCGGGCCCGGCGGCAAAGATGATCAGGTATTGGCCTCCAGCCAGCCTTGCAGCAACAGGGCGGCGGCGATGGCATCGACCGGGTTTTCGCGGTAGCTGCCGCGCTGGCCGCCACGGGCCATGCGCTCGCCCTTGGCCTCGAAGGTGGTCAGGCGTTCGTCGTGGGTATGCACGGGCAGGTTGAAGCGGCCGTTCAGGCGGCGGGCGAACTTTTCGGCGCGGGCGCTCATCTCGCTGGCCGTGCCGTCCATGTTCAACGGCAGGCCGACGACAATGGCATCGGGTTTCCACTCATTGATGAGCTTTTCCACCTGGGCCCAGTCCGGCACGCCGTTCTGCGCCTTCAGGGTGCACAGCTCGCGTGCCTGCCCGGTGATCACCTGGCCGACGGCCACGCCGATCTGTTTGCTGCCGTAGTCGAAACCCAGCAAGAGGCGTAGTTCGGCCATCAGGCGTGGCCCGCCTGGCTGGTCAGCAGGTGCAGGTTGATGCCCAGGCTGGCGGCCGCTGCTTCCAGGCGCAGGTCGCTGGCCCGGTCAAAGATGATTTCCGGGTCGAACGGGCAGTTGAGCCAGGCGTTGTCGGCCAGCTCCGCCTCCAGTTGGCCCGCTTCCCAGCCGGCATAACCGAGTGTGATCAGGCTCTGTTTCGGGCCCACCCCGGCGGCGATGGCCAGCAGCACATCCTGCGATGTGGTCAGCGACAGGCCTTCGAGGGCCACGGTGGCCTGGAAGCTGCATTCGCTGCTGTGCAGCACGAAGCCGCGGTCGGTCTGTACTGGGCCACCCTGGTAGATCGGCACCTGCAAGGTGCTGGCCGGCGGCGTTTCGTCCGGGCGCAGCTGCTCGAGGATATCGGCCAGGCTCAGTTCCTGCGGCCGGTTGACCACCAGGCCCATGGCGCCATGTTCATTGTGCTCGACAATGTACGTGAGGGTCTGGGCGAAGTTCGGATCGGCCATGTGCGGCATGGCGATCAGGAACTGGTGCTTGAGGTAGCTCGGGGCGAGGGTTTTCATGGGGATAGTGTGGCGCCAGGCGGCGAGGCTGACAAGGTGCGGATTTGTGTCGATTGTAGGGGCCTCTTCGCGGGCATGCCCGCTCCAACAGGTACCCCGCAGGCTTCAGATTCAATGAAGATCCTGTGGGAGCGGGCGTGCCCGCGAATGGGCCACTACAGGCAGTAAATCAGTTGCTGGACAAACGGTCCCCACGGGCAAAGCGCCAGGTGCGGATGATCTCCAGCCGGTCAAACTCGGCCAGATCCCCGGTAAACGGTGCAAACGGCGCTGCCAGCCGCACGATGCGTTGCGCCGCCTGGTCCAGCACCTGCTGCCCGGACGATTCCAGTACCAGCACTTCGTACAGCGAACCGTCGCGGTTGATCGACACCATCATCCGCAAGTTGCCGTAAATCTGTTGCCGACGCGCTTCGTCTGGGTAGTTCAGGTTGCCCACCCGCTCGACCTTCTTGCGCCACTCTTCCTTGTACCAGGCGCCCTTGTCGCGCATGGTCGAGGCGGCATTCAGGCGATGGATGCGCGGGCGCTTGGCGTACATCTGCTGCTCGTTGGACAGCTCCGCCTCCAGGCTAGCGATCTGGCTGGACAGCTGCGAGCTGTCGAAGTCGGGCGCTGGCGCCGCCGGCTTGGGCTGGGCCTTGCTTTCCTTGGGCTTGGGTTCGACCTTCTGCGGCTTGGGCGCAGTCGTCACTACTGCCGACTTTTGTGGGGTAGGGGGTGGTACCACCTCGGGCCTGGCGGCGGGTGGCGGGGTGATCTTGTTGATCTTGCTGTCCTGGAACGGCGCCAGTTCGGTGGTGGTGGGCACCGCTTTCTTGTCCAGTGTGCCGCTGCCCTGCTGGTTGTCCTGAGCCTGGAAATCGGCCTTCTCGGGCGCTTTCTCGCTCTTGAAGGTGGCCAGGGTGATGTCCATGGTGTGGCGGATTTCGGCAGGCTTGACCACGGTGAAGCCGACGCCAAGAATCAGCGCCAGGTGCACCAGGGCAGCCAGGAACAGGGTAAAGCCGAGCCGGTCCACGGGGCGAACACGGGGCGGCAGCAGGTCGGAGGGGATGTCAGCGGGCAGCGTCATCAGGTATCCAGCAACTGCTGGGCGGGGCAGCAGCTCAGTCGAATAGGACCGGCATCATACCCCACTCTGCGGCTTTGCTTCGCGTTGGCTGTCAGCGCGCCTTGAGCTGGCGATCAATGGCATCCATCAATTTGCCACCGATATCGGTGTTGTAGGCAGCATCGATCTCGCGGATGCAGGTGGGGCTGGTGACGTTGATTTCGGTGAGGTAGTCGCCGATCACGTCCAGGCCCACGAACAACAGGCCCTTCTCGCGCAGGGTCGGGCCGACCTGGGCGGCAATCCAGCGGTCGCGCTCGGTCAGCGGGCGCGCTTCGCCACGCCCGCCAGCGGCCAGGTTGCCACGGGTTTCGCCGCTGGCCGGAATACGCGCCAGGCAGTAGTCCACTGGCTCGCCGTCGATCATCAGGATGCGTTTGTCGCCGTCCTTGATCGCTGGCAGGTAAGCCTGGGCCATGATCTGCTGGGTGCCCAGTGCGGTCAGGGTTTCGAGGATCACCGACAGGTTGGGGTCGCCAGCGCGGTGACGGAAGATCGACGTACCGCCCATGCCATCCAGCGGCTTGAGGATCACGTCAACATGCTTGGCCGCGAATTCGCGAATGATGTCCGGGCGGCGGCTGACCAGGGTTGGGGTGGTGCACTGCGGGAACAGCGTGGCGAACATCTTTTCGTTGCAGTCGCGCAGGCTCTGCGGGCGGTTGACCACCAGCACGCCATCATTCTCGGCCTGCTCCAGCAGGTAGGTGCTGTAGACGAACTCCATGTCGAAGGGTGGATCCTTGCGCATCAGGATCACGTCCAGCTCGGCCAGTGGGGTGTCTTGCTCCTCGCCCAGCTCGAACCAGTGCGCCGGGTCGGCAAACACCTTCAGCGGGCGCATGCGGGCGCGGGCCTTGCTTTCGCCCTGGTACAGGTCTTGCTGTTCCATGTAGAACAGGCTCCAGCCGCGTGCCTGGGCGGCCAGCAGCATGGCCAGCGAACTGTCCTTCTTGTAGGAGATGGACGCGATGGGGTCCATGACAATGCCGAGGCGAACGCTCATGGGGTGGTTCCTCTTGGCGGCAGGTGGCCGCGATGGCGAAAGAAAAGTGGCTCAGGGTGGCGCCGCGAACGCCGCCGGTCAAGGGGCGGCGCAGATGGAATGGCCACCCGGAGTATGCTAAAAGTGCAGCTAATTTCCATTGGTAGGCGTCTATGGAACAACCCCTGAAGGTGATGGTGATCGACGATTCCCGCACGATCCGCCGCACCGCGCAGATGCTGCTCGGTGAAGCGGGCTGCGAGGTGATCACCGCCAGCGACGGCTTCGATGCCCTGGCCAAGATCGTCGACCACCAGCCCAGCATCATCTTCGTTGATGTGCTGATGCCGCGCCTGGACGGCTACCAGACCTGCGCCGTGATCAAGCACAACAGTGCTTTCAAGGACACTCCGGTGATCCTGCTGTCGTCGCGCGATGGCCTGTTCGACAAGGCCCGCGGCCGGGTGGTCGGCTCTGATCAGTTCCTGACCAAACCGTTCAGCAAGGAAGAGCTGCTCGACGCGATCCGCGCCCACGTGCCCGGGTTTACCGCGCCTCCACAACACGCACCCTGACCGCGCCCCGCCATGGCACGGCCTTACTTTCCTGATGGGGAAACAGCATGGCCCGAGTTCTGATTGTCGACGACTCGCCGACAGAGATGTACAAATTGGCCGGATGGCTTGAAAAGCACGGTCATGAGGTGCTCAAAGCCAGCAACGGTGCCGATGGCGTGGCGCTGGCGCGTCAGGCAAAGCCCGATGCAGTGTTGATGGATATCGTCATGCCTGTTCTCAACGGCTTCCAGGCGACCCGGCAACTGAGCAAGGACCCCGAGACCAGCGCCATTCCAGTATTGGTCGTTACCACCAAAGACCAGGAAACCGATCGCATCTGGGCAAAGCGCCAGGGCGCGAGGGGGTTCGTGACCAAGCCCGTGGAAGAAGACGACCTGATCGCCAAGCTCAAAGAAGTGCTAGGCGCTTGACCACCCGCCCGCAAGGCGCGTCGCTGACCGCCTTCGAGCTGTTGCTGGACATTGACCGGCGCTGTCGCCTGCTGGTCGCCGACCAACCGCCGCAAGACAACCGCCTGCAACAGTGGAGCGGTATCGGTTTTCGCATTGCCGGGCAGTGGTTTGTCGCGCCCATGGGCGAGGTGGCCGAGGTGCTGCGTGAACCGCGCAGCAGCCGCGTCCCCGGTGTGCAGCCATGGGTGTGCGGGGTAGCCAACCTGCGCGGCCGGTTGTTGCCGGTGATGGACCTGAGCAGCTTCTTCGGCCTGGGCCACGCCGCCCCGGGCAAGCAACGGCGGGTGCTGGTGCTGGACCACGAGGCCCTGTTCGTCGGCCTGCTGGTGGACGAGGTACTGGGCTTGCAGCACTTTGACCTGGACAGCCTGCAGCTCTCGCCGCCCCAGCCACTGCTGCGCGCCGCTGCACGTTTTGTGCAGGGGCATTTCCCGCGTGAACGCAATTGGGCGATCTTCAGCCCCTTCGCCCTGGCCCAGGCGCCGGGCTTTCTCGATGTGGCGTTATAGGACCTGCGAACGTGAACAAGCCTGCCACCTCCGTTACCGCAACCACCGTGAGCCTGCGTACCCGCAGCATCGCGCAGATCACTGTGCTGTTTTTGATCCTGATCCTGTCGATCATCCTGTTGTTCGCCAACTTCGCGTACCTGAACACCCAGTCCAATTACGACAAGCAGTACATCGGCCATGCCGGGGAACTGCGAGTGCTGTCGCAACGTATCGCCAAGAACGCCACTGAAGCCGCGACCGGCAAGGCCCTGGCCTTCAAGCTGCTGTCGGATGCCCGCAACGATTTTGAGCGGCGCTGGGGCTACCTGCGCCAGGGTGACAAGTCCACCGGCCTGCCGCCCGCGCCGCCCACGGTGCGTGACGAGATGGAATCGGTACGCCGCGACTGGGAAAACCTGCGCAAGAACACCGACACCATCCTGGCCAGCGAGCAGACTGTGCTGTCGCTGCACCAGGTAGCGGCGACCCTGGCCGAAACCGTGCCGCAGTTGCAGGTGGAATACGAGAAGGTGGTCGAGATCCTGCTGCAAAGCGGCGCCCCGGCCAACCAGGTGGCGGTGGCCCAGCGCCAACTGTTGCTGGCCGAGCGCATCCTTGGTTCGGTCAACACTGTGCTGGCCGGTGACGATGCCGCAGCCCAGGCGGCCGACGCTTTTGGCCGCGATGCCGGGCGCTTTGGCCAGGTGCTGGAGGGCATGCTCAGCGGCAACGCGGCAATCCAGATAACCCGCGTCGAAGACGCCGACGCCCGCGCGCGGCTGGCGGAAATCGCCGAACTGTTCCAGTTCGTCGCCGGTTCTGTGGATGAAATCCTCGAAACCTCGCCCGAACTGTTCCGCGTGCGCGAAGCTGCCGGCAACATCTTCAGCCTGTCGCAAACCCTGCTCGACGAAGCGTCGCACCTGGCCAACGGTTTCGAGAACCTGGCCGGCGGGCGCACCCTCGATACTGTGGGCGGCTATGCCCTGGGCGTGCTGGCGCTGGCCTCGATCATTCTCATCGGCCTGGTCATGGTGCGCACCACCAACCGCCAGCTGCGCGAAACGGCGGAAAAGAACGAACGCAACCAGCAGGCGATCATGCGCCTGCTCGACGAAATCGAAGAGCTGGCCGATGGCGACCTGACCGTGACCGTATCGGTAACCGAAGACTTTACCGGCGCCATTGCCGACTCGATCAATTATTCCGTGGACCAGCTGCGCGACCTTGTGGCCACCATCAACCACAGCGCCGTGCAGGTGGCTGCGGCCGTGCAGGACACGCAAAACACCGCTCGCCAGCTGGCCAAGGCGTCCGAGCACCAGGCCGAGCAGATCAGCGAGGCCTCCGAGGCCGTCGGCGACATGGTCGAGTCGATCGACCGGGTGTCCGCGCATGCCTACGAATCGGCCAAGGTAGCCGAACGCTCGGTGGCCATCGCCAACAAGGGTAACGAGGTGGTCCATAACACCATCAATGGCATGGACAACATTCGCGAGCAGATCCAGGACACCGCGAAGCGGATCAAGCGCCTGGGTGAGTCTTCCCAGGAAATCGGCGACATCGTCAGCCTGATCGACGACATTGCCGACCAGACCAACATCCTGGCCCTCAACGCGGCGATCCAGGCCTCGCTGGCCGGTGAGGCCGGCCGTGGTTTTGCCGTGGTCGCCGACGAAGTGCAGCGCCTCGCCGAACGCTCGTCCTCGGCTACCCGCCAGATCGAGGCGCTGGTGCGCACCATCCAGGCCGACACCAACGAGGCGGTGATCTCCATGGAACAGACCACCGCCGAGGTGGTGCGCGGCGCCCGCCTGGCCCAGGATGCCGGGGTGGCGCTGGCCGAGATCGAAGGGGTATCGCAGAACCTGGCCGACCTTATCCACAGCATCTCCGACGCTGCCCAGCTGCAAACTTCGTCGGCCGGGCAGATCTCCCACACCATGGCGGTCATCCAGCAGATTACCGCGCAGACCTCCGCCGGCTCCGGTGCCACTGCCGACAGCATTCGCCACCTGGCCCGCATGGCCAGCGAGATGCGCCGTTCGGTGTCCGGTTTCACCCTGCCACCACCTGCCGAGCCCAAGTGAGGCGCCGCGCCGAGGAAGTGACCATGGCATCTGCTGCTGTAAGCCCCGAGCGCCACGACACGGTGGCGCTGGCCTGGACCAAGGCTGCCATTCTCGACTGCCTGGGCCAGGCGCGCCAGGCGCTGGAGCGTTTTGCCGGCGAGCCCGGCGACCTGTCGATATTGGCCTTCGTGGTCGACAACCTGCACCAGGTGCACGGCTGCCTGCGCATGCTCGAACTGCGAGGTGCGACGCGCCTGGCCGAAGAGCTGGAACTGTTCGCCAAGGCTCTGGCCGACGGCCAGGTGAGCCCGCGGGGTGATTGCCTGGGGGCGTTGTTCCGCGGCCTGGAGCAATTGCCCTCATACCTTGAGCGCTTGCGTGGTGCGCGCCACGACCTGCCCTTGGTGATGCTGCCGCTGCTCAACCAGCTGCGCGCCTGCCGTGGCATCGAGCCGCTGGCCCAGGCCAGCCTGATCAGCGGTGCTGCGCAGCGCTTTGCCGGCTCCGATGACCTGGCCAACCTCGACCTGTCGCTGGGCAACTGGCGCGATCAATTACAGGCCGGGCCAGGCCGCGATGCGCTGCGGTCGGTGGTGACCGCGCTGTGCGACGACCTCATGCGCATAAAGGAGCGCCTCGACCAGTTCGTGCGCAGCGACCGTCAGCACAGCGAGCAGCTCGATGCCCTGCTGGCGCCCCTGCGCCACGTAGCCGACACCTTGGCTGTGCTGGGCTTCCAGCAACCACGGCGGGTGATCATCGACCAGGTGCTGGCGCTGCAGGCCCTGGCCCAGGGCGAACGGGCGGTAGACGACGCGGTGTTGATGGATGTAGCGGGCGCCCTCTTGTATGTGGAAGCCTCCCTGAACGGCATGGTCGGCCCGCTGGAGGAAAACGGCCAAGGCGGGCTGCCAGGTTCGGACCTGGCCGAGATACGCCAGTTGGTGCTGAACGAATCGCTGAACGTATTGCAGCAGGGCAAAGACCTGATCGGCGATTACCTGGAGTCCGACTGGCCCCGGCAGCGCCTGCAACCCTTGCCGGGGCTGTTGCAGCAGGTTCGCGGGGCGTTGGCCATGTTGATGCTGCCCGCCGTGGCCGAGCTGATCGCCGGCTGCGCAAGCTATGTGCAGCGTTGGTTGCAGCACCTTGAGGATGAGCCACCCGCTGACGAGCTGACCCACCTGGCCGAGGCCCTGAGCGCCGCTGAGTGCTACCTGCAGTGGCGGGTGGCCGACCCGCTGGCGGATGGCCAGCCGTTCATCGACATGGCGCGCGCCAGCCTGGCGGCGTTGGGCGTGCACTGTGCGCAGGCGGACGCCCGCGCGGGCCTGGATGCCGAGGGCGATGGCATTGATGACGAGCTGCGCGAGGTGTTCCTCGAAGAAGCGGGCGAGTTGCTGCCGGAAATCGAGCGCCACTGGTTGCGCTGGCGTGCGGACAACCAGCAGCGCGGGGCACTCGGGGAAGTGCGCCGCGCGCTGCATACACTCAAGGGCAGTGGACGCATGGTGCATGCCGAGGCGGTGGCCGAACTGGCCTGGGGCGCCGAGCACCTGCTGAACCGGGTGCTGGAGGGCCGGAGTGTGCTCAGCCCTGAAGGGGTGGTGGCCCTGCAACAGGTGTTCGTCCATCTGCCTGATCTGCTGGCCGACTTTGCCGCCGGCCAGCTGCCGCAACTGACCGAAATCGAACAACTGGCGGGGCACCTGCATGCCTTGGCTGAAAACGACGCACCCGCGGCGGCCTATATCGATGGCCTCGATCCGCAATTGCTGGATATCTTCCGCAGTGAGGCGCTGGGCCATCTGGCCAGCCTCGATGCCTTCCTGCAGGGCGCCGACGGCCATGACACGCCGGTCAGCGATGGCCTGCAACGTGCCCTGCACACGCTCAAGGGCAGCGCCGCCATGGCCGGGGTGATGCCGGTCGCCGAGCTGGCCACCGCCTTCGACCGCCTGGCCCGTGAATACAAGGGCCATCAACTGCCCCTGCAAATGGCCGAGATCGAATGGCTGGAAGCCGCGCGCTCGCTGTTCCATCTGGGCCTGGCGCAACTGGACAGCACGCCGCTGGCAGCCATCCCTGGCGCAGCGGAGCTGATCGAAACAGTTGGCCAGGCAGTAGATAACCGCCTGGCCAGCGTGCATGACGAACCGCAGCATGCCCGGCGCAGCAAGCGCGACCCGCAGTTGGTTGCCAGTTTCCTCGCCCAGGCCATGGACATTCTGCTCGATGCCGAGTCGTTGCTGTCGCGCTGGCAGCAACAGCCTGGCCAGCGTGACGCACTGGATACACTGCTCGACCAGATGACCACCCTGGGCCACGCCGCGCACCTGGCCGACCTGTGGCAGATGGATGAGGTGTGCGAGGCCTTGCTGGACCTGTATGGCGCGGTAGAAGAGGGCAGCCTGCCCGCCGATGCACGCTTTTTCGCCCAGGCGCAGCACGGCCATGAAGCCCTGCTGGACATGCTCGACGAAGTGGCGGCCGGGCAGGATATCGCGTCACGGCCAGAGCTTGTCGATAGCCTGCGCAACCTGCTGGACCAGGCCCTGGCCCCGGATGCCACCGGCCTGGTGGGCATCGACACGGTCACCCCGCTGCACCCGGACATGGACCTGACGGATACCCTGGGGCTGTCGCATACCCCTTTGCAGCCAGAGGTGGCCGAGCCACTGCCTGAAGAGCCGGAAAGCCCCGGCGAAGAGCTGCTGGAAGTGTTCCTCGAAGAAAGCTCGGACATCGTCGAGAGCGCCGCCGCATCCCTGGCACGCTGGCAGGCCGACCCGCGCAGCAGCGTCGAGGTGGACAACCTGATGCGCGATCTGCACACCCTTAAGGGCGTGGCGCGCATGGTCGAAATTGCCCCGATCGGAGATTTGGCCCACGAACTGGAGTTTCTCTACGAGCTGCTGGCGGCCGGGCGTTTGCCGCCGAGCCCGCCACTGTTCGCGTTGCTGCAGAACTGCCATGACCGCCTGGCGCACATGCTTGATGCCGTGCGCCTGGGGCAGCCATTGCATGCTGCCACGGCGCTGATCGACTATATCCGTAACTTCAGCAGCGCAGCCCTGACCGACAGCGCAGCTGGCCAAGGGCCGGTCGAAGCCGCCACCAGCGAGGTGCCGGCGACAGCGCCAGAGCGGGCGCCAGGCGACATGGTCAAGGTTGACGCCGAGTTGCTCGATGACCTGGGCAACCTGGCCGGCGAACACTCGATCATCCGTGGGCGCATCGAGCAGCAGGTCAACGATGCGCAGTTCACCCTCAACGAGATGGAAACCACCCTGGAGCGCATGCGCGACCAGTTGCTGCGCCTGGACATCGAGACCCAGGGGCGGATCTCCAGCCGCCAGCCGTTCGAAAGCGATGCCTATGATGACTTCGACCCCCTGGAAATGGACCGCCACTCGCAGTTGCAGCAACTGTCGCGGGCCTTGTTCGAGTCTGCCTCGGACTTGCTCGACCTGAAGGAAACCCTGGCCCAGCGTGCCCAGGAGGCCTACAGCCTGCTGCAGCAGCAGGCGCGGGTGAACAGCCAGTTGCAGGAAGGCCTGACCGCCACCCTGATGGTGCCCTTCGAACGCCTGGTGCCACGCCTGCAACGTGTGGTGCGGCAAGTGGCCAGCGAGCTGGGCAAACAGGTGGAACTGGTGGTCGGCAACGCCGAAGGCGAACTGGACCGCAGTGTGCTCGAACGCATGGTGGCGCCGCTGGAGCACATGCTGCGCAACGCAGTCGACCATGGCCTGGAAAGCCGCGAAGCGCGGCTGGCTGCTGGCAAGCCGGAGCAGGGCACCATCCATTTGAATTTGCTGCACGAAGGCGCCGATATCGTTATCGAAATGATTGACGACGGTGCCGGTGTACCCCTGGATGCGGTGCGGCGCAAGGCCATCAAGCGCGGCCTGCTGGACCCGCAGGCGGACTTGAGCGATCACGAGATCCTGCAGTTCATCCTGCGCCCGGGTTTTTCCACCGCCGAGAAGATCACCCAGATATCCGGGCGGGGCCTGGGCATGGACGTGGTGCACGAGGAGGTCAAGCAGCTGGGTGGCTCGATGAGCATTGAGTCGGCCCAGGGCAAGGGTGCACGCTTCTTGATCCGGCTGCCGTTCACCGTATCGATCAACCGTGTGCTGATGGTGCACTTGGGCGAAGAGCAATACGCGATCCCGCTCAACACCATCGAGGGCATCGTCCGCGTACCGCCGGCAGAGCTGGCGGCTTGTTATCAGCTGGACACGCCCCGCTATGTCTACGCCGGCCACGAATACGAGCTGCGCTACCTGGGCGAGTTGCTGCAAGGCCTGCCGCGCCCCGCGCTGCTGGGGCAGAGCGTGCCGTTGCCGGTGCTGCTGGTGCATTCCAAGGAGCAGTCGTTCGCCATCCAGGCCGACAGCCTGTCGCCCAGCCGCGAGATTGTGGTGAAGAGCCTGGGGCCACAGTTTGCTGCGGTTGCCGGATTGTCGGGGGCGACGTTGCTGGGCGATGGCCGGGTCGTGCTGATTCTCGACCTGCTTGGCCAGTTGCGCGGCCAGCAGCGGCGCCTGGCCCGCTTGCCCGGTGGTGGCACCCAGCGCCAGTTGCTCGGCCCGGCGCCGCGGCGCGCGTTACTGGTGATGGTGGTGGACGATTCGGTGACCGTGCGCAAAGTTACCAGCCGCCTGCTGGAGCGCCACGGCATGAGCGTGCTGACGGCCAAGGACGGGGTCGATGCCATGGCCCTGCTGGCAGAGCACCGCCCCGACGTATTGCTGCTGGACATTGAAATGCCACGCATGGACGGCTTCGAGGTGGCCACGCGCATTCGCCGTGACGAGCGGCTGAAGGACCTGCCGATCATCATGATTACTTCACGCACCGGGCAGAAGCACCGCGACCGTGCCATGGCCATCGGCGTCAACGAATACCTGGGCAAGCCGTATCAGGAGTCGCTGCTGTTGCAGAGCATTGCCCACTGGAGCCAAACCCATGCTTGAACTGATCTCCGGCCAGCGCAGCAGCCTGACCGGGCTGTTGCTGCCGTTGGGTGACCGTACCCTGGTGCTGCCCAACGTGGCGGTGGCCGAGCTGAGCGGCCAGCGCAACCTGGTGTGCCAGTCCGGCGACCCCGCCTGGCACTTGGGCTGGATCGACTGGCGGCAGCAGCGCCTGCCGCTAATCGGCTTCGAGGCGGCGTGCGGTGGTGAAACACCGTGCGGTGAGCGGGCTCGAGTGGTGGTGCTCAATGCCCTGGGTGATACCGGCCTGCGCTACCTGGCGCTGTTGCTGCAAGACATACCGCGCTCGTGCAAGCTCGACAGCCAGTTGAACTACGTGGATGTGGCGCTGGGCAGGCTGGAACTGGCGGCGGTGCAGGTGGGCGAGCAGGTGGCTCGGATACCGGACCTGGTTGCACTGGAAAGGCTGGTGCGTGACGCGGATCTGCAACCTGACATTGGGTAGGATGATGCTTGCGCGGGCCTCTTCGCGGGCATGCCCGCTCCCACAGGTACAGCACTGACCTTGAGTCCTGTGCATTCCCTGTGGGAGCGGGCATGCCCGCGAAGAGGCCATCAGCATCACATCAGGAACCCAGCCCACCTGAAGAGGTCTGTGTTTGCATGTATTACGGTGAACGCTTCAACGCCTGGACCCACCTGGTCGGTGCTGTCCTGGCCAGTTTCGGTGCCATCTGGCTGATCGTGCTCGCGGGCCTGCAAGGCGACCCGTGGAAGATCGTCAGTTTCTCCATCTACGGCGGCACGCTGCTGTTGCTGTACAGCATCTCCACCCTGTACCACAGCACCCGCGGGCGGGCGAAGGTGATCATGCGCAAGCTCGATCACCTGTCGATCTACCTGCTGATCGCCGGTAGCTACACGCCATTCTGCCTGGTCAGTCTGCGTGGCCCCTGGGGCTGGAGCCTGTTCGGCGTGGTCTGGGGGCTGGCGGTGATCGGCATGTTGCAGGAGATCAAGCCGCGCTCCGAAGCGCGGGTCCTGTCTATCATCATTTATGCCGTGATGGGCTGGATCGTGCTGGTGGCAGTGAAGCCGTTGCTGCACTCGCTGGGCGGCGCCGGCTTTGCCTGGCTGGCCGCCGGCGGAGTGTTCTACACCGTGGGCATCATCTTCTTCGCGCTCGACAGCCGTTTGCGCCACGCGCACGGCATCTGGCACCTGTTCGTGATTACCGGCAGCCTGCTGCACTTCGTGGCGGTGTCGTTCTACGTGCTCTAGTTAAAAATCCCCCCACAATTGCTGTGCCACCGACAGCGCCACCACTGGCGCAGTTTCGGTGCGCAGCACCCGTGGCCCAAGGCGGGCGGCGTGGAAGCCGGACGCTTTGGCCTGCTCGACTTCGGCCTCGCTCAGGCCGCCTTCGGGGCCGATCAGAAACGCCAGGGTCGCAGGTTTTTCGTGGCTGGTAAGCGGCTCGGCCACCGGGTGCAGGACCAGTTTCAGGTCCGCCTGGGTGCTGCCCAGCCATTCGGCCAGGGTCACGGGTGGGTGGATGACCGGCAGGGTAGAGCGGCCGCATTGTTCGCAGGCGCTGATCGCCACTTGGCGCCAGTGGGCCAGGCGCTTGTCGGCGCGCTCGTCTTTCAACCGCACTTCGCAGCGTTCGCTGACGATCGGGGTGATCTCGTTGGCGCCAAGCTCGGTGGCTTTCTGGATCGCCCAGTCCATGCGCTCGCCACGGGACAGGCCCTGGCCGAGGTGCACGTGCAACGGTGAATCGGCCTGGCCGGCGAGGGCCCGGTCGAGGCTGACGCGTACGGTTTTCTTGCCCACTTCAAGCAACTGGCCGAGGTATTCCTGGCCGCTGCCGTCGAACAGCTGCACGGCGTCGCCGGGGGCCATGCGCAGTACGCGGCCGATGTAGTGGGCCTGGGCTTCGGGCAGGTCATGCTCGCCAAGGCTCAGGGGGGCGTCGATGAAGAAGCGGGACAGTCTCATGGGTTTGCTCGGTAAATAGAGAGACACAGATTCCCTGTGGGAGCGGGCGTGTCGATGCGTCGAACCGCCGCGAATCAGGCGCTGCGGTGCCTGGCAAGGGCTTCGCCCTTGTTCGCGGGCACGCCCGCTCCCACAGGAAAAGTGGTGTGGCGAATTGCCGGGCCTAGCCCGGGTCGCGGAAGTCGGGGTGGAAGTTGGCCGGTACGGCAACACTGACGCTGTCGCGGGTGGCGATGTCGATGCCTTCGCTGGCAACTTCTGCAAGGAAGTCGATTTGCTCCGGGGTGATCACGTACGGCGGCAGGAAATACACCACGCTGCCCAGCGGGCGTAGCAGGGCGCCGCGGGTCAGGGCGTGTTCGAACACCTTGAGGCCACGTCGCTCTTGCCAGGGGTACGCCACCTTGCCAGCTTTGTCCTTGACCATCTCGATGGCCAGGGCCATGCCGGTCTGGCGGATTTCGGCAACGTGTGCATGATCGGCAAAGTGCGCAGTGGCAGTGGCCATGCGCGTGGCCAAGGCCTTGTTGGCCTCGATCACGTTGTCCTGTTCGAAGATGTCCAAGGTCGCCAGCGCCGCAGCGCACGCCAGCGGGTTGCCGGTGTAGCTGTGTGAGTGCAGGAACGCGCGCAGGGTCGGGTAGTCGTCATAGAACGCCTGGTAGACCTTGTCGGTGGTCAGGCAGGCGGCCAGCGGCAGGTATCCACCAGTCAGGGCCTTGGACAGGCACAGGAAATCTGGCCGGATGCCGGCCTGTTCGCAGGCGAACATCGTGCCGGTACGGCCAAAGCCCACGGCAATTTCATCGTGGATCAGGTGCACGTCGTAGCGGTCGCAGGCCTCACGCAGCAGCTTGAGGTACACCGGGTGGTACATGCGCATGCCGCCGGCACCCTGGATCAGCGGCTCGACGATCACGGCGCTGATCGAGGCGTGGTGCTCGGCCAGGGTCTGCTCCATGGCGGCGAACATGTTGCGAGAGTGCTCTTCCCAGCTCATGCCCTCTAGGCGCAGGTAGCAGTCGGGGCTGGGCACCTTGATCGTGTCCAGCAGCAACGCCTTGTAGGTTTCGGTGAACAGCGGCACATCACCTACCGACATCGCGGCGATGGTTTCGCCGTGGTAGCTGTTGGTCAGGGTGACGAAGCGCTTCTTGTCCGGTTTGCCGACGTTCTGCCAGTAGTGGAAGCTCATCTTCAGCGCCACTTCGATGCAGGACGAGCCGTTGTCGGCGTAGAACACCCGGTCGAGACCGGCCGGGGTCATGGCCACCAGGCGTTCAGACAGCTCGATGACCGGCTGATGGCTGAAACCGGCCAGGATCACGTGCTCCAGTTGGTCGACCTGGTCCTTGATGCGCTGGTTGATGCGCGGGTTGGCGTGGCCGAACACATTGACCCACCAACTGCTCACCGCGTCCAGGTAGCGTTTGCCTTCGAAGTCCTCCAGCCACACGCCTTCGCCGCGCTTGATCGGGATCAGCGGCAGCTGCTCGTGGTCTTTCATCTGGGTGCAGGGGTGCCACAGGACCTTGAGGTCGCGTTGCATCCACTGATCATTGAGGCCCATGGGCACTTCTCCTGGCTTTGCGGCGTGGTTCGACCGCGTAAGCCTAAGCAATGCCGCAAGGCAGGACAACCGCTGCCTTTCAATGGCGGTGGGTGCCGGTCCATTCGAGGCGCCGGATGTGCACGGTACCGGCCTGCGAAGTGGAGATGGTCAGGCGGCGGAAGGGGCCGTCGATCACCTGGTGGTAGGGGTTCGTGGCGATGGGGCCAGGGCGCAGGTCGCGAAACCCGCTGCCTTCCACTGTGAGCCAGTAGAAGTTGCGCGGTATCGGGGTGGCCAGGTCGCAATCTACTCTTTCAGCATCGAACAGCATGTGCAGGTCGTCGCAGAGAAAGTCGCTGACCACGTAGTATTCCAGGCGCAGGCACTCGACTTCCTGGGCGAAGACGATTTCCACGTCGCTGTGCTCCCCGATGACCAGCTCGGTACCGTCTTCACCCTTGAACGCTTCATGAAAGCCGGTCCACGAGGTGCTGTTGGAGCGGATGCTCAGGCCGGAGGCTGTATGAAGTGTCTGCTTGTGCCATAGAAACTGCCGTTCGACGTGTTGGAAGTGCTCCTCGAAGATCATGCGCATGCCCTCCTGGCGGGGCTTCTGGCCAGTTTCGCCAGCTTCCTCTGCCGCCGTGTGACATGGCTACTGGCAAAAATGTCAGTTGCCAAAAGGACTTGATGTCACTGCGCTGGCAGGGTGGTCGGACCTGACGTATTCTTAACGCATCTTCCCGGGGCATTCCTGCCTCTCCCCGTTTCTGTAACCTCTGACTCGGAGTCCGCCGACATGGCTGCTGCTTGGGTGCGCCTGTGCGCGTTGGTATTGATTGGTGTCTCCAGCGGCGCCGCGCTGGCTAAGGACAAGACGCCCACGGCGATTGTCGTGGGTGGCGGCCTGGCGGGCCTGACGGCAGCGTACGAGCTGCAGAACAAAGGCTGGCAGGTGACCCTGCTGGAGGCCAAGTCGGGCATGGGCGGGCGTTCGGGCCTGGCCACCAGCGAGTGGATCGGCAATGCCAAGGCGCAGCCGGTGCTCAACCAGTACCTTGACCGTTTCAAGCTAGAAACACTGCCAGCACCGGAGTTCGTGCGTACCCCCGGTTACCTGATCGACGGTGAGTACTTCAGCGCCACCGACCTGGCCACCAAGCAACCGGCTACCGCCGAAGCGCTCAAGCGCTACGAGAAAACCCTTGATGACCTGGCCCGTTCGATCGATGACCCGCTGAACCCGCAGGCGACCAGCACGCTGTTCGCCCTCGACCAGATCAACGTCTCCACCTGGCTGGACAAACTTCAACTGCCGGCCACCGCCCGTCAGTTGGTCAACCAGCAGATCCGTACCCGTTACGATGAACCGTCGCGCCTGTCGCTGCTGTATTTCGCCCAGCAGAACCGTGTGTACCGCGGTGTCAGCGACCGTGACCTGCGTGCCGCGCGCCTGCCCGGTGGCAGCCCGGTGCTGGCCCAGGCCTTCGTCAAGCAGCTGAAGACCATCAAGACCAGCTCGCCGGTCACCGCCATCGTCCAGGACAAGGATGGCGTAACGGTAAAAGTCGGTAGCGTTGGCTACCAGGCGGATTACCTGGTCATGGCCGTGCCGCTGCGTGCCCTGGCCAAGATCCAGATGACCCCGGGCCTGGACACCCAGCACGTGGCAGCGCTCAGAGGCACCAACTATGGCTGGCGCGACCAGCTGATGCTCAAGTTCAAGAAGCCTGTGTGGGAAAGCCGCGCGCGCATGTCGGGCGAAATCTTCAGCAACGCCGGCCTCGGCATGCTGTGGATCGAGCCAGCGCTCAAGGGCGGCGCCAACGTGGTGATCAACCTTTCCGGGGACAACGCCCGCCTGCTGCAGGCGTTCGGCGACAAGCAGATGGTCGATCAGGTGTTGATCCGCCTGCATGCGTTCTACCCGCAGGCCCGTGGTGCCTTCACCGGTTACGAGGTCAAGCGCTACAGCACTGACGCCGGTACCGGCGGCGCTTACCTGGCCTACGGCCCGGGGCAGATCAGCAAATACTGGCGCCTGTGGGAGCGCCCGGTGCAGCGCATCACCTTTGCCGGTGAACACACCGATGCCCTGTACCCGGGCACCCTGGAAGGCGCCCTGCGCAGTGGCCAGCGTGCGGCCAGCCAGGCACAGGACCTGTTGGCCGGGAAGTCGTTCGACCCCGCCAAGGCGGTGCCGGTTGCGGCGGCAGGGGCCGCGGCAGCCAAGGATAGCAAGGGCGGGTTCTTCTCCAATATGTTCGGTGGTTCGTCCGACAAGGCCGACAAGGCTGACAAACCGCCGGTCAAGGCTGAGCCGAAGCAGGCCGAAGAGGCCAGGCAGGACAAGCCAGGTTTCTTCAAACGCCTGTTTGGCGGGGCGGATACGCCAGAGGTGAAGGCTGAGCCAATCGCCAAGGCAGAGGAAGTGGCGCCGGCACCTGCGCCTGCTCCCCAGGCCGCGCCGGCTCCGGCAGCACCTGCACCTGTCATCAAGGAAGCGGCTGCCAAGCCTGCGGCAACCAAGGCCGCCCCGACCAAGCATGCGCCGGCGCACAAGCCTGCCGAAACCAGGAAGGCAACTGCCAAATCCGAGCCGACCAAGAAACCTGTGGCCAATACCCAGGCCAAGGCTGGCTGATTGATCGACAGTGCCGGCCCCTTCGCAGCACAAGGCTGCTCCTACAGGCACCGCATACCCCTGTAGGAGCAGCCTTGTGCTGCGAAGAGGCCTGTACTGGCAACCTCAACTTCCCCGACTATCGTTAATGTTTCCTTAATGGCAAGCTTACAGAATACATATCGGATTTCTCGATAAACCGAAGCAACTTTTTCCGCTTTTCTTCGATACGTTACGCGTTAGTCTGTGCACAGCTTTCACGGGGATACACGCCAACATGCAACTGCGCAATTCACCTTCTCGCTACGGCGTGGTCAGCATCATCCTGCACTGGGGCGTGGCGCTGGCAGTCTTCGGCCTGTTCGGCCTGGGCCTGTGGATGGTCGGCCTCGACTATTACAGCCCTTGGCGCAAAGCCGGCCCGGACCTGCACAAAAGCATCGGCCTGGTGTTGCTGGCGGTGATGCTGCTGCGGGTAGTCTGGCGTTTCATCAGCCCGCCACCACCTGCCCCCGCCAATCATGGCGCATTCACGCGCCTGGCGGCCAAGCTTGGCCACTTGGCCCTGTACCTGGGTCTGTTTGCAGTGATGGCTGCCGGATACCTGATTTCTACCGCCGACGGCGTCGGCATTCCGGTGTTTGGCCTGTTCGAAGTGCCGGCACTGATCAGCGACCTGCCTGACCAGGCAGATGTTGCGGGTGTGATTCATCTCTGGCTGGCCTGGGGCCTGGTGATTTTTGCCGTGCTGCATGCCCTGGCAGCGCTCAAGCACCATTTCATCGACCGTGACGCGACCCTGACTCGCATGTTGGGCCGCAAAGCTTGACTCTCAACCTCAATTGCATAGGAAGGAAATAAGGATGTTGAAAAAGACTTTTGCCGCTCTGGCGCTCGGTACCGCTCTGCTTTCCGCCGGCCAGGTCATGGCTGCCGAGTACAAGATCGACAAGGAAGGCCAGCACGCGTTCGTCGACTGGAAAATCAGCCACCTGGGCTACAGCTTCATCCACGGTACCTTCAAGGACTTCGACGGCAACTTCACTTGGGACAGCGCCAAGCCAGAAGCCAGCAAGATCAGCGTCGACCTGAAAACCGCCAGCCTGTGGTCTAACCACGCCGAGCGTGACAAGCACATTGCCAGCGCCGATTTCCTCGACGTGAAGAAGTACCCTGAAGCCAAGTTCGTCTCTACTGCCGTCAAGTCGACGGGTGCCAAGACTGCTGACGTGACCGGCGACCTGACCCTGCACGGCGTGACCAAGCCGGTCACCTTCAAGGCCACCTTCAACGGTGAAGGCAAGGACCCATGGGGCGGTGAGCGCGCTGGTTTCAACGCCACCACTACCCTTAACCTGAACGACTTCGGCATCAAGGGCCCAGGCGCGACTTCGCAGACCCTGGACCTGGATATCAGTGTTGAAGGTGTGAAGCAGAAGTAATTTGCTTTAGCTGAAAGACCGAGGGGGCCGCTTTGCGGCCCTTTCGCGACACAAGGCCGCTCCCACAGGTATTGCGCAGATTTCATGCACTGCGCGGAACCTGTGGGAGCGGCCTTGTGTCGCGAAAGGGCTGCAAAGCAGCCCCCTCTGTTGTATCAGCCTTTGCGGGTGAGCAGCGCAGGCTTCTCGCCACGCGGGCGGCTTGGCAGGTCATCCAGTTGCTCAGGCGTCGGGAAACGGTCGAGCTTGGATTCCTTGCGGATGATCACCGGCTGTTTTTCCGGCTGGCGCTGGTTGCTCACGGCCGGCTCTTGCCGGGCAGCATCGTCACGGTTCGGGCGACCACGGCCACCGCCGCCATCACGACGGGCACCGCCACCGTTGTTGGCGCGGGGCGGGCGTTTTTCGCCGCCGGCACTGCCACCATTGCGTTGCTGGCCGCCACTGCGAGCCTGGCCCTGGCCCCCGGTGTTGCTGCGTTGGCCGGTACCCTGGGCTTGGCCAGCACCACCGCCTGGGCGACGATTGCGGCCCTGGTTCTTGCCTTGGTACGGGCTGACATAGTCGGCACGGTTGCCGAAGTTGTCGACGTCGTCGTCCAGGAATACTTCCGGGTCGCGGTTAACCTGTGCTTTAGGCTCGCTGTTGCTGCTGGCCTGCTGCTGTGGCTGGCGCGGCTTTTTGTCACGCGGTTTACGCGGCTGCTGTTGCTTGTCGCCGCTCTTTTCCTTGTCGGCCGGCTTGTCGGCAGCCTGTGGCTTGGCCCTGCCTTTATCCTTGCCTTTGTCCTTGCGGCCGCCGTTGGAGTCTTTACCCCCTTCGCCACGGGCCTGCTGGTTGCGACCGCCACGGCCGTTGCCCTGTGGGCGCTCGCGTACTTCGGGTTTCTCGGCTTCCACCTGGCTGGCGTCAAAGCCCATCAGGTCGCCGTCCGCGATCTTCTGCCGGGTTACCCGCTCGATGCTCTTGAGCAGCTTTTCTTCATCTGGTGCGACCAGCGAAATGGCCTCGCCCGAACGACCGGCGCGGCCAGTACGACCGATACGGTGTACGTAATCTTCCTCGACATTCGGCAGCTCGAAGTTGACCACGTGGGGCAACTGGTCGATGTCCAGGCCGCGGGCGGCGATGTCGGTGGCGACCAGTACGCGCACGCTGTTGGCCTTGAAGTCGGCCAGGGCCTTGGTGCGGGCGTTCTGGCTTTTGTTGCCGTGAATCGCGGCGGCGGTCAGGCCTTGTTTTTCAAGGTACTCGGCCAGGCGGTTGGCGCCGTGCTTGGTACGGGTGAACACCAATACCTGTTCCCAGGCACCCAGGGTGATCAGGTGTGCCAGCAGCGCACGCTTGTGGCTGGCGGGCAGGCGGTAGACGCGCTGCTCGATACGCTCGACGGTGGTGTTCGGCGGCGTGACCTCGATACGTTCCGGGTTGTGCAGGAGCTTGTCGGCGAGGTCGGTGATGTCCTTGGAGAAGGTGGCCGAGAACAGCAGGTTCTGGCGCTTGGATGGCAGGCGTGCCAGTACCTTCTTGACGTCGTGGATGAAGCCCATGTCGAGCATGCGGTCGGCTTCGTCGAGCACCAGGATTTCTACATGGGCCAGGTCGACCTTGCCTTGGCCGGCCAGGTCGAGCAGGCGGCCCGGGCAGGCAACCAGCACGTCAACGCCTTTGGCAATCGCCTGGACCTGCGGGTTCATGCCAACGCCGCCGAAGATGCAGGCGCTGACCAGTGGCAGGTCACGGGCATAGACCTTGAAGCTGTCGTGCACCTGGGCTGCCAGCTCGCGGGTCGGGGTCAGCACCAGCACGCGCGGCTGGCGCGGGCCGTGACGCTGCGACTTGTCGGGGTGGCCGGCCGGGAACAGGCGCTCGAGAATCGGCAGGGCGAAGCCGCCGGTTTTACCAGTACCTGTCTGTGCGGCAACCATCAGGTCGCGGCCTTGCAACACGGCGGGAATCGCCCGCTGTTGCACGGGGGTCGGCTGGGTATAGCCCGCAGCCTCGATAGCGCGGACAAGAGCCTCGGAGAGACCGAGGGAAGCAAAGGACATGGGCGATCCTGTTCTCGTGTGGGCTGGGCCCGTTGGGATGTTCTGCCTGGCGCGACGGGCATCGGTGGGATGCGATCGCGTCCGGTCCAGCTGGGCTTTCACTGCACATCCGGGAAACGGAGAGGAACGCCAGGGGGCGTCGGTGCCGATCGGGATGCCTGTTGCGAGGCCGAGCGTCCGGGCGTGAGCCGGGCGGGAAGGCCCGAGTATAACAGAGCTATCGCGCTGTGCTGCTTTCCTGCTGCTCAACGGCGTTGAGAATGTTTCCGATGTCGCCTGTGTAACGGTGGCTGATGGCGGCAAAGGCCGGTTCCTGCTTGAAGCGCTGCAGTTCTTCGGCAAAGGCCAGGGCCAGTGTTTCGCGCCCCGGCTTGCGCACCAGCCCCAGGTACTGGGCCTGGCGGTTGATCACCAGCGGCAGTTCCTCGACTTGCTGTTCCATGCCCAGCTGCCGGATCAGGTAATGCCCGACCACGCGGTCGGTGATTGCCAGGTCGATACGGCCCAGCAGCAGTTTGCCGAAGTTGGCTTCCTGGGTCGGCGCTGCTTCACGTCGAAAATGTGTGGCCTGGTTGAACGCAGCGCCATAGGCATAGCCGGGCGAGGTGCCTACGGTGAGGCCTGTGAGGTCTTCGGGCCCGGCCACGGCATGGCGGCGTGCACGGGCCTGGAACAGCACGAACTCGACCTCCGACAAGGGCTCGGGGGCGTACACCAGATAGGGGCGCCGGGTTTCGCTCTGGAAGATGTCCAGAATGCCGTCGGCCATGCCTTGCTCGATCATTGCCAGGCAGCGCTTCCACGGCAGGAACTGCCATTCCACTTCGACACCCAGGCGTTTTAATACCTCGGTGGTGACTTCGTAGTCGATACCGCGTGGTTGGCCATCGTGCTGATAAATGTAGGGCGCCCAGTCATCGGATACCAGGCGCAGGCGCTCGCCCAGGGCCAACGGGCTCAGGCAGGCGAGCAGCAGGATCCAGAACAGGCGGGCGACGAGTGGCATGGCCGGAGATTACGCGCTCGGCCGAATCAAGGCCAGAGGCCTGATACTCAAAGCGGCCGCGATCCTGTGGGGCGATTCCCCTGCTCAGATACTGATCTGTGGGAGCGGGCATGCCCGCGAACACCGGCGAAGCCGGTGCCATCTACCGCGTTGCCTGCTTCGCGGGCATGCCCGCTTGTATGGTTAGACTTGAAGGGGTGGTGGGACTAAATGCCCGATTCTGACTGTTCACAGCAGTACAGACCGTGGGAGACATCGCCCCACCCCTTCCACCAAAGCGCCGATAAAGAATGCATCGTTTGCAAACGACGATAGAAGCAAGCCAGCGCCTCTTGGTGAAACCCCTTCAAGCCAAAAAACCATAACGTGAGGAGGCTCCCGTGGCAATGCAGGTTGGCAAATTGATCGTGGGTGCGGATGTCGCGAAAGCAGAATTAGTGATTCATCACGATGATCGCGACGAGATCATCAAGGTGAAAAATACCAAACCGGAAATCAAGAAATGGCTGAAGCAACAGCCTCTCAACACGGCAATTGCTGTTGAGGCGACCAATGTTTACCACCTGGACTTGGTTGAGCTGGCCCATAGCCTGGGTTTCGAGGTCTATGTCATTGATGGATTCCAACTGAGCAACTACCGCAAAAGCGTGGGTGTGCGGGTAAAAACGGACCCCACTGATGCTCGGTTGTTGTCCCGATTTTTGAGAAACGAGGGGGAAGACCTCCGCCCTTGGACTCCCCCTCCCGCCGTCTACGGCAAGCTTCAGAGCCTTCTGCGACGCCGAGCGGCCTTGGTGACTGCCCGCACGGCGATGACCCAGAGCTGGGCTAATGAAGCCCTTTTGAAAGCCGCCTTCACAACCTTTGTAAAATCGATAGACCGGCTGGATTTGTTGATCCAAAAGAAAATTAAAGAAGTGCTGCGCGAAGCAGGGCTGCACGAGCAAGTTGCTCGCTGCCAGGCGGTAGAGGGTATTGGGTTTCTCACGGCCACTGCCTTGGTAATGGCTTTTATGCGGGGCGAGTTCAAGAGCAGTGATTCGTACATTGCATTCCTGGGAATGGATCTACGAGTGATTGATTCTGGGCAGAAGAATGGACGTCGTCGCCTTACCAAGCGAGGCTGCTCAGAAATCCGTCGCCTGCTGCATAACGCGGCGATGTCAGCCAGCCGGACGGCCACTTGGAAAGGGCTCTACGAACAGCATCGCAATGCGGGTAAAGCAACAACCCAGGCGTTGGTAATCCTGGCCAGGAAGCTTGCACGAGTGGCATTCGCCCTGATGAAGAATCAGGACGAATATGTCACCAAGGGTGGGAAAGCGCCTTGCTGAAAACCATAGAATCTCCCACAGGGATGGTGTAAGGCAATGGGGTTGCGGGCGTATCAGCCTTGCGAGGTTCTCAGCAGATGCACCTCGATCTCTTTGCGCCGTTCGCCCAACGACAGGCGCAACCCCGGGTGGCGCAAGCACTGGCGCAGTTGCTCGGGCTGCACCTGGCCATGACGGGCATTGAGGTTTTCCAGGGCTTTGTCCCACCAGGCCGGCGCGCAGGCGAGGTCGAATTCGTTGGGGTAGGGGTAGCACCCATACAGCAGCTCGCGGGCAAACTGGCGTTCGTGGCGCGGCAGGGTCAGGCTCAGCGCCTTGTAGCCCAGGCGGTGCAGGGCTGGCGGCCGTGGTAGCTGGTCATTGACCAAGGCGACGTCGGCCAGCGCCGCCTGGCTCAGCGGGTCATGGCCGTGCTTGCGCAACCAGGCCTGGATCTTGGCGCGGAACTGCGCCTTGCGGCTCCAGTAGTGGTGAATGACATCGGTGCACTCGGCCAGCTCCAGTTTGCGGTAGGCCGCCACCGCCAGGCAGAACTCTTCGAGTGTGTACGCCTCGCGCGCCAGCGGGTGGAACTCGTCCATCAGGTCGATGGAACGGTCCAGGATGCTGGCGTCCGCGGCTGTGAGGCCGATTACCCCAGAATTGACCAGTGGCATCTGGCAGTCGGCCAGGCCCCGGGCTTGCAGTATGGACAGCAGGTTCTTGTACAGCAGGCACTTCTGGTTCGCACCATAGCGTGGGCCGATGGCATTGCACAGCAGCTTGCCAGGGGCCACCCGGGCGAACAGCTGCAGCGGCGATGTGCGGAAGAAGGTGTCGGTGTCGATCAGCACGGCCAGCGGGTGTTGCTGCAGCACTTGGCGCAGCAGCACATGCTTGCTGCGAAAATGATAACCGTGTGGGGCGTTCCATGCCTGGCGCGTGGCTTCGTCCAGCAAGTGGACCGTGACGGGCAGCCTGGCGTAGGGCTGCGGGTTGTCGGTGTATACCTGGATGTCCATGGCTTCGCCTGCTGCCGGGCCCAGGTGGGCGAGGGCGCTGACGATGCTGAAGCAGGCTTCCTGATGGTAGGTTGCCGGACCAAAAGCCAGGTAGACAAGTTGTGGGCGCGATGGCTGGGGATGCTGCATGGCTGGCAAGACCTGTAACCCGGAAATGAATAAGGCTTTAGTCTATGACCAAAGCCTTAATCATTTCTTAAGCAGACTTTGCCAAAAAGTTTCAGCGCGGCAGCTTCAGGTTGTTCCAGATCGCCAGGCTTGGCTCGGCCTGGTTCAAGGTGTAGAAGTGCAGGCCCGGTGCGCCGCCTTGCAGCAGCTGTTCGCACATGCGGGTAATCACTTCTTCGCCAAATGCCTGGATGCTGGCGGTGTCGTCGGCATAGGCTTCCAGCTGCTTGCGGATCCAGCGCGGGATCTCGGCGCCACAAGCGTCGGAGAAGCGCGCCAGCTTGCTGTAGTTGGTGATCGGCATGATGCCGGGTACCACCGGGATGTCCACGCCCAGCTTCTGTGCGCGCTCGACGAAGTAGAAGTAGCTGTCGGCGTTGAAGAAGTACTGGGTGATGGCGCTGTCGGCGCCAGCCTTGACCTTGTGCACGAAGTTGGCCAGGTCGGTTTCGAAATTGCGCGCCTGTGGGTGCATTTCCGGGTAGGCGGCCACTTCCAGGTGGAAGTGGTCAGCGGTTTCCTGGCGGATGAACTCGACCAGGTCGCTGGCGTAGCGTAGTTCGCCACTGGCCATGCCCATGCCCGATGGCAGGTCGCCACGCAGGGCGACGATGCGCTTGATGCCGGCAGCCTTGTATTCCGCCAGCAGGGCGCGCAAGTCGTCCTTGGAGTCGCCCACGCACGACAGGTGCGGTGCGGCGGGTACCTTCACTTCGCTTTCCAGCTGCAGCACGGTGTTCAGCGTGCGGTCGCGGGTCGAGCCACCGGCACCGTAGGTGCAGGAGAAGAAGTCCGGGTTGTAGGTGGCCAGCTGGCGGGCGACGCCCATCAGCTTTTCGTGACCGGCGTCGGTCTTGGTCGGGAAGAACTCGAAACTGTAGCGGCGTTCTTGTGACATTACTCGTTCCTCAAGCAGCCTGCTTCAAGCGGCAGGCTGCAAGTAAAAGCCAGGGCGGTGTGGGCCGGCCTGGCTTGGGCATCGTTGCGAAGCGTTGCCTGCGACTACTTAGTAGCGGTAGGCGTGCGGCTTGAACGGGCCTTCGACGGTCACGCCGATGTAGTCGGCTTGCTGCTTGGTCAGCTTGGTAACCACGCCGCCGAAGCCGCGGACCATTTCCAGGGCCACTTCTTCGTCGAGTTTCTTCGGCAGTACTTCAACAGTCAGGCGCTCGGCTTTCTTCTCGGCCGACAGGTCGGCGTACTTCTGCTCGAACAGGAAGATCTGTGCCAGCACCTGGTTGGCGAACGAACCGTCCATGATGCGGCTTGGGTGGCCAGTGGCGTTACCCAGGTTGACCAGGCGGCCTTCGGCCAGCAGGATCAGGTAGTCGTCGTTCTGCGGGTCGAAGCTGCCAGCGCCGGTACGGTGGATCTTGTGTACCTGCGGCTTGACCTCTTCCCAGGCCCAGTTCTTGCGCATGAAGGCGGTGTCGATCTCATTGTCGAAGTGGCCGATGTTGCAGACCACGGCACGCTTCTTCAGGGCCTTGAGCATGTTGGCATCGCAGACGTTGACGTTACCGGTGGTGGTGACGATCAGGTCGATCTTGCCCAGCAGGGCCTTGTCGATGCTGGCTTCGGTGCCGTCGTTGATACCGTCGATGAACGGCGAGACCAGCTCGAAGCCGTCCATGCAGGCCTGCATGGCGCAGATCGGGTCAACTTCGGTGACCTTGACGATCATGCCTTCCTGACGCAGGGACTGGGCCGAGCCCTTGCCCACGTCACCGTAGCCGATCACCAGGGCTTGCTTGCCCGACAGCAGGTGGTCGGTACCACGCTTGATGGCGTCGTTCAGGCTGTGACGGCAGCCGTACTTGTTGTCGTTCTTGCTCTTGGTGACCGAGTCGTTGACGTTGATCGCCGGGACTTTCAGCTCGCCTTTGGCCAGCATGTCCAGCAGGCGGTGTACGCCAGTGGTGGTCTCTTCGGTTACACCGTGCACGCGGTCCAGTACCTGGGGGTACTTCTTGTGCAGCAGCTCGGTCAGGTCGCCGCCGTCGTCGAGGATCATGTTGGCGTCCCATGGCTGGCCATCTTTCAGGATGGTCTGCTCCAGGCACCACTCGTACTCTTCTTCGGTTTCACCTTTCCAGGCGAATACCGGGATGCCGGCGGCGGCGATGGACGCGGCAGCCTGGTCTTGAGTCGAGAAGATGTTGCAGGACGACCAGCGCACTTCGGCACCCAGGGCTACCAGGGTTTCGATCAGCACGGCGGTCTGGATGGTCATGTGGATGCAGCCCAGGATCTTCGCACCCTTGAGCGGTTGCTCGGTCAGGTACTTGCGACGCAGGCCCATCAGGGCTGGCATTTCCGATTCGGCGATGATGGTTTCGCGACGGCCCCAAGCGGCCAGGGAGATGTCAGCGACTTTGAAATCGGTAAAACCAGCAGGCGTGTTTACAGCGCTCATGAGAGCCTCCATTCGTAGTGTGCGAATGGGCGCCGTTGTGCGTTAAGCGCCCGCGAGAGCGAGCAACGCCCCATCCGAGCCTGACAGGCCTAGCCTGCTGCAGCGCCCCTCGGACAGGTGGCGGGCATGGCGCCGCAGTGGGCGACCATGTGAAACGGCGCAGATTATAGCCGCGCGCGGCCACTTGCCCAAGGTTTTCTGTCGATTAATCGAGACGATAGTCGATGTTCAATGGAGCGATGGCGGCCGCTCTGCCATCATTGCTACACGTTAGCCAAGCAGGTCAGGAGTACAGATGAACTTTCACACCCGCAAGTGGGTTAAACCCGAAGACCTCAACCCCAATGGCACCCTGTTCGGTGGCAGCCTGTTGCGCTGGATCGACGAAGAGGCGGCCATTTACGCCATCGTCCAGCTGGGCAACCAGCGCGTCGTGACCAAATACATATCGGAAATCAACTTCGTCAGCGCTTCGCGCCAGGGTGACATCATCGAGCTGGGCATCACTGCCACAGAGTTCGGCCGCACCTCGATCACCCTCAAGTGCGAAGTGCGCAACAAGATCACCCGCAAGAGCATTCTGACCGTCGACAAGATGGTGTTCGTCAATCTCGGTGAAGACGGCTTGCCGGCAGCGCACGGGCGCACCGAGATCAAGTATGTCCAGGACCAGTTCCCGGATTCGGCAGTCGAGTGACGATTTTTTGGGGCCGCAAAGCGGCCCCGAAAATCTTACGGCTGGGCGCTGACCTTGCGCACCACCCGCCCGATGCTCAAGCCCTGCACCAGGATCGACGACAACACCACGATGTAGGTGATCGACAGCAGCAGGTCACGCTCCGCGCCCAGTGGCAGCGACAGCGCCAGTGCCACCGACACCCCGCCACGCAGGCCGCCCCAGGTCAGCACCCGCACCGTGCCTTTGGGCACCGGGCGCCAGCGGCGCAGCAACACAATGGCCGGGGCCACGGTCAGCAGCCTCGACAGCAGCACCGCCAGCGCCAGCACACTGCCGGCCGCCAGGTGCATCCAGTTGAACGGCAACAGCAGCAGCTCAAGGCCGATCAGCGCGAACAGCAGGGCGTTGAGCATGTCATCGATCAGCTCCCAAAAACCGTCCATGTAGCGACGGGTCATGTCGTTCATCGCCAGGTTGCGCCCCAGGTTGCCGATGATCAGGCCGGCCACCACCATGGCGATCGGCGCCGAGACGTGCAGCTCGTAGCACATGGCCGAGCCGCCGATGACCAGCGCCAGTGTCAGCATGACTTCCACCTGGTACTGCTCGACGCTCTTGATCATGCGGTAGGTGGCGTAGCCGATCAGGCCACCAAACACCACGCCGCCGATGGCCTCGCGGGCGAACAGGATCGCCGTGTCGGTCATGCTCGGCGTTTCACCCAGCTGGATGATGCCCAGCAATACGGTGAACACCACCACCGCGGTGCCATCGTTGAACAGTGACTCGCCGACGATGGTGGTTTTCAGCGGTTTGGAGGCGTTGGCGGTACGCAGCGCGCCCAGCACGGCAATCGGGTCGGTAGGCGAGATCAGCGCACCGAACAGCAGGCAGTAGATCAGTGGCACTTGCCAGCCGAACATCGCGAATACCCAGTGCGACAGGTAACCGATGACCACGGTGGCAATCAGCACCCCGATTGTCGCGAGCAAACCGATCGGCCAGCGGTAACTGCGCAGATCGCTGAGGTTCACGTGCAGTGCGCCGGCAAACAGCAGGAACGCCAGCATCCAGTGCATCAGCAGGTCGTTGAAATCGATCTGGTTCATCAGCCCTTCGACGCGTTCTTCCAGGCCAGGGAAGCCGATCAGGCTCAGGCCCTGCAGCATCAGGGAGAACAGCAACGCCGTGACCATCACGCCAATGGCGGGGGGCAGGCCGATGAAGCGGTAATTTACATAGGTGAGGAGGGTGGTGAGGCAGATAAACGCGGCAACTAATTCAAGCATCCCGAATCCTGTGACAGTGGCTTCCAAGTCGTTACCCGAATGGCTCGGGCAGTTCTTTGATGACCTGGCGCGGGGTTCGGGACACAGAGTTTGACCCAATTAGTCCAAATCGTTCCCGTAACAGTCTGCACTGGATACCCTGTGGGAGCGGGCGTGCCCGCGAACACCGGCACAGCCGGTGCCATACACCGAGTTGCATTCTTCGCGGGCATGCCCGCTCCCACAAAGCCCCCCTGAACGCTATATATTCACAGCCATAATCAGCCATAAGGACAAGAAGGCGTGTTGGCAACATCCCTGGTGCTGGTCGCCGCCCTGCTGCATGCGACCTGGAATACCCTGATCAAATTCAGCGGCGAGCGCTTGCTGGTGATCGCCAGCATGGACACGGTGGCGCTGGTGTTCGCAGTGCTGGCTGTGGCCTTCGTCGATGTGCCGCCGGCTGAGATATGGCCTTGGCTGATAGCCTCGGCGCTGGCCGAGCAGTTGTACCGCTACCTGCTGATCAAGGCCTACCGCGTGGGCGACCTGGGGCTGGTCTATCCTCTGATGCGCGGGCTGTCGCCGCTGGTGGTGCTGGGGCTGACGCTGGCCTTTGCCGGGGAGTCGCTGAGCCAGCAGCAGATCATCGGCATCCTGCTGATCCCGTGTGGCATGGCCTGCCTGTTGTGGCAGGGCGGCGGCGGTGACCGGCTGCCTTGGTCGATGCTGCCGGTGGTGGCCCTGATCGGCCTGTGCATCGGCTGCTACACCTGGTTCGACGGCCAGGCCGTGCGCTTGTGGGGTAAACCGTGGGATTACCTGGTATGGCTGACATTGCTCAGTGCCTGGCAATTCCCGCTGCTGGCCAGCGTGGCGCGGCGGGCACCGTTCGTCCTGTTCTGGCGAACGCAATGGCGCCTGGGGCTGGCGGTGGGGTTCTGCGTATTGTTCAGTTATGCCCTGGTGTTGTGGGCCATGCACCTGGGGTCAGTGGCCGAGGCGGCCGCATTGCGGGAGTTGAGCGTGATTCTGGTGGTGCTGCTGGGTATGCGCTACCTCAAAGAACCTTTTGGCGGGCCGAGACTCCTAGCTTGCGGGCTGGTCCTCGCAGGCATGCTGGTGATGAAGCTCTAACCCATTATCGAACAAGGAGTCTGAGCATGACCGTTGCCCTGTGGTGCATCCTGATCGCGCTGCTGCTTAACCCGCTTTGTGCCTTGATCGCCAAGGTGGCCAGCGGCCGGTTCGGCCTCAAGGACAATCACGACCCGCGAGCCTTCCTTGATACCTTGTCGGGCTTGCCACGGCGTGCCCATGCGGCGCAGCAGAATGGCTACGAGGCATTCCCGGCGTTTGCGGCTGCGGTGCTGGTGGCGGATATCGTCGGTAATGCCGAGCAGGTGACGCAGGATGTGCTGGGGGTGATGTACATCACCAGCCGCTTGCTTTACATCATCTGCTACCTGGCCGATTGGGCGGCCTTGCGCTCGCTGGTGTGGTTTGCCGGGTTGGCAATTATCGTGTCGTTCTTCGTGGTTTCCATCTGAAACCGCGTTGCCTTCTTCGCGGGCTTGCCCGCTCCCACAGGCACCACAGTATTCAAGGGCTGTGGTGTACCTGTGGGAGCGGGCAAGCCCGCGAAGAATCCACCGCCGATCAAGGTACCTTAGGTACCTCAGGTAGCGGCTGGCCTTTAGGCCAGAGCATCCAGATCTGCCCCTGCTGCTTCATGTTCCCCGCCAGCTCGCCGGCTTCCGGCCCGGTGCCCCAGAACAGGTCGGCACGCACTTCACCCGCAATCGCGCCACCAGTGTCCTGCGCACCCACCGGGCGCACCACTGGCGAGCCGTCCGGGCGCGTGGTGGAAAGCCACAACAGGCTGCCCAGCGGAATCACCTTGCGGTCGATGGCCACGCTGTAGCCCGCTGTCAGCGGTACGTTCAACGAACCGCGCGGGCCTTCGTTGCTGTCCGGGCGGGTGCTGAAGAACACGTAGCTGGGGTTGCTGGCCAGCAGTTCTGGTACGCGCTGTGGGTTGGCCTGGGCCCAGGCATGAATCGCACCCATGCTCACTTCTTCTTTTTTCAGCTGGCCCTGTTCCACCAGCCAGCGGCCGATCGGCCTGTAGGGGTGGCCGTTCTGGTCGGCGTAGCCCAGGCGCAGCTGACGGCCGTCTTCCAGTTGTACCCGGCCCGAACCCTGGATCTGCAGGAATTGCAGGTCCATCGGGTCGGTCAGCCAGGCCAGCACCGGTGCCTTGACGCCGTTACGGTTGATCACTTCGGCAGTGTCGTATGGTTTGAGTACCCGGCCATCGAGCCGACCACGCAGGCGCTTGCCCTTCAGCTCGGGGTAGACGCTGGCCAGGTCGACCACGATCATGTCATCCGGGGGGCCGTAAACCGCCACATGGTTGGTGGCTGATTGGCTCAGGCTGCCGGGGTAGACCGGCTCGTAGTAACCGGTAATCAGGCCGTTGGCATTGTTCTCGGCGGAGCGCAGGCCATAAACCTGCAGATTCTGCTCAAGGAAGGTACGCACCTGGGCAGCGCTCGCCGTGTCGCTGCCGGCAGCTTCGCAGGTGGCGGCCCACACCGGGTCGCGCTTGAGCTTCTCACAGCCGCTGCGCCAGGCGTAGAAACCGGCCAGCAGGTCTTCGTCGCTGACTGCGGGCAGGTCTTTCCAGGTGGCCGGGGCGTAGGTGGCGATGGCGTGGGGCTCGGGCTTGGCGCTTTCGCCGCCGTTGCAGCCGGCCAGCAAAGCCAGCACTGGGAGTGTCCAGGCCAGGTGGCGCAGGGCAGATGTCATGTGTGCATTCCTGTCATGGGCGAACATGAAAATTCGCCCCTGTTTTTTATGTGGCTATTGGTGTTTGGCCCTTGGGCAGCGATACTGGCCGCCCATTTGCGTAGGCCGAAGTGAGCGTGATGTTGAAGCGATTGACCGTTGTTCTGCTGGCCGCCCTGGCCCTGAGTGGTTGTGACCGGGTTGACCCCAACTCGCCACTGGGCAAACGCAAGGTGATATTCAAGGACATGCTCAAGACCAGTGAAGACCTGGGCGGCATGCTGCGTGGCCGGTTGCCGTTCGACGGGCTGAAGTTTGCCGACGGTGCGCTGAAGCTGGACAGCCTGTCGCATCAACCCTGGCAGCACTTTCCGCAGGTGCGCGATGGCGGTGACAGTGCCGCGCGCGCAGAGGTATGGGAGCGTCAGGCGCGTTTTCATGACCTGGCCCGGCAGCTGGAAAGCGTCACGGGCGAACTGGTCGATGTCAGCCGCAGCCAGCCGCTGGACGCTGCACAGCTGAAAGCGCCGATGGATAAGGTCGAAGCGGCGTGCAAGGCGTGCCATACCGAGTTTCGTAATCATTGATGGCCTGCTGTGGCCTCATCGCCGGCAAGCCAGTTCACACAGGTACTGCGCAGTAATTGAAGGCAGTGTGATACCTGTTGGAGCTGGCTTGCCGGCGATGAGGCCAGTAAGGGCAACGCAAATCGCTGTCAGCGATCCAGATCGTCCACGGCTTCCTGCAACTCTTTACGCGATTCGGCAAGCTTGTCCTTGCGCTTGTTGATCTTCTCCGCGTCGCCTTTTTTCTCGGCTTTCTTCAGGTCTTTTTCCCGCTGCGCCACTTCGTGACGTGCATCCAGCACCTTCTGCTCACGCTCTTTGCGCAGGCTCGCGTCGGTGCAGTTGTCCACGCCACGCAGTGCTTCCTCCAGCCCGGCGACCTGGTCGCTGTTGCCGTGGTCGCGGGCGATTTTCAACTGGTTCTCGATGGCGCTGCGCTTGGCGGCGCAACCGGTCAGGCCTGGGTCCGGCTGGGCCGCTTGTACAGTTCCCGCAGCCAAACCCAGTGATGCGAGCAGGAAAAGAGTCGAAATGCGTTTCATGAAAAGCCTCCTGAACGGGGCGGGGCAGCAAAAGTTGGTGGAAATCCTGCCTTGGTTTTGCCCATTTAGGAACCCTTGGTGAGGTTTTCGGCTTTAATCTCGGGTTTTTCCTACGAGCTAAATGGTAAAAAATCATTGCTCAATGCGCTGTGGGCTCGCGGGGAACCCCTCTATGCCGGTTTTCGCCAACCGTGCAGCAACGGCCTGCACCTCAGGAGCCGCGAAGAAATCCACAAGTTGGCGCGAGCGTTTTGCGCCGATGCCGGGCACGGCTTGCCATTGCCCGGTACTGCGTGAAGCCAGCTCTGCCCAGTCGCCTGTCAGTCGTAGATGCTTGCTGACGGGTGCGCCAATGCCGCGCAGCCACTGATCGAAAGGGCGTGAGCGCGCTTGGTCGAAGCTGCTTAGCAGCTGTGCCGCCGTCAGGCTGCTAATGCCGGGTACCTGCTGCAGGCGCTCGGCATCGAGATGCAGCCAGTCGGTCATCGACGTTACCAGGCCCGCTTCGACCAGCCGGCGCCATGTGCCGGGCCCGGTACGCGGCAAGGCCAGGCCTTGTTTTCCGCCAAGCCAGGTAAGCCGGGCAATGAATTGCTCTTCACAGCCTTCGCTGGCCTGCCAGCAGCTGTGGGCATGATGCTGGTCGGGTGCAGGCACGGCCAGTGGCTGGCGCTCGACAGCGCGGTGCACGACGTGGTCCAGGCGTGGAATGGTCAGCCCGGCCAGGCTGATGGCCACCTGGTCGCCGGGGCGGATATCCAAGGCTTGCCAGCGCCCCAGCGAGCCAAGGCTTACCTGGGAAATACGCCGGTCATCGAGGGTTACCGGCTGCATATGCACAATGGGCGTGACCCTGCCGGTGCGGCCAACCCTAAAGCGCACGTCGCGCACCTCGGCCAAGGCTTGCACATAGGGGTATTTCCAGGCCGCGATCCAGTACGGCGCCTTGGCTTGCCAGCGCTGCGCGGGCGGCCGGCTGCCCTGGCGCAGGATCACACCGTCGGTGGCAAAGGGCAGGGGGGAGCGGTACCAGTGCTCACGCCAGTGTGCTGCGTCCTCCGCCGTGTCGATGGCGATGCTGTAACGCAGGCTGTCCGGGAACCCCAGTTGTGCCAGCTGTGCGAGGCGTTCTGCCTGTTGCCCGGGGCCCTGCGGCCAGCTCCACACAAACAGGCCGATCGTGTCCCCTTGCTCGGCGGTCAGTTGCTTGCGTGCGAGCAGCCCGGCCACGGTGCCGCGGGCGTTGGCACTGCCTGCCTTGGCTTGTACGTGTTCGTTCAGGCGCAGATACAGCTCACCTTGCAAGTGCAGGTCTACCGGCATGGGCAACTCTCGGGTGATTGCGCCGAGTTGTGGAATGTGTCGGCTCCAGTCATGGCCGTGTACACCGTCACCCCGGCTGGTCAGCTGTACCAATCGGCCCTGCTGGTAAGTGAGGGAAACTGCAACACCGTCGACCTTGGGCTGTACCCACACACCGGTCTTGCCGGCCATCCATCGCGCCACGGCCTGGCGGTCTGCCAGCTTGTCGACGCCGGTATGCGGCACGGGGTGGGGGACCGCGCCGCGAGCGCTGGCCAAGGGGGAGGGGCTGCTGCCAACCGCGAAGCACTGCTGCAGGTGATTCAGCCGCTCGCGGCTTTGGTCGTACAGTTCATCGGCGACCAGGGCAGCACCCTGGCGATGGTAGTGCTCGTCCCATCGGGCAAGCGTGGCGCGCAGTTGCGCAACTTCCGCCTCGGCCTGTTGCGGGGTCCAGTCGGGGCATGAGGTGGCGCTGGCCAGTGGGGTGTGTAGCGCAAACAGCAGGACAAGCAGCAGGTAAGGCATGGCCAGCATCCTTGCATGGCGGGTGAGTCCTCCAGCCTAGGCAGGTTTGCAGGCGCTTGCCGCCGCGCGATTGTCAGCCGATATGTCACAAAAAAGCCCCTGCCAATCGCTCGGCAGGGGCTTTCGTCTGGCGCTGCAGGAAACTTACAGGCCGGCAGCGTCACGCAGCGACTGGGCGCGGTCGGTGCGCTCCCAGGTGAAGGTGGTGAAGGTGTCGTCGCCGACAGTCTTCTGCTGCGGGGTACGGCCGAAGTGGCCGTAGGCAGCGGTTTCCTGGTACATCGGGTGCAGCAGGTCGAGCATGGTGGTGATGGCGTACGGACGCAGGTCGAAGCACTCACGCACCAGCTGGATGATCTTGTCGTCGGAGACCTTGCCGGTGCCGAAGGTGTTGATCGAGATGGAGGTCGGCTGCGCCACGCCAATGGCGTACGACACCTGGATCTCGCAGCGCTCGGCCAGGCCGGCGGCAACGATGTTCTTGGCTACGTAGCGGCCGGCGTAGGCAGCGGAACGGTCGACCTTGGACGGGTCCTTGCCGGAGAACGCGCCACCACCGTGGCGGGCCATGCCGCCGTAGGAGTCGACGATGATCTTGCGGCCGGTCAGGCCACAGTCACCCACCGGGCCACCGATGATGAAGTTGCCGGTCGGGTTGATGTGGTACTGGGTGCCCTTGTGCAGCAGCTCGGCAGGCAGGGTGTGCTTGACGATCAGCTCCATCACGGCTTCTTGCAGGTCTTTCTGCGACACTTCCGGGTTGTGCTGGGTCGACAGCACCACGGCGTCGATACCGACTACCTTGCCGTTTTCGTAGCGGCAGGTGACCTGCGACTTGGCATCCGGGCGCAGCCACGGCAGCAGGCCGGACTTGCGCGCTTCGGCCTGGCGCTCGACCAGACGGTGCGAGAAGCAGATCGGTGCCGGCATCAGCACTTCGGTTTCGTTGCTGGCATAGCCGAACATCAGGCCCTGGTCACCGGCGCCCTGGTCTTCCGGCTTGGAGCGGTCCACGCCCTGGGCGATGTCCACCGACTGCTTGCCGATGATGTTCATCACGGCGCAGGTGGCGCCGTCGAAACCGACGTCCGAGCTGTTGTAGCCGATGTCGATGATGACCTTGCGCACCAGGTCTTCAAGATCGACCCAGGCCGAAGTGGTGACTTCGCCGGCGATGATGGCGACACCGGTCTTGACCAGGGTTTCGCACGCTACGCGGGCGTATTTGTCCTGAGCGATGATGGCATCAAGGACGGCGTCCGAAATCTGGTCGGCGATCTTGTCCGGATGCCCTTCGGACACGGACTCGGAGGTGAAAAGGGAGTATTCGCTCATCTCGAAGGTTCCTGAAATTTACCGATGGTGTATGTCGCCAGCCGTCCGCTGGAAATGGCGGACCTGGATCTGGAAACCGTTACGCAAGCCTACGTACAGGCTGTCCCCATGGGCCAGCCCGGCAGCGTTGGCCCAGCGGGCCAGGTCGTCCTGTTCAAAGCCAAGCCACAGGTCGCCGCAGGCGTCCCGCGCCCACCCCTGGTCATGGCTGCACAATTCGGTGACCAGCAGACTACCGCCTGCCTTCACCCGTTTGGCCAACTGGCGCAAGGCCAGGGCCGGGTCGCTGAAATGGTGCAGCACCATGTTCAGCACAACGCAGTCGGCGGCCACATCCGTTGCACCCAGTGCATCGGCCAACTGCAGGTTCACGTTGTCGAGCCCCTCGCGCTGGCACACCTGGCGCGCCAGTTCGAGCATGGTCGGGCTGTTGTCCAGGGCGGTCACCTGGGCGAAGCGCCGGGCCAGGTCGGGGAGGAAGCCGCCATCACCGGGGCCGACCTCCAGGGCGCTGGCCGCCGGGTCGAAATGCAGTTTGTCGAGTAGCGCAAGCAGGCTTTCGCGGTACTGCGGCAGGCCGGCGATCAGGTCTTGCTGGGCGCGAAACTTTTCTTCAACGCGCAGGAAGAAGTCCTGGCTGGTGGCCGCACGGCGCTGCTGCACCTGGGCGATCCGCGCCTGCACATCGGGCGGCAGGACCAGGTCGTCGACTTCATCGAGCAGCGCCGCATGCAGCCGACCGCCCAGGCGCAGGCCGTCGGGCAGGGCACGGCGATAGAAGATGGCGTTACCTTCGCGGCGGGTTGCCACCAGCTCGGCCTGGGCCAGCACCTTCAGGTGGTGGCTCATGCCCGACTGGCCGATGTCGAAGATCTGCGCCAGCTCCAGCACGCCGAACGAATCGTTGGCCAGTGCGCGCAAAACATTCAGGCGCAGCGCATCGCCACTGGCTTTGCACAGGGCGGCCAATGCTTCGCGTTGCTCGGGTATCGATTGCGCACGGAGGTTCATGGGGCGGCAGTCTAGACAGGCATCGATGCCCTAGCAAGGCCAATATCAAAAAGTTTTGATATTGGGTGATGGGCGGGACGGTTAACCCGGTTTTGCCCCGAATTGAATGCCAATCACAGGAAAATCCCCCGACTGCGACCATACGTCATTGCCCCAAGCCCCCCCAGTGGGCGAAAATGGCCGCCTTTTTCGTAACACTACCTATTCAAGCCCCCAGGAGATCAGCGATGCCCAGCCGTCGTGAACGTGCCAACGCCATTCGTGCACTCAGCATGGATGCCGTGCAAAAGGCCAACAGCGGCCATCCAGGTGCCCCCATGGGCATGGCGGATATCGCCGAAGTGCTTTGGCGCGACTATCTGAAGCACAACCCGAGCAACCCGAGTTTCGCCGACCGTGACCGCTTCGTGCTGTCCAACGGCCACGGCTCGATGCTGATCTACTCGCTGCTGCACCTGACCGGCTACGACGTCACCATCGATGACCTCAAATCGTTCCGCCAGCTGCACAGTCGTACCCCGGGCCACCCGGAGTTCGGCTACACCCCGGGTGTGGAGACCACCACCGGCCCGCTGGGCCAAGGCCTGGCCAATGCCGTGGGCTTCGCCCTGGCCGAGAAGGTACTGGGCGCCCAGTTCAACCGTGAAGGCCACAACGTCGTCGACCACAACACCTACGTGTTCCTGGGCGACGGCTGCATGATGGAAGGCATCTCCCACGAAGTCGCCTCGCTGGCCGGCACCCTGGGCCTGAACAAGCTGGTTGCCTTCTATGACGACAACGGCATCTCCATCGACGGTGAAGTGGAAGGCTGGTTCACCGACGACACGCCGAAGCGTTTCGAGTCCTACAACTGGCTGGTGATCCGCAACGTCAATGGCCACGACGCCGACGAGATCCGTACCGCCATCGACACCGCCCGCAAGAGCGATCGCCCGACCCTGATCTGCTGCAAGACCATCATCGGTTTCGGTTCGCCGAACAAGCAGGGCAAGGAAGACTGCCACGGTGCTCCGCTGGGCAACGACGAAATCGCCCTGGCGCGCAAGGAACTGAACTGGAACCACGGTCCGTTCGAAGTCCCTGCCGACATCTATGCCGAGTGGGATGCCAAGGACGCTGGCGCCAAGGTCGAAGCCGAGTGGAACAAGCGCTTCGACGCCTACGCCGCTGCCTTCCCTGAGCTGGCAGGCGAACTCAAGCGCCGCCTGAGCGGTGAGCTGCCAGCCGACTTCGCGGAAAAAGCCGCTGCCTATATTGCTGAAGTCGCGGCCAAGGGCGAGACCATTGCCAGCCGCAAGGCCAGCCAGAACACCCTGAACGCCTTCGGCCCGCTGCTGCCGGAACTGCTGGGCGGCTCGGCCGACCTGGCCGGCTCCAACCTGACCCTGTGGAAAGGTTGCAAGGGCGTCAGCCATGAAGATGCCAATGGCAACTACATGTACTACGGCGTGCGCGAGTTCGGCATGACCGCCATCATGAACGGCGTTGCCCTGCACGGTGGCCTGGTGCCTTACGGTGCGACCTTCCTGATGTTCATGGAATACGCCCGCAACGCCGTGCGCATGTCTGCCCTGATGAAGCAGCGTGTGATCCACGTCTACACCCACGACTCCATCGGCCTGGGCGAAGACGGCCCGACTCACCAGCCGATCGAGCAGCTGGCCAGCCTGCGCAGCACGCCGAACCTGGACACCTGGCGCCCAGCTGACGCCGTTGAGTCGGCGGTTTCCTGGAAGCATGCCCTGGAGCGCAAGGATGGCCCTTCGGCGCTGATCTTCTCGCGTCAGAACCTGCAGCACCAGGACCGCGACGCCCAGCAGATCGCTGACATCGCCCGTGGCGGTTACGTGCTGAAAGACTGTGCTGGCGAGCCTGAGCTGATCCTGATCGCTACCGGCTCCGAAGTGGGCCTTGCCGTTCAGGCGTTCGACAAACTGACCGAGCAAGGCCGCAAGGTGCGCGTCGTGTCGATGCCAAGCACTAGCGTGTTCGACGCCCAGGACGCTGCCTACAAGCAGTCCGTGCTGCCGTTGGAAGTGGGTGCGCGCATCGCCATCGAAGCCGCCCATGCCGACTTCTGGTACAAGTACGTCGGCCTGGAAGGTCGCATCATTGGCATGACCACCTACGGTGAGTCGGCCCCGGCCTCTGCACTGTTCGAAGAATTCGGTTTCACCCTGGAGAACATCCTGGGTACTGCCGAAGAGCTGCTGGAAGACTGATACAAGGAAGGCGAGGGCCTTTGGCCCTCGTTCGCGGCACAAGGCCGCTCCTACAGGGTATTGCATACGCCGTCCCCTGTAGGAGCGGCCTTGTGCCGCGAATGGGCCGCGCAGCGGCCCCGTTCAACTGCCGGAGTTCAAGAGCTGCCTATGTCCCACCTGCGTCCCTACAAAGTTGCACTCAACGGTTATGGCCGCATCGGCCGCTGTGTCCTGCGCGCGCTGTTCGAGCGGGGGGCGAAGGCCGGTTTCGAGATCGTCGCGCTGAACGACCTGGCCGACCAGGCCAGCCTGGAATACCTGACACGCTTCGACTCCACCCACGGGCGTTTCCCCGGCGAGGTGAAAGTCGACGGCGACTGTCTGCATATCAATGGCGACTGCGTGAAGGTAATGCGCAGTGCCACCCCCGAAGGCATCGACTGGGCCTCGCTGGGTATCGACCTGGTACTGGAGTGCTCGGGTGCCTATAACACCCGTGCCGATGGCCAGCGTTTCCTCGACGCCGGCGCGCCACGTGTGCTGTTCTCGCAGCCCATGGCCAGCGAGGCCGACGTTGACTCCACGGTGGTCTACGGTATCAATCAGGCCTGCCTGACCGGCAGCGAACGCCTGGTGTCCAATGCCTCGTGTACCACCAACTGCGGCGTGCCGCTGCTACGTGTGCTGGACCAGGCGTTCGGCATCGAGTACGTGCAGATCACCACCATCCACTCGGCGATGAACGACCAGCCGGTGATCGACGCCTACCACCACGAAGACCTGCGCCGCACGCGTTCGGCCTTCCAGTCGGTGATCCCGGTGTCCACTGGTCTGGCACGTGGCATCGAACGCCTGCTCCCGGAACTTGCCGGGCGAATCCAGGCCAAAGCGGTACGTGTACCGACCGTCAACGTCTCGTGCCTGGACATCACCCTGCAGACCGCCCGCGACACCAGTGCGGCCGAGGTCAACCGGGTGCTGCGCGAGGCCGCGCTGGAAGGCCCGCTGAAAGGCTTGCTGGCCTACACCGAGCTGCCGCACGCCAGCTGTGATTTCAACCATGACCCGCATTCGGCGATTGTCGATGCCAGCCAGACCCGCGTTTCCGGCCCCCGCCTGGTGAACCTGCTGGCCTGGTTCGACAACGAATGGGGTTTTGCCAACCGTATGCTCGACGTTGCCGAACACTTTCTGCACGTCGTTCACCCAACCCGCAACAAACAGCCCTGAAGGACTGCATTCATGACCGTGTTGAAGATGACCGACCTCGACCTGCAAGGTAAGCGCGTACTGATCCGCGAAGACCTCAACGTGCCTGTGAAGGACGGTGTGGTAACCAGCGACGCGCGTATCCTGGCAGCGCTGCCGACCATCAAGCTGGCCCTGGAGAAGGGCGCGGCGGTAATGGTCTGCTCGCACCTGGGCCGCCCGACCGAAGGCGAATTCTCTGCCGAGAACAGCCTCAAGCCGGTTGCCGACTACCTGAGCAAGGCCCTTGGCCGTGACGTGCCACTGGTTGCCGACTACCTGGACGGTGTCGCGGTACAGGCCGGCGAGCTGGTGCTGTTCGAGAACGTGCGCTTCAACAAGGGCGAGAAAAAGAACGCCGACGAGCTGGCGCAGAAGTACGCTGCCCTGTGTGACGTGTTCGTCATGGACGCCTTCGGCACCGCCCACCGCGCCGAAGGTTCCACTCACGGTGTAGCCAAGTTTGCCAAAGTCGCTGCTGCAGGCCCGCTGCTGGCTGCTGAACTGGACGCTCTGGGCAAGGCCCTGAAGGCCCCGGCCAAGCCAATGGCAGCCATCGTTGCCGGTTCCAAGGTATCGACCAAGCTGGACGTACTGAACAGCCTGAGCTCGGTCTGCGACCAACTGATCGTTGGTGGCGGCATTGCCAACACCTTCCTGGCCGCTGCTGGTCACCCGGTTGGCAAGTCCCTGTACGAGCCTGACCTGGTTGACACCGCCAAGGCCATCGCTGCCAAGGTCAGCGTGCCGCTGCCCGTCGACGTGGTGGTTGCCAAGGAGTTTGCCGAGAGCGCCGAAGCTACCGTCAAGGCCATTGCCGATGTTGCTGCCGACGATATGATCCTGGATATCGGCCCGCAAACTGCAGCCAACTTCGCCGAGCTGCTGAAGTCGTCGAAGACTATCCTGTGGAACGGCCCGGTCGGCGTGTTCGAGTTCGACCAGTTCGGCAACGGCACCAAGGTGCTGGCAAAAGCCATTGCCGAGAGCGCAGCGTTCTCCATCGCCGGTGGCGGTGACACCCTGGCAGCCATCGACAAATATGGCGTCAGCGAGCAAATCTCCTACATTTCTACCGGTGGTGGTGCTTTCCTCGAGTTCGTCGAGGGCAAGGTCCTGCCAGCGGTGGCAATCCTGGAAGAGCGGGCCAAGGCCTGATGACGTCGGCGCTTGGCAAAGGGAGTGGCCTGATGGTCAAGCAATTGCCTGTGATGATGCTGGCTGGCCTGCTGAGCGCCTGCTCTGGCAGCCCGGCCTCGGATGGCGACCCGGCGCATCCGCCCAAGGGTGGTTGCTACCAGTCCGAGTGGCAGGCCGAAACCGTGCCGGTCATCAGCAAGCGCGTGGGCCCGGAAGGCCTGGAAAAGTACGACGAAGACCACCAGCGCAAGGCGCCGGGTTGCCCTTGATCGGGTGATAGGCAACCTGAAGGTTGATTTGTGGTCTTGAAGAAGGGGCCGCTGTGCGGCCCTTCGCGGGCTTGCCCGCTCCCACAGGTACAGTGCGGTCTCTGTGGGAGCGGGCAAGCCCGCGAAGGGCTGCACGGCAGCCCCAAATCGAGGAAACTGAATGAAAGCGCTTTTGGCCGTAACGGCCCTGGCGACACTGGCAGGATGCTCACTGCTGCAGCCGGCGCAACCCGCCCCGGCAGACAACTGGACCCGTTGGGTCTGCGACACCCAGGCCGAAGTGCTGTGGCGCTTCGCCGATGCACAACGCGAGCAGGTCGACGTACGCCTTGGCGGCGGTGACCAGGTCTACCGGCTCAAGTCCGAGCCGGGTGCTTCGGGTGCGCTGTACAGCGATGGCATGCTGGCCTTCCACACCAAGGGCGAAGAAGGCCTGGTGTACTGGGTGGCAACCAACGACCTGATTGGGCGGGGCTGCAAGGCACCGTGACTGGCCGGGCCGCGTGAATGGCCCACACTACTTGAACAGCAACCGCCCCTGCGGCAGGCTTGCACGAAACAAACGACGCTTGTCGGGAGAGAGATACACAATGGCACTCATTAGCATGCGCCAGATGCTGGACCACGCCGCCGAGTTCGGTTACGGCGTACCAGCTTTCAACGTCAACAACCTTGAGCAGATGCGCGCCATCATGGAAGCGGCTGACAAGACCGACTCCCCGGTGATCGTCCAGGCCTCGGCCGGCGCCCGCAAATACGCCGGTGCCCCGTTCCTGCGTCACCTGATCCTGGCTGCGATCGAGGAATTCCCGCACATCCCGGTGTGCATGCACCAGGACCACGGCACCAGCCCTGACGTCTGCCAGCGCTCCATCCAGCTGGGCTTCAGCTCGGTGATGATGGACGGTTCGCTGGGCGAAGACGGCAAGACCCCGACCGACTACGAGTACAACGTCCGCGTTACTCAGCAGACCGTTGCCATGGCGCACGCCTGCGGCGTTTCGGTAGAAGGCGAGCTGGGCTGCCTGGGTTCGCTGGAAACCGGCATGGCCGGTGAAGAAGACGGCATCGGCGCCGAAGGCGTGCTGGACCACAGCCAGATGCTGACCGATCCGGAAGAAGCGGCCGACTTCGTCAAGAAGACCCAGGTCGACGCCCTGGCGATCGCCATCGGTACCAGCCACGGTGCCTACAAGTTCACCAAGCCACCTACCGGTGACGTGCTGGCCATCGACCGCATCAAGGAAATCCACAAGCGCATCCCCAACACCCACCTGGTGATGCACGGTTCTTCCTCGGTACCGCAAGAATGGCTGGCGATCATCAACCAGTACGGCGGCGACATCAAGGAAACCTACGGTGTACCGGTCGAAGAGATCGTTGAAGGCATCAAGCACGGCGTGCGCAAGGTCAACATCGACACCGACCTGCGTCTGGCTTCCACCGGTGCAATGCGTCGCTTGATGGCGCAGAACCCGAGCGAGTTCGACCCACGCAAGTTCTTCGGTGAAACCGTCAAAGCCATGCGTGACGTGTGCATCGCCCGTTACGAAGCCTTCGGCACTGCCGGTAATGCCTCGAAGATCAAGCCGATCTCCCTGGAAGGCATGTACCAGCGCTACCTGAAAGGTGAGCTGGCCGCCAAGGTCAACTGATCGACCGGCAGCCGTAAAAAACCCGCAGTGATGCGGGTTTTTTTATGGGCGACAAAAAGCCGGAGCATAAATCCGGCAGACCGACCGTTAGTCGGCTACCGTACAGTTGAACCGCTGATAGCGTTCTGATTGCATTGCGTGTTACCACCTCAGGTCTAGAGTACTAATGGATCCAACCGTATTTTGAAGTCGGTCACATAATCGAGAAGCAGCATGGATGGCGCTCAAGCTCAAGTTCAACCACAGCCACTGGATGGCAGCTCGGTTCTACTGGTGGTAGATGACTACCCGGAGAACCTCATCAGCATGCGGGCGTTGCTGGCCCGGCAGGATTGGCAAGTGTTGACGGCAAGCTCGGGGACGGAAGCCTTGAGTGCGTTGCTCGAACACGATGTCGACCTGGTCTTGCTGGATGTACAGATGCCGGAGATGGATGGTTTCGAAGTCGCCCGGCTGATGCGTGGCAGCCAGCGCACCCGGCTGACACCGATCATATTCCTTACCGCCAACGAACAGTCCGAAGCCGCCGTGCTCAAAGGGTACGCCAGCGGCGCTGTGGACTACATGTTCAAACCGTTCGACCCGCAGATTCTCAAGCCCAAGGTCCAGGCCTTGCTCGACCAGCAACGCAACCGGCGCATGCTGCAGCGCCTTACGCGCGAGCTGGAAGCGGCCAGGGCGTTCAATGCGTCGATCCTGGAGAATGCCGCCGAAGGCATCCTGGTGGTGGATGCCCAGGGCATCATCAGTTTTGCCAACCCGGCCATTTCACGCTTGCTGTCTGCCCCGATGCAGCAACTGCAGGGCGTGCACCTGCTCGACCTTGTGCAACTGGCCAGTGCCAGCCTGTGGGGTGATTCTGACTTCTACCAGGCCTACCTGGGGCGGCGTATCTTCCGGGTGCATGATGCCCAGCTGCGTACCCCCGGCGGCGAACTGGTGCCGGTGGCGTTGTCCAGCGCCCCGCTGCCGGCTGACCAACAGGCCATGGTGGTCACCGTGCTGGACATGTCGGTGGTGCGCAACCTGCACCAGCAGCTGGAATACCAGGCTGTAACCGACCCGCTCACCGGCCTGCTCAACCGCCGCGGTTTCTACCAGGCTGCCGAAGGTGCGCTGCTGCGCAACGAGCGCTCGGACAAGGCGCAGGCATTGATATACATGGACCTGGATGGCTTCAAGCGCATCAACGACTCGTTGGGGCACGACACCGGTGACCGTGTACTGCGCTGGGTGGGCGAGCAACTCAAGGATTGCCTGGGCAGCGAGGCCTTGCTGGCACGCATGGGCGGTGACGAATTCACAGCGCTTTTCGACAGCCTGCCGTATCCCGAACAGGCCGGGCGCTATGCCGAGCAGTTGCTTGAGCGTATTTCGATCAGCCACCAGATCGAAGGGCTTGATGTATGCCTAGGGGTCAGCATCGGCATCGCCACCTACCCGGACTGCGGGGCCAATGTGGAAGGCCTGTTGCGCGCAGCCGATGCGGCGATGTACGCCGCCAAGCAGGCCGGGCGCCAGCAGTACCGTTTCTACGACCAGGAGCTCAACGGCCGGGCGCGTTCGCGGCTGATGCTGGAAGACAGTGTGCGCGCCGCCATCGAGCAGCAGGACTTCACCTTGGTGTACCAGCCGCAGGTGTCCTTCATTGATGGCCGACTGCGTGGCTTCGAGGCCTTGTTGCGCTGGCAGCACCCCAGCGTCGGCGACGTGCCGCCGGGGCTGTTCATTCCATTGCTGGAAGAAGCCCGCCTGATCAACCGCCTGGCCAGCTGGATCTACCGCCAGGGGGCCGCCCAGCGCCAGGCTTGGTACGACCGGTTTCCCGCCGACCTTGTGCTTGGCATCAGCCTGAGCCGCGCGCAGTTTGTCATGCCCGGCCTGGTCGAGGAGTTGCAGCGGGTGATCCAGCTTTACCAGCTGGACCCGGCGCAGCTGGAGGTGGAAGTCGCGGAAACTTCGCTGATGTACAACATCGATGCGGCGGTCAAACAGATACACCGCTTGCGCGAGCTGGGGGTGCGGGTGGCCCTGGACGATTTTGGCGCCGGCGACTGCTCGTTGCGCATGCTGCGTGACTTGCCGATCGACACCTTGAAGCTCGACCGCCACCTGGTGGCGCGCTTGCCCGATTCGGCAGTAGATGCTGCCCTGGTCCGCAGTGTCATCGGCCTGTGCGCCGACTACGGCATCACAGTGATCGCCGAGGGTGTGGAAACCCCGGCCCAGGCGGCTTGGCTGAAGGCCAATGGTTGCGAATACGTGCAGGGCTTCCTGGTGGCGTACCCGATGACCGCGGCGGATGCCAGCGGCTTCCCGGCGATTTTCTCCTGGCCTGGGCCATGATTGGCTAGAATCGGCATTCGTCACGCCGAATGCAGCGCCATGACCGTATTACGTTACTTGCAAGCCTACCCCCCGCACCTGCAACAGCAGGTGCGGCAGATGATCGACAGCGACCGCCTGGGCGAATACCTGCAGCGCCGCTACCCCGACCGCCATGACGTGCAAAGCGACAAGGCGCTGTACAGCTATGCCCAGGACCTGCGCCAGCAATACCTGCGCAGTGCGCCGAACCTGGACAAGGTGCTGTTCGACAACCGTCTCGACCTGACCCATCGGGCCCTGGGCCTGAACACGGCGGTGTCGCGGGTGCAGGGCGGCAAGCTCAAGGCGAAGAAGGAAATCCGCATTGCCTCGCTGTTCAAGGAGGCTGCGCCGCAGTTCTTGCGCATGATCGTGGTGCACGAACTGGCGCACCTGCGCGAGCGCGACCATAACAAGGCGTTCTACCAGCTCTGCCAGCATATGGAGCCGGACTACCACCAACTGGAATTCGACCTGCGCGTCTACCTGACCTATCGGGAGCTGCCGGGCAACTGTTAAGGACTACGCAGCATGGAAGTGAGCAAGACCAAGAGCAGCTTCTACCGTCGCCTGTATGTCGCGTGGCTGATCGACAGCCAGACCGCGACCAGCGTGCCCGCCCTGATGGAGGCCACCGGCATGCCGCGGCGCACGGCCCAGGACACCATCGCCGCCCTGGCCGACCTGGACATCGTCTGCGAGTTCGAACAGCAGGAAGGCGCACGCAACCACGCCGGGCATTACCGCATTCATGACTGGGGGGCGATCGACAAGCAGTGGATCATCCGCCATCTGCGGCAGATCCGCGAAGTGCTGGGTTACCCCTGAAGCATTTGGGGCTCAGGCCTGTGCGTAACCTGTGGGAGCTGGCTTGCCGGCGAAAGGGGTGCAAAGCACCCCGGCAATGTCAGCCTTTGCGCATCCCGATGTGCGGGATGTCATCTTCAAGATGTTCCTCGCCCACCACCGCAAACCCATGGCGGGCATAAAACCCCTGCAAATGCGCCTGCGCCGACAGGTAAACCGGTACTCCCGGCCAGCAGTGCTCCGCTGCCTCAAGCCCCTTGAGCAGCAAGTGTTCTTCAAGCGCCAATTCGCGCGCTTCAGGTGATGTCACCATCCGCCCGATTACCACGTCCCCGCCTTGGGACTGCGGATCGAGCAGGCGCAGGTAGGCCACCAGCTGGTCATCCTGCCAGGCCATGAGGTGCAGGGTATCGTCAGTCAGATCCTGGCCATCGACGTCCTGATAGGCGTAGCGCTGCTCGACCACCAGCACTTGCATGCGCAATTGCAGAATTGCGTAGAGCTGGTCCTTGCCGAGATCGGTGTGGTGCTTGCAGATCCAGTCGACGGACATTGGCGCGAACTCCTTGAGTGGGTCTTCGATCATCGCATGGTGTATGGCCTTCGGCCAAAATAGAGGCTAAATGACACTATTGGCCGCTGCCCTTGGTAACAGCTTTGTGTAATCTCTTCGGCAGTGTGTGCCCACCATTGCGAAAGGACTTGAGCATGCGGCCACTGCTTTGTGTTCTGGGATTACTGGCAATGCTGGTGGCCACGGCCGCCCCGGGTCACGACAAGCTACGCCTGGTGGCTGACAACTGGCCACCGTTCACGGATGCCAACATGCCGGGCGGCGGCCTGGCGACCAGCATCGTCACCACGGCGCTGGCCCGTGCCGGCTACAGCAGCAGCTATGAAGAAGCGCCCTGGGCGCGGGCGCTGCTGGGGGTAGGTGAAGGGCGCTACGACATACTGATCAATGCCTGGTACAACGACTCGCGCACCAACATCGGGCAATTTTCCAACGCCTACCTGACTAACCGCATTCGCCTGCTGCAACGCACGGGCGAGGCGTTCCACTACAAAGGCCAGTCGGATCTGTACCCCTACACCATCGCCGTGGTACGTGATTACGCCTATTCACCGGAATTCGACGCTGATACCCGCCTGCACAAGGTGCCGGTGCGCAACTTTTCGTCGGCGGTACGCATGCTGGCGGCAGGGCGGGTGAACCTGGCGGTGGAGGACGAGTATGTGGCCCGCTACAACCTGCAGCGTGAGCCGCAGGAGGTGCGTGACGGGGTAATGCTGGTGGAGCCGCCGCTGGGGGAGAACACCCTGCATATCCTGGTGAGCCTGAAGCACCCGGAGCATAAGCGCATCGTTGAGCGCTTCGAGCAGGCCATTGCGGCGATGAAGGCCGATGGCAGCTATGACCGGCTGATGCGCCAACATGGCTTCTGATCTGTATCGCCTGTGCCGGCCGCTTCGCGGGCTCGCCCGCGAAGAGGCCAGCACAGGCAACAAGGCAATCAGGCCGGGGCACCTTCCTTGATCAGGTGTGCCGCCAAGGTCCGCAACGGCCCCAACTGTCGGCAAATCAACGCCAACTGTGTCTGCACCAACCGCTGATGTTCATCCAGCTCTTCCGGCATCTGCTCCAGCGCATTGGCCAGCGCCTCTTCGGCATCGCTGTGAATCGCCACCGGTAGCCGAGCGGCCAGGCCGTTGGCAATCTCGTCCAGGCTGCTGGCCAGGCTTTGCCCGGCGCCCTCGATCAACTGCTCCTGCACCTCTGCCGGCAAGGCCGTGTCACGGTGCGCGCCCAGCCCCGAGAGGTAGCTGAGCAAGGTGTGCGACAGCACCAGGAAGCGGAAGCCGACGTCGGCTTCCTTACGGAAGTGCCCAGGCTCCATCAGCATGTTGGCCAAGGTCGTGGACAGCGCGGCGTCGGCGTTATGGGCGTTGCGCCGGGCCAGGCGGTAGGCCAGGTCGTCGCGCTTGCCGTGGGCATACTGCTGCATGATCTGGCGCAGGTACACGCTGGCGCAGGCCAGGGTATTGGCCAGCGCCTTGTTCAGCCGTCGCCCTTGCCAGTCCGGCAGGAACAGGAACACCGCCAGGATGGCGATCAGGCTGCCCACCAGGGTATCGAACAGGCGCGGCAGGAACAGGCCGTAGCCATCGCCGATCTGGTTGAAGCAGAACAGCACCATCAGGGTGATCGCGGCCGTGGCCAGGGTGTAGCGGGTGGTGCGGTTGACGAAGAACACTACCCCGGCAACCACGGCGAACAGCGACTGGATGACCGGGTTGGGGAACAGGTCGAACAATGCCCAGCCCACTGTCAGGCCGACGGCGGTGCCGAAGATTCGCTGCACCAGCTTGCGCCGGGTTGCACCGTAGTTGGGCTGGCACACGAACAGCGTGGTGAGGATGATCCAGTAGCCCTGGGTCGGGTGGATCAGGTGCACCATGCCGTAGCCGATCGACAGCGCCAGCGGCAGGCGCAGGGCGTGACGGAACAACAGCGAAGTCGGTGTGAGCTGGGTGCGCAGGCGCTTCCACACGTCCTTCAGCGAGCGTGGCGAGCGGTCGAGCAAGCTGCTGTCGCTGGTATCGGCCAGGCTGTCCGGGTTGCTGGCGGCGCTTAGCAGGCGGTCCAGCGTTGCCAGGTTGGCGGCCAGTGCCCGCAGCGAGCGCAACAGGCTGCGCCAGGCCGGGTTGTTCTGGAGGCGCAGGTGCTCCAGCGAGGCGTTCAGGTCTTCGAGGGCTTCTGGGTAACCACTGGCCAGCACAAACGGCTGGCGCAGACGGATCGAGCGGGCCAGCTCCTGGCACGACGAGCCTTGTTTACGCAGCAGGCGCTGGCAGCGGAACATCACGTCGCTGTGGAAAAACGCTTCGGTCAGGCCGTTGTAGGGGTAGTGCGAGGCACTGACCCGCTCGTGAATGTCCTGGGCCAGGAAGTACAGTTTGAGGTAGCGGCTGACCTTGGAATTGGGCTGGCTGTTGCCTACCCGGTGCAGGATGATCTCCTTGGCTGCGTTGAGCGCTGCCACCACCTTGCCGTTCTGCTGGGCCAACTCCAGGCGCCGGGCCTCGACGTCGAGGGTGCGGATGGGCTCGAACAGGCTGGCCTTGAGCTTGAGGTAGCTGCCCAGTTCGAAGAACAGCTTGGCCAGGCTCTGTTGCACCGGCTGGTTGGAAAACAGCGCCTGCCACAGTACCGAAAGCAGCCCGTACCAGGCCGCACCGGCCACCAGTAACAGGGGCTCGTGCCAGAAGTCCGTCACTTGGCCACCGCGCTGGTCCACACCGATCATGGTGTAAACCGCCGTGATCAGTGTCGCCGAGGCAATCGCACCATAGCGCTCGCCCAAGGCGCCGAGCATGGTCAGGCCGAACGCCGCCAAAGCCAGGGCGATGGCGAATATCCAGGGGTAGGGGAACAGTAACTCGACCGCCAGTGCAGCGATGGCGAAACATACCAAGGTAACGGCGAGGGCGCTGAGGCGGCCCTGCCAGCTGTCGTCGGTTTCGGCCAGGGCGCTGGCGATGATGCCGAGGAACAGCGGAATCAGCAGGGCCATCTCGTTCTGGTACCAGCACAGGGCCAGGCTGCCGGTGAGGGCGATGGTGACCCGGATGCTGTAGCTGAACTTGTCTTGGCCCCACAGGCGACGCAGTGACTGACGGAACGAGCTCGATGACATGATGGCCTGCTAGGCAGTGAGCGAAGAATGCATTGCAGCACGGGCCAGCAAGAAGCGTTCCGTGCTGCTGAATGGATTCTACTCTACACGAACTGCGCCGCGGCGTTGGCTGATGCCCAGGCCCACTGGAAGTTGAAACCGCCCAGGTGGCCAGTGACATCCAGCACTTCCCCGATGAAGTACAGCCCGGGGCTTTTCAGCGATTCCATGGTCTTGGACGACACTTCGCGGGTATCCACGCCGCCCAAGGTCACTTCGGCGGTGCGGTAGCCTTCGGTGCCGGCCGGCACCACTTGCCAGTTCGCCAGTTTTTCGGCGATTTGCGCCAGTTCCGCCGGGGTGTACTGCTTCATCGGCCTGGACTCGAACCATTGCTCGGCCAGCAGGTTGGCCAGCTTGCGGGTGAATACCTCGCCCAGCACGGTCTTCAGTTCGGCGTTGGCACGTTCGGCCTGCATCTGTTGCAGCCAGGTGAGCGCATCGCGGTCCGGCAGCAGGTTGATTTCGACCGTGTCACCGGCTTCCCAGAACGACGAAATCTGCAGGATCGCCGGGCCGCTCAGCCCGCGGTGGGTGAACAGCAGGTTCTCGCGGAAGCTGGTGCCGTTGCAGCTGGCGGTGCAGTCCAGCGAGGTACCGGACAACTCGGTGCACAGTGCCTTGAGCTGGGGCTCGGTGATGGTGAACGGCACCAGCCCGGCGCGGGTTGGCAGCAGGGTGTGGCCAAACTGGCGCGCCACCTGGTAGCCGAAGCCGGTGGCGCCCAGGGTCGGGATCGACAGGCCGCCGGTGGCGATCACCAGCGACTGGCAGGCGAACTGGCCGCCGCTGGTCTGCAGCAGGTAGCCGCTTTCGGTCTTCTCGATGTGTTCGATGCTGGTGTGCATGCGGATCTCGGCGCCGGCCTCGTCGCATTCGGCCAGCAGCATGTCGAGGATGTCGCTGGCCTTGTTGTCGCAGAACAGCTGGCCGAGCTTCTTCTCGTGGTACGCCACGCCGTGCTTGCACACCAGCTCGATGAAGTCCCACTGGGTATAGCGGGCCAGGGCCGACTTGCAGAAGTGCGCATTGTGCGACAGGAAGTTGGCGGGCTCGGTGTACATGTTGGTGAAGTTGCAGCGCCCGCCGCCGGACATGAGGATTTTCTTGCCCGGCTTGTTGGCGTGGTCGAGCAGCAGCACCCGGCGGCCACGGCGGGCGCTGAGCTGGGCGCACATCAGGCCGGCGGCGCCGGCGCCGAGGATGATCACGTCGGTGGAGTGCACGGTGTTACCTCATGGGTTGTTTGGGGCCGCTGTGCGGCCCATCGCCGGCAAGCCAGCTCCCACAGGCCGTGCACAAGCCTGAGGCCTGTGGTGATCCTGTGGGAGCTGGCTTGCCGGCGATGGGCTGCAGAGCAGCCCCAAAAAATGTCAGAGAATGCGGACTTTCAGGGCGCGGCCCTTGATCTTGCCGCTGTTCAGCCGCTGCATGGCCTGCTTGGCGAGCGCGCGCTCCACGGCAACAAACGCCTGGAAGTCGAAGATGGCGATCTTGCCCACCTGCTTGCCGGGGATACCGGCATCACCGGTCAGTGCCCCCAGGATGTCACCAGGGCGCAGTTTGTCCTTGCGGCCTGCGGCAATGCACAGCGTGGTCATCACCGGCAGCAGCGGTTCACCGCCCTTGCTCTTCAAGCTGTCCAGCGAGTCCCAGCGCAGCGGGCTTTTCTGCAGGTCTTCGATGGCCTGGGCACGGTGGCCTTCTGCCGGTGCCACCAGGCTTACCGCCACACCTTTCTCGCCAGCACGGCCGGTACGGCCCACGCGGTGCACGTGGATTTCCGCATCACGCGCCAGCTCCACGTTGATGACCATGTCCAGGCCATCGATATCCAGGCCGCGCGCGGCCACGTCGGTGGCCACCAGCACCGAGCTGCTGCGGTTGGCGAACATGGCCAGTACCTGGTCACGGTCGCGTTGCTCCAGGTCACCGTGCAGGGCCTGGGCGACGATGCCCTTGGCCGTCAGGTGGGCAACCACGTCCTCGCACTGCTGCTTGGTGAAGCAGAACGCCACGCAGGATTGCGGGCGGTAGTGGCCGAGCACACGGGTGACGGCTTCAAGGCGGTGCTGTGGGTCGATCTCGATGAAGCTCTGTTCGATCTGGTTGTCGGTGTGAAGGCTCTCGACCTTGACCTGCTGCGGGTTGCGCATGAAGTCGGCGGCCAGCTGCTTGATGCCGGACGGGTAGGTGGCCGAGAACAGCAGGGTCTGGCGGCGCGATGGGGTCTTGCCGATGATGCTGGCGATGGCGTCGAAGAAACCCATGTCGAGCATGCGGTCGGCTTCGTCCAGCACCAGCGTGTTCAGGCCGTCGAGCACCAGGGTGCCTTTGTCCAGGTGCTGCTGGATGCGCCCCGGGGTACCGACGATGATGTGCGCACCGTGCTCCAACGAAGCGATCTGCGGGCCCAGCGAAACGCCACCGCACAGGGTGAGGATCTTGATGTTGTCCTCGGCGCGGGCCAGGCGGCGCAGCTCTTTGGCCACCTGGTCGGCGAGCTCGCGGGTAGGGCACAGCACCAGCGCCTGGCAGCCGAAGTAGCGCGGGTTGATCGGGTTCAGCAGGCCGATGCCGAAGGCGGCGGTCTTGCCGCTGCCGGTCTTGGCCTGGGCGATCAGGTCCTGACCCTTGAGGATGACGGGCAGGCTCTGGGCCTGGATCGGCGTCATCGAGGCATAGCCGAGGGCGTCCAGGTTCGCCAGCATGGCGGCGGACAACGGCAAAGTGGCAAAGGCGGTGGATTCGGTGGTCACGAGGCGGGCCTGCGTTGCGAAGCGAAAAAATGCCGCACAGTCTACCAGCCTCGTGGCCATTAGCCCTACGGTTCCATGTGTTGTTCCGGACGACGGGCACGCCTTCCGTCCGTCGGCGCCAGTTGCAGGAAGATCGCTGCCGCCAGCATGGCCATCACGCCGATGGTGACAAACGTCAACTGGAAGGCGCCCAGGGTGCTTTCCACACCCTCGGCGCTACCGGCGGCGGTAAAGCCTCCAAGCAAGGCGCCGGCACAGGCCACGCCCAGGCTCAGCGCCAATTGTGCGACCACCGACAGCAGGCTGTTGCCGCTGCTGGCGCTGGCGTCATCGAGGTCGATCAGGGTTACCGTGTTCATGGCCGTGAACTGCATGGAGTTGACCGCGCCCAGCAGGCCCAGCTGGATCAGCAGCACTGCGTAGGGTGTCTGCTCATCGACCAGGCCGAGGCTGGCCAGCAGCAGGCCCAGCAACAAGGTGTTGCCGGTGAGGATGATGCGGTAGCCGAAGCGCTCGATCAGCGGCCTTGCGACAGACTTGGCCAGCATGGCCGCTGCCGCCAGCGGGATCATGCTCATACCGGCCTGGGCGGGTGAGTAGCCCAGTGCCACCTGCAGCAGCAACGGCACCAGGAACGGCAGTGCGCCGCTGCCCAGGCGGGCGAACAGGTTGCCGAGGATGCCGATGGCGAAGGTACGCACGCGGAACAGGCTGGGCGAGAACAGCGGCTCCGGGTCGCGCCCCGCGCGCAGCCAGTAGGCGGCCAGGCAGGCCATGCCGGCGAACAGCAGCAACATCACCCGCAGGTGCGGCAGGTGCAACTCTCCCAGGCCTTCCATGGCGATGGTGATCAATACCATCGCTGCGCCAAACAACAGGAACCCCGGGCCGTCGAACGAGGTTCGTTCGGCACCGCGCAGGTCCGGGATGAACTTCCAGACGGCAATGCAGCCGATCAGGCCGACTGGCAGGTTGAGCAGGAAGATCCAGTGCCAGCTGAGGATTTCCACCAGCCAGCCGCCGACGGTTGGCCCCAGCAGTGGTCCGAGCAGGCCAGGGATGGTGATGAAGCTCATGATCCGCACCAGCTCGCTGCGCGGGTAGGCGCGCAGCACCACCAGCCGCCCGACCGGCAGCATCAGTGCACCGCCCAGGCCCTGGACGACGCGGGCGAAGATCAGGAAGCCGAGGCTGTTGGCTGCGGCGCACAGTAGCGAGCCGAAGCTGAACAGCAGGATGGCGCTGAAGAAGATGCGCTTGGTGCCAAAACGGTCGGCGATCCAGCCCGAAGCCGGGATCAGCAGGGCCACGGTGAGCATGTAGGCGATGATCACGCCTTGCATGCGCAGCGGGTCTTCGGACAGCGAGCGGGCCATGGCCGGCAGCGCGGTGTTGAGGATGGTGCCGTCCAGGGACTGCATGAAGAAAGCGATGGCCACCACCCAGGGGATCCAGCGGGCGGTGACGGGGTCCAGCGGGGTGCGCTCAGGCATGACTTCCTCGTTTGTCAGTGCCGCCCCTTTCGCGGCTAAAGCCGCTCCCACAGGGATATCACTACATTTGCGGGCAGTGGAAATCCTGTGGGAGCGGCTTAAGCCGCGAAAGGGCCGGCAAGTCCAGTCACAATGTCAGGGTCAGGCCTTTGACCAGTGCCCCGGGCAAATGGCTCGACCCGGTACTGCGCTGGCCATAGGTACTGGTCGACAAGATCATCTCGCGCTCCTGGGTCAGGTCCTCCAGCTGGTTGCCCAGCAAACTGTACAGGCTGTCATCGAAGCGCATGGTGCTTACCGGCCCTTGGATCTGCCCGTTTTCCACCCAGAAGGTGGCGAAGCGGGTCAGCCCGGTCATGCGTGCTGCAGGCAGGTCAGAGTAGTTCAGGTACCACAGGTTGCTGATGTACAGCCCGGTGCCAAGCCGCTCAAGGACCTGCTCATTGGCCAGGTTGCCTGGCGCCAGGCTGAGCGCGCAGGGCGACTCGTAGCTGTCGGCGCCATTGGCCAGCAGCTCGAACTCGACCGCGCTGCGTGCGCAGATCAAGCGTTGCTGCGCCGCGCCTTGCTGGATCAACGGCACATCCAGGCGTGGCGCCCCTTCATCGGAAAACGCCGGGCTTAGCGAGCCGCTGACCTGCTCGGTGAAGCTCACCAGCGGGCTTAACCGTGCATCGCCGTTGTACAGGCGCTGCAAGGCGCTGTTGCCGGTGGCGAGGGCCTGTGCGGAAAAACCGCCCCAGCACAGCATGCCGGCGATTTCGTCCATGGCCGCAGGCGCCAGGTAGGCTCGGTAGCTGCCAGGCTTGAGGGTAACTGCCGGGCGGCCGAGGAAGCCCAGTTGTTCACGTGCCTGGCGCAGGCGCTCGGTGAAGTCGTCGGCGCTCCACTGCTGGCCGGCATAGTTGGCCTTCACCGCCTGGCCGTTTTCGTGGAACAGGCTCCAGTCAAAGTTGAAGCTGTTGGCCTGGTGCCAGCCAAAGGCCCCGAACGAACTGGCAAAGCCCCGGCAGATCGGGCCGGCGGCGTAGATGCCGACCAGGTCCAGGTCGCCAGCTTCACGGTCGAGCAGGGCCAGTACCTCGTCCAGTGCGGGCAGGGGATGGTCCAGCAGGCTGTGGCTGTGCCAGGCGCTTTCGTCCAGGCGCAGGTACGGGTCGAGGGCCAGCAACGGCAAGGTGTGGCGCAGTTGCTCAAGGGCATCGCTCAGGCGCTGGCGGTCCAGTTGCACGTCGCCACTCAAGGTCACTTGCTGTTCCGCCTGGCGGCCATCGCGCACCAGCCGCAGTTGCGCGCTTGCCTGGCTCACTTCACCGGCCTGGCGCACCTTGGCGTGGTTCAACCGCACGAACTGCGACTGTTCTGCGCTGTAGCCGAGGGTGAACTGCTCGCCTGCTTGCAGGGCAGCGCGTACATCCCCGACAAGCGTTTCGAAAGCGTGCTTCATCAGGCGTCTCCTCCGAATACATCGATCTGGCGGAATACGCAGGCCGGCGAGGCATGGCCGACCCGCACCACCTGGTTAGGTTCGCCTTTGCCACAGTTGGGCGTGCCCAGTACCTGGAAGGTACTGCGGTCGCCGACGGCCGACAGGTTGCGCCAGAACTGCGCGGAGATGCCGCGGTAGTTGGGGTTCTTGACGATGCCCTTGAGCTCGCCGTTTTCAATCAACTGGCCATATTCACAGCCGAACTGGAACTTGTTGCGCGCATCATCGATGGACCACGAGCGGTTGGTACGCATCAGGATGCCGTGCTCGATGCCTTGCACCAGTTGCTCCAGGCTCTGATCACCCGGTTCGATGTTGAGGTTGGCCATGCGGTCGATCGGTGCACGGTTCCAGCCACAGGCGCGGCTGTTGGCCACGCCGTCCAGGCCAGAACGGAACTGCGACAGCGCGCCGCCCAGTGGGCGCAGCAGCAGGCCGTCGCGGATCAGGAACTGCTTGCTGGCCGGGGTGCCGTCATCATCAAAGCTGTAGCTGGCCAGTTCTTCGCCGATGGTCGGGTCGAAGGTCACGTTCAACAGGCTGGAGCCGTACTGCAGGTGGCCGAAGTCGCTGGCTTTGACGAAGCTGGTGCCCGCGTAGTTGCGCTCGTCGCCGAGGATGCGGTCCATCTCCAGCGGGTGGCCGATGGACTCGTGGATCTGCAGCATCATCTGGTCGGGCATCAGCAGCAGGTCGCGCGGGCCGCTGGGGGTGTTGGGGGCCAGCAGCAGTTGCAGTGCCTCGTCGGCCACCTGCCGGGCGGCGCCGACCAGCCCGCAGCGCTCGATGATCTCGAAACCGCCCTGCTGGCCGAAGTTGTCGCGGCCCAGGCTGCGGCTCTGGCTGTCCTGGCCATCGCTGGCGGTTACGCCCAGCCCCGGGAACAGGAAACGCTGTGCGTGCCGCAGTTCGGCGCCCGCGGAGTTCAGGTAGGTTTGCTCCACCAGGCTCAGGCCCAGACTGGCCTGCCAGTCCACCAGGCGGCTGTCCTTGGGCACGCTGGCCGATTCGGCGGCGAGCAGGCCAAGGCAGTCGGCGAGGGAGGGGACGGGCTGGTCGAAGTTGGGCGAGATATGGTCGTGGCGTGCGCTGGTCACCGGCTGGTTGCGCAGGTCCAGCAGGCTGTGTCGGGCAATCTGCCGGGCCAGCGCCTCGGCTTGTTCCAATGCGCGTTGCAGGCCAGCCTGGGAGAGGTCGGCGGTGGCCGCATAGGCCTCCACGCCATTGACCCGCACGGTGAGCATGGCGCCTTCGTCCTGGCTGAAGAAAGGTGGCTCGGCGACATTGCGGCGAACCGACAGCGCCTGGTGCGACTGTTTCACATGGCGCAGGGAAAACAACTCGGCCGTACTGCGCAGCGCGGCAAAGCGCTGGCGCAGCAGGGCGCTGGAATCGAACATGCAAAAGCCTCCGTGTACACGGTGGCTCCCCCTTAGAACCACTCGTCCTGCATGGTGAGGCAAGTGTCGTCGCGCGCCTCTAGCAATGCCAGCTCATTATGGCAGCCCGGTACTTCCCAGGTCAGGAAATAACGCGCGGCCTGCAGCTTGCCCTGATAGAAGTCGCGATCGGCAGGGTGACCTTTCTGCAGGCCAAGCTCGGCGTGAATGGCCTGTTCCAGCCAGCGCCAGCCGATCACGCAATGGCCGAAGGCCTTTAGGTACAAGGCCGAGTTTGCCAGGGCACCAGCGACTTCGCCTTGGGCCATGTCGCCGAGCAGGGCCAGGGTCACGGCCTGCAGGCGGTTGACCAGTTGCTCCAGTGGCTGGCGCAGTGGGTCGAGTTTGGGGTGGTGGCTTGCACGTTCGCCAGTGGTGGCGATCAGGCGGATCAGTTGCTTGAGCCCGGCACCATGGTTCTGTGCCAGCTTGCGGCCGAGCAAGTCGAGTGACTGGATGCCTTCGGTGCCCTCGTGGATCGGGTTCAGGCGATTGTCGCGGTAGTACTGTTCCACCGGGTATTCGCGAGTATAGCCGTGGCCACCGAGAATCTGGATCGCCAGTTCGTTGGCCTTGAGGCAGAACGTCGAGGGCCAGGATTTGACGATCGGGGTCAGCAGGTCGAGCAGCGCCTGCGCTTGTGTGCGGGACGTTTCGTCATCGGCGGTGTGGGTATCGTCGAACAGGCGCGCGGCGTAAAGGCCCAGGTCGAAGGCGCCTTCCACGTACGCCTTCTGTGTAAGCAGCATACGTTTCACATCGGTGTGCGCGATGATCGGCACCGCCGGGCTGAGTGGGTCTTTGTTGTCCGGCAGCCGGCCTTGCGGCCGTTGGCGGGCATATTCCAGCGAATACAGGTAGCCGGCGTATCCGAGCATCACCGCGCCCATCCCAACGCCGATGCGTGCCTCGTTCATCATCTGGAACATGCAGGCCAGGCCCTGGTGCGGCTGGCCGACCAGGTACCCGACGCACTGGCCGTTGTCGCCGAAGTTCAGCGCAGTGGAGGTAGTGCCGCGCCAGCCCATCTTGTGGAACAGCCCGGCCAGCAGTACATCGTTGCGGGGGCCACGGCTGCCGTCGGGGTTTACGTGGTACTTGGGCACGATGAACAGCGAGATGCCTTTCACCCCGGGCGGTGCGTCCGGCAGCTTGGCCAGCACCATGTGCACGATGTTTTCCGACAGTTCGTGGTCGCCCCCGGAGATGAAGATCTTGTGGCCCTTGAGCCGGTAGCTGCCGTCGCCCGCAGGTTCGGCACGGGTGCGGATGTCGGCCAGAGACGAGCCGGCGTGGGGCTCGGTCAGTGCCATGGTGCCGAAGTAGCGGCCATCAATCATGGGCTGGAGGAACAAGCGTTTCTGTTCCTCTGTGCCGAAACTCTCGATCAGGTTGGCTGCGCCCATGGTCAGGAACGGGTAGGCCGTGGTGCCGGCGTTGGCAGCCTGGAAGTGTGCGAAGCAGGCCTGCGAAACCAGGCTGGGCAGCTGCATGCCGCCGACCTCGAAGTCGCGATTGGCGTTGAGGAAGCCGGCCTTGAGGAAGGCATCGACGGCAGGCTTGACCTCGGGTATCAGTTCCGCGCGGCCGTCCACGTAGCGCGGCTCGTTTTCGTCGGCCTTGCGGTTGTGCGGGGCGAAGTACTTTTCGGCGATGGTGCGGGCGGTAGCCAGTGCCGCGTCGAAGGTTTCGCGGCTGTGCTCGGCGAAGCGCGGGCGCTGGGTGAGGGCTTGGGCGTCGAGCACTTCGTAGAGTTCGAAGGCCAGGTTTCGAGGGCTGAGCAGGGTCTCGGGCATGGTGGCGGTCCTGAGGCGGGATGCTGCGAGTGTAGGGAATCGGGTGGGGTGGGGGGAGGTTAATAGGTTTGGGTGATATGGGTTTAGAAAGTGCAATGAGACCTAGCGGTCTGGCATCCGTTGAAATCTTGTTTCCCATGCAAAGCAGAGAAATTTCCCACAACATTTTCGGACGTTGCCATGCGGCTTTCTTGAGTTAAACCATGTAAATGTCAGTCTTTGGCATAGAGGATTGGCAATGGAAAAGCTCACTCGCTGGACGGACGTCAGGAAGGAGGAACTGTGCAAGGTCGAAGATCCATTTTTTGCGGTCTCGATAATTAGAGATAACTTGAAAAGTCGAGGTTATGTTCGGGAGGTATGTGGTGTAACCGAGCTCTTGAAGGAGTGTGGTCTCTATTACAGCTCGGTTAGCCTTGTGAGCGATCAAATTGATAAAGCGCTCACGCCGGTTGCGTCAGGCGAGTGGATGCTGATTAAGACGAACCATTCAAGCCAATAAGTATCGAAGAGAATTGGTATGCGAGAATTTGTAGTAGGAAAAATGACGGCGATTTTTTGATTAACACTGTCTCCGACGTAAGTGGTCCCGGCAAATGGAAGATCACGTCTATGCGCGTTAATAAAATTGCATCGAGTGTTGCCTTTGTTGCGAATTTCCTGGTATCGAGAGGCGATGAAGGTCGAGCCTTTTTGTCGTCAGGGAAAGATTTTGCGAATACGACGCGAACGGTAACTCAGGAGTGGGTGCCGTTGGGCGCTGAGGATCGCAACGTTGCATCGTCTTCAGCGAACTATAGATATGGTATGGAGCGGAAAGTCACGCAAGTTTACGTGGAGGCTGATGATGCCTGGGATGTATCGGGGGCTTCATGGCATTGGCGGCCAGTAATCGCAAACGAAGAGTATGAGCTAAAACAAAAATGACTTGGAGCATGGATTTGACAAAGTCAACGCGGTTGGTCGGTTTGCTTTGGGGTGGTATGGATGCTTTTTACATTTCTCTCGTGGTATTCAACAGCTTGAACAGAGGTGTGACGCCCTTTGTGAGTGACTTCAATTCGGCCCTTGCAAATATGGAACAGTGGGGCGGAGGTCTCGAGTTCATGATTTGGATGGCCCTGGCCGTCCAGTTATCCCTTGTCGCCAGCAGTATATTGCTTTGCTTGGGGAACGTCTCCGGAGTCTACTTGGCTAGTGTTCAATTCCCTTTTCGCATTTTCTTTATCATTCCATCGTTTTCCTTGATTTTGCTATTGCCTGATACCAGCACGTGGATTTGGTTGACCCTTGTCGTTGCCTCTGAAGGGGCTAAAGTCTGGAGTCTTTGGTGGCTCTGGCGAAGTCGCCCGTGAAGGACTTAAGGCATAAAGGTGCTTGTCTTTTGACAGCAGATGGTGGTGGTCCTTAACGAGAGAAAATCCAGTGCTGAAGATAGTTCCCGATCCACCTCCTAACACCCCTTCCCTCGAAGACACCTTTATCCAGGCCGGGGATTACGCGCAGTGTGCGCCGAGGTCGATTGACGTGTTGTGAGTGCCCGCGAAAGGGCCGGCCCAGGTATTACAGAAATTCCGGGGGATCGAACAATGACAACAGAAGGCAGTGAGGGCTTGCCTTCCGGTTGCGTGAAGGCGGCCAGGTGGTCGTCACAACATTTCAGCGCCTGTGAGACCGAGCGCCGCCCGCGCGGCGCATCGCGACGCAAGGCCGCTCCCACATTTGTTTCGGGCCAGTCCATCCTGTGAGGCCACCGCTGTCCGCCTTGTTTGTTCCATGCGGTATTGAAGGGGGCACAGTCGCTCTTTATCGATCTCCAGCCATGCACCCAGGGTGCGCGCGCCATAGGCACAGGAGAGACTGGCCCGAAACAGATGTGGGAGCGGCCTTGCGTCGCGATGCGCCGCGCGGGCGGCGCTCGATCTCACAGGCGCCAAGCATCTCAAGATATGCGCCCATAAAAAAGGAGAGCCGAAGCTCCCCTTTTTTATCAACAGCAATCAGCCAATGGTCATCAAGCTGGCATTACCCCCCGCAGCCGCAGTGTTCACACTCACCGCCCGCTCAATCACCAACCGCTCCAGCGCAATCTGGTGATCCCCGCTGGACAGCCCGTGCACACCGACGATCGCACCAGCACGCTTGGCCACCTGCTGGCACACGCTGCGCAGCTGGTCCGAGTCGCCATGGTGAATCACGGCGTCGAACGCCACGTCATCCTTGTTCCAGTCCGCCACCAGCTTGACCTTGGCCTGCAGCTCACGCGGCAGGCGGGCCCGCAGGGCCTTGCCCGGTTCGCTGTCAGCCCACACCGCCGAGCTACCAACGGCCAGTACTGCAGCCAGTTGCGCCAGCAGGTCAGCCTCGTTGTCAGCCAGGCACAGCACGTGCTCACGCGGCAGGATGGTGTAGCTGTTGCGCTCGCCAGTCGGGCCAGGCAACAGGCGGGCGATGCCGCTCTGCGACTGGCTGGCGAATTGGCTGCACAGCGCGGCCAGGTCGGCCAGCTGGTTGTTCTCGGCCCAGGCCTTCAGGCCGTGCAGTGGCTTGACCAGCTGTTCGTGCAGGGTGCGGTCTGGCTTGCCTTCGCCATCTTGCTGCTGGAAGTGGCGGCCAATCGCGTCGGCCGGGCGGGTCGACAGCAGGCGGTACAGGTACAGCGGGCCGCCGGCTTTCGGGCCGGTGCCAGACAGGCCTTCACCACCGAACGGCTGCACGCCTACCACTGCACCGACGATGTTGCGGTTGACGTACATGTTGCCGGCGTTGGCGTTTTCCACCACCTTGGCGATGGTCTCGTCGATGCGGGTGTGCACGCCGAGGGTCAGGCCGTAGCCGGAGGCGTTGATCTGCTCGATCAGCTGGTCCAGGTTGCGGCGGTTGTATCGCACCACGTGCAGCACCGGGCCGAAGATTTCGCGCTTCAGTTCGTCGAAGCTGTCCAGCTCGATCAGGGTCGGCATCACGAAGGTGCCGCGCTTGACCTCGGCAGCATCGGCAATGGCGACCTGATAGACCGAACGGCCTTTCTCACGCATGCCCTGGATGTGCTTCTCGATGCCGGCTTTGGCTTCGGCGTCGATCACCGGGCCAATGTCCACGGCCAGGCGGTCCGGGCAGCCCAGGCGGCTTTCGGCCATGGCGCCCTTGAGCATTTCGATCACGCGGTCGGCGGAGTCTTCCTGCAGGCACAGCACGCGCAGGGCCGAGCAACGCTGGCCGGCACTGTCGAAGGCCGAGGAAACCACGTCGATAACCACCTGCTCGGTCAGTGCCGAGGAGTCGACGATCATCGCGTTCTGGCCACCGGTTTCGGCGATCAGCGGGATCGGGCGGCCCTGGTTGTCCAGGCGACCGGCGACGTTGCGCTGCAGCAGGCGGGCAACCTCGGTGGAGCCGGTGAACATCACGCCTTTGACGCGCTCGTCACCGACCAGGCCGGCACCGACGGTTTCGCCGCGGCCTGGCAGCAGTTGCAGCACGCCCTCTGGGATGCCGGCTTCCAGCAGCAGGCGCACGGCCTGGGCAGCGATCAGCGGGGTTTGCTCGGCTGGCTTGGCCAGCACCGGGTTGCCGGCAGCCAGGGCGGCAGCTACCTGGCCGGTGAAGATCGCCAGCGGGAAGTTCCACGGGCTGATGCACACCACCGGGCCCAGTGGGCGGTGGGCGTCGTTGCTGAAGTCGTTGCGTGCCTGCACGGCGTAGTAGCGCAGGAAGTCCACGGCTTCACGCACTTCGGCGATGGCGTTGGCGAAGGTCTTGCCGGCCTCGCGGATGAGCAGGCCCATCAACGGCTGGATTTCGGCCTCCATCAGGTCGGCAGTGCGTTCCAGAATGGCAGCACGCTCGGCGGGCGGGGTTGCCTGCCAGATCGGCGCGGCGTTCAGTGCGCACTGGATGGCGTTGTCGACGTCGGCAACGGTGGCTTCCTGCACATGGCCGACCACGTCGCGATGATCTGCCGGGTTCAGTACCGGCGCGGCAGTGCTTTCACTGGCGGCGCAGGCCAGCAGCGGGGCGGCCTTCCAGTCGTTGTGAGCGGTGGCCAGCATGGCGCAGGACAGCGACGCCAGGCGGTGTTCGTTGGCCATGTCGATGCCGGCCGAGTTGGCCCGCTCGGTGCCATACAGGTCGCGCGGCAGCGGGATACGCGGGTGTGGCAGGCCGATGTTGCCTTCCTGGGTGCCCATGCGCTCGATGCTGGCGACCGGGTCGGCGACCAGTTCCTGGATGGAAATCGAGTGGTCGGCGATGCGGTTGACGAACGAGGTGTTGGCGCCGTTTTCCAGCAGGCGACGCACCAGGTAGGCCAGCAGCGTTTCGTGGGTGCCGACCGGTGCATAGACGCGGCACGGACGGTTCAGCTTGCCATCGGCAATCTTGCCGACCACTTGCTCGTACAGCGGCTCGCCCATGCCGTGCAGGCACTGGAACTCGTACTGGCCCGGGTAGTAGTTCTGCCCGGCAATGTGGTAGATGGCCGAGAGGGTGTGGGCGTTGTGGGTGGCGAACTGCGGGTAGATGGCTTCTGGCACGGCCAGCAGCTTGCGGGCGCAGGCGACGTAGGACACGTCGGTGTACACCTTGCGGGTGTAGACCGGGTAGCCTTCCAGGCCCTCGACCTGGGCGCGCTTGATCTCGCTGTCCCAGTAGGCGCCTTTCACCAGGCGGATCATCAGGCGGTGGCGGCTGCGCTTGGCCAGGTCGATGACGTAGTCGATCACGTACGGGCAGCGCTTCTGGTAGGCCTGGATGACAAAGCCGATCCCGTTCCAGCCCGCCAGCGACGGCTCGAAGCACAGGCGCTCCAGCAGGTCGAGCGACAGCTCCAGCCGGTCGGCTTCTTCGGCGTCGATGTTCAGGCCGATGTCGTACTGCTTGGCCAGCAGGGTCAGCGACAGCAGGCGCGGGTACAGCTCTTCCATCACGCGTTCGTACTGGGCGCGGCTGTAGCGCGGGTGCAGTGCCGACAGCTTGATCGAGATGCCCGGGCCTTCATAGATGCCGCGGCCATGGGAGGCCTTGCCAATCGAGTGGATGGCCTGCTCGTAGGACGCCAGGTACTTCTGCGCATCGTGCTCGGTAAGCGCGGCTTCGCCGAGCATGTCGTAGGAATAGCGGAAACCCTTGGCCTCAAAGCGGCTGGCATTGGCCAGTGCTTCGGCGATGGTCTCGCCAGTGACGAACTGCTCGCCCATCAGGCGCATGGCCATGTCGACGCCCTTGCGGATCATCGGCTCGCCGCTCTTGCCGATGATGCGCGTGAGCGAGGAGGTAAGGCCGGATTCATTGTGGGTGCTGACCAGCTTGCCGGTCAGCAGCAGGCCCCAGGTGGCGGCGTTGACGAACAGCGAGGGGCTGTTGCCCAGGTGCGGCTGCCAGTTGCCGGTGCTGATCTTGTCGCGGATCAGCGCATCGCGAGTGCCCTTGTCGGGGATGCGCAGCAGGGCTTCGGCCAGGCACATCAGCGCCACGCCTTCCTGGGACGACAGCGAGAACTCCTGCAGCAGGCCCTGGACGATGCCGGCACGACCGCCAGCGCTCTTCTGGTTGCGCAGTTTTTCGGCGATGCCAGCGGCCAGCTTGTTGGTGGCCTCGGCCAGCGGTGCGCTCAGGCGCGCCTGCTCCAGCAGCATTGGTACCACTTCCTGCTCGGGGCGGCGGTAGGCGGCGGTGATCGCCGAACGTAGTACCGACTGTGGCAGGATGCTTTCGGCAAATTCGAGGAAGCACTGGTGGCTGTGGTCGGCCTGAACATCACCGGCATCATCAGCCAGGCTGGTGGCGTGGCCGTTGAGTTCGGTCAGGGTGGCACCACCCTCGAGCTTCTCCAGGTAATTGAAGATCGCTTGCTTGATCAACCAGTGCGGCGTGCGGTCAATCGACTGCGCAGCTGCCTTGAGTCGCTCACGGGTTGGGTCATCGAGTTTGACCCCAAGGGTGGTCGTCGCCATTTCTTATCCTCGTTATTGCCACGGCTGTGGCCTAAGCTGGCGCCAAGAGTAGCTGTAGGACAATTCGGGTGCAACCAGGTGCAACCCGAATTTTTTGTGTAAAAGGTGCAACTCGTCTGACAGACATTTCCACACCGTGAAAAGGGGCGTTTCCGGTTCGTTTTGGTCTGAAAAATTGGCTTGATGCGCCAAAAAGGAGCAAAAAAGTGGCTTTTACAAAAAATGCTCAAGCGGGTGCAACTTGCAAAAGAAAAATGGTTGCACCTTCTTTGCGTTGTTGCATAGCATTCGCCGCCTGGGTGCAACCGCCATCGCTGTGGTTGCGCATGATAAAAACAAACGCCAGGGCACACGCATGGGCAATCCACTAACGATCACCTTCGTGATCTACATCGCAGCAATGGTGCTGATCGGCTTCGCCGCCTATCGCGCCACCAACAACCTTTCCGATTACATTCTGGGCGGTCGCAGCCTGGGTAGCGTGGTCACCGCGCTGTCCGCCGGCGCATCCGACATGAGCGGCTGGCTGCTGATGGGCCTACCGGGCGCCATCTACTTCTCGGGCCTGTCCGAGGCCTGGATCGCCATCGGCCTGACCGTTGGTGCTTACCTCAACTGGCTGTTCGTGGCCGGCCGGCTGCGCGTGCAGACCGAGCACAACGGTGATGCGCTGACCCTGCCGGACTACTTCGCCAGCCGTTTCGAAGACAATAGCGGCCTGCTGCGTATCATTTCGGCGATCGTCATCCTGGTGTTCTTCACCATCTACTGTGCCTCTGGCATCGTTGCCGGTGCCCGTCTGTTCGAGAGCACCTTTGGCATGCCGTACGAGACTGCCCTGTGGGCTGGCGCCGCAGCTACCATCGCCTACACCTTCGTGGGTGGCTTCCTGGCGGTGAGCTGGACCGATACGGTGCAGGCTTCGCTGATGATCTTTGCGCTGATCCTGACCCCGGTGATCGTGCTGATTTCCACTGGCGGCTTCGACACCACCTTTGCTGCCATCGAGGCGGTGAACCCGGCCAACTTCGACATGTTCAAAGGTGCCACCTTCATCGGCATCATCTCGCTGATGGGTTGGGGCCTGGGCTACTTCGGCCAGCCGCACATCCTGGCGCGCTTCATGGCCGCCGATTCGGTGAAATCCATCGCCAAGGCTCGCCGTATCTCCATGACCTGGATGATCCTGTGCCTGGCTGGTACCTGCGCCGTGGGCTTCTTCGGCATCGCCTACTTCTCGGCCAACCCTGACCTGGCAGGCCCGGTCACCGAGAACCATGAGCGTGTCTTCATCGAGCTGGCCAAGATCCTGTTCAACCCATGGGTCGCCGGTGTGCTGCTGTCGGCCATTCTTGCGGCGGTGATGAGCACCCTGAGCTGCCAGCTGCTGGTGTGTTCCAGTGCATTGACCGAAGACTTCTACAAGGCCTTCCTGCGCAAGAACGCTTCGCAGGTCGAGCTGGTGTGGGTCGGTCGCCTGATGGTACTGGCCGTGGCACTGATTGCCATCGCCATGGCTGCCAACCCGGAAAACCGCGTGCTTGGCCTGGTGGCTTATGCCTGGGCTGGCTTCGGTGCGGCCTTCGGCCCGGTGGTGCTGATTTCGGTGCTGTGGAAAGGCATGACCCGTAACGGCGCGCTGGCCGGTATCGTGGTTGGTGCACTGACCGTGATCCTGTGGAAGCAGATCGATACCTGGGGCCTGTACGAAATCATCCCGGGCTTCCTGCTGGCGAGCATCGCCATTGTTCTGGTGAGCAAGCTGGGCAGCCCGTCGAAAGCGATGGTGCAGCGCTTCGAGACAGCAGACGCGGCGTATCACGCTGACAAGTAATACCCGTTGAGTCGGCGTTGCCTTCTTCGCGGGCTTGTCCGCTCCCACAGGTACTGCGCAGGGTCTGAGAACTGTGCAGGCCCTGTGGGGGCGGGTTTACCCGCCAAGCAGGCGCCGCCGATCAGCAGCCAGGCCTGACTCCGCCTGCAAGGCAAGGTAAACTTGCCGCCTTCGCAGGAGTTGCCATGAACTATCGTCACGCCTTCCACGCCGGCAACCACGCCGACGTCCTCAAACACATCGTGCTGACCCGCCTCATCGCCTTGATGTCGCGCAAGGAGCAGCCGTTCGCCTACATCGATACCCACGCAGGGCTCGGTCTGTACGACCTGCAAGGCGACCAGGCAACCCGCACCGGCGAGTACCTGGAAGGCGTCGCCCGCCTGTGGGGCCGCGATGATGTGCCGGCCATGGCTGCCGATTACCTGCGTGTCATCAAGCGCCTGAACGCCGACGGTGAGCTGCGTTATTACCCCGGTTCGCCCGAACTGGCGCGCCGCCTGATGCGTCAGCAAGATCGCGCGCTGCTCAACGAGAAGCACCCTGAAGACGGGCCGCTGCTCAAAGAGAACATGAAAAAAGACCCGCGTGTGGTCGTGCACCTGGGCGAAGGCTGGCATGTGCCCAGGGCCCTGCTGCCGGTGCAGGAAAAGCGCGCGATCATGCTGATCGACCCGCCGTTCGAGCAGGCCGATGAGCTCAAGCGCTGCACCAATTCCATGAAAGAGGCGATCAGCCGCATGCGCCAGACTGTCGCGGCCATCTGGTACCCGATCAAGGACCAGCGCTCGCTGACGCGTTACTACCAGGACCTGACCAGCACCGGCGCGCCGAAGCTGCTGCGGGTCGAGCTGTATGTGCACCATCAGGATAGCCCGCAGGGCCTCAACGGTTCGGGCCTGGCCATCGCCAACCCGCCGTGGGGCCTGGAAGAAGAGCTCAAGGAGCTTCTGCCGTGGCTCGCCAAAGAGCTGGCCCAGACGGACGGTAGCTACCGCATGGACTGGCTCATCGCCGAATAGTATTGCTTGCCTGTACTGGCCTCATCGCCGGCAAGCCAGCTCCCACAGGAACACCACTGCCCTCAAGGGAGATGCAGTACTTGTGGGAGCTGGCTTGCCGGCGATGAGGCCAGTACAGGTTGCCGCGTTGCGCGCATGTTTGCGTTATAATCCCGCCCTTTAGCCGCCACCCGCCCAAGAGGCCGCTGGCGCATTTTTACCGAATGAAGAGGCTAATCCCTTGGCATTGACGATTCTTGGCCTGTCCGGCGCCCTTAGCCATGACCCTTCCGCGGCCCTGTACATTGACGGCAAGCTGATTGCCGCCGCCGAAGAAGAGCGCTTCGTGCGTGACAAGCATGCGAAGAACCGCATGCCCTACGAGTCGGCGAAGTTCTGCCTGGAGCAGGCAGGCATCAAGCCGTCCGACGTCGACGTGGTAGCCATCCCGTTCGCCCCGATCAGCCTGTTCGGCAAGGCGCGCTGGCACTATGCCAAGCGTTACTGGTACGCCCCGGATCGCGCCCTCGACGCCATCCTGATGGGCAACCGTCGCTACAAGCGCTACCGTAAGAAGATCGTCTGGTGCCTGGAGCAGCTGGGCTTCGACCCGAAAAAAGTCAAGATCGAGCCAGTCGAGCACCACTTGGCCCACGCCTCCAGTGCCTACCACTGCTCGGGCTTCAAGGAAAAAACCGCGATCCTCGGCATTGACGGTAAAGGCGAATACGCCACCACCTTCTTTGGCTACGGCGAAAACGGCAAGATCCACAAGATCAAGGAATTCTTCGACCCGGACTCCCTGGGCGGCTTGTATGGCGCAATCACCGAGTTCCTCGGCTTCGAGATGCTTGACGGCGAGTTCAAGGTCATGGGCATGGCGCCGTATGGCGACGCCAGCAAGTACGACTTCTCGCGCCTTGCCAGCTTCGAAAACGGCGAGCTGGTGATCAACACCGAGTACGCCAACGTCATCGGCCTGCGCCGCTATAAAGAGAAGGGCAAGGGGTTCTACTTCTCGCCAAAGCTGATCGAATGGCTGGGCCCCAAGCGCGAAGGCGATATCGCCGACGAGCCTTACATTCACTACGCGGCCAGCATGCAGGCGCTGTTCGAGAAGCTGGCGCTGCAGATGATCGACCACTACCTGGGCGACACCCTGCGTGAAACCGGCAAGCTGGCCTTCGCCGGCGGCTGTGCGCTGAACGTCAAGCTCAACCAGAAGATCATCGCCCGCCCGGACGTGAAAGAACTGTTTGTGCAGCCGGCCTCTGGCGACGCCGGTACTGCTGTCGGCGCGGCCGCCTATGTTTCCCACGCCCGTGGCGTACCGGTCGAGAAGATGGAACACGTCTACCTCGGCCCGTCGTACTCCAACGAAGACGTCATCGCCGCCTGCGCCCGTCACCCGGACCAGCCGAAGTGGCGCAAGCTCGACAACATGCCGCAGCAGATCGCCCAGATCATGGTCGATGGCAACCCGGTGGCCTGGTTCCAGGGCCGCATGGAGTTTGGCCCGCGTGCCCTGGGTGGCCGCTCGATCATTGGCTGCCCAAGCGTCGAAGGCGTGGCTGACCGCATCAACCACCAGATCAAGTTCCGCGAGCGCTGGAGACCTTTCTGCCCGTCGATGCTCGACACCGTTGCCCCTCAGATGATCAAGGTCGACCACCCGGCACCGTTCATGACCTTCACCTTCGAAGTGGCTGAAGAGTGGAAGACCCGCGTACCGGAAGTGGTGCACGAGGACGGTACTTCGCGTGCCCAGGTACTCAAGCGCGAGTACAACCCGCGCTACTACGACATGATGAAGGCGCTGGAAGACCTGACCGGCAATGGCGTGTCGCTGAACACCTCGCTGAACCGCCGCGGTGAACCGATGATCTGCTCGCCGACCGACGCCCTGAACATGTTCTTCGGCTCGGACCTGCAGTACCTCATCATGGAAGACATCCTGGTTGTGAAGGACGGCGCGGCCGCGTATGACCAGCCGCTCTGAACCGCGCATCCTGCAGTTCTGCCATGGCTATGACGGGCCGTTCCTCGACTGTGCCCGTCAGTACGCCAGCCTGTTCCAGGGGCGTGGCTACCAGGTCACCACGGTGTTCCTCACCGGTGCAGCCGACCCGCAGGTAGCGGCCGGCTGCGCATCGGACGAGGTGCTGTTTCTGGAGTTCAGCTCCAAGGCTGTGCGTGGCCTGAAGCTCGGTGCAATCCGTGCCTTGCGGCGCATCGCGGCCGAGCGCAACTTCGCCTTCTGCATTGCCCACCGCTTCAAGCCCATCTACGTGGCCTTGCTGGGTACCGGCCTGCCGGTCATTGGCGTGCACCATGCCTTTGGCGACTATGAGCGCAAAGGCCGTCGGCTGTTCGCCAACCTGTTCAGCAAGCGCCTGAGCCTGCTGGGCGTGTCGGACGCGGTGCGTGACGACATGCGCCGCTGCCTGCCGCAGTGGCCGGCCGAGCGCATCCAGACCCTGTACAACCGCATCGACATCGACGCGCTGCAAACAGCCCTGGTGCCGCGCGTCGAGGCACGCCAGGCCCTGGGCCTGGATGCCCAGGCGTGGGTCGTCGGCAACGTCGGGCGCCTGCACCCGGACAAGGACCAGGCCACGCTGTTGCGTGGTTTTGCACAGGCGCTGCCCGCGCTGCCGGCCGGTGCGCGTCTGGCGATCCTCGGCAAAGGCCGGCTGGAAGCGGAACTCAAGGCCCTGGCCGCCGAGCTGGCCATTGCCGGGCAGGTGGATTTCCTGGGCCAGGTGCCGGATGCACGCCGCTACTTCCAGGCCTTCGACGTGTTCGCCCTGAGCTCCGACCATGAGCCGTTCGGCATGGTGCTGCTCGAAGCCATGGTTGCCGGCGTGCCGGTGCTGGCCACGGCCTGTGGCGGGGCCCGCGAAGTGGTCGAGGGTGTGGGGGTGCTGTTCCCGCTAGGCGATGCCGCACAGTTGGCCCACGGGCTGAAGCATATGGCCACGTTGGACGCTGAACAGCGTCAGGCCTGTGCCGGGCACATGCTGCAGCGCCTGCATGAACGCTTCTCCGATCAAGCGGTACGCGAGGCCTTCTGGCAGCTGCCGCAAGTACGTGCGCTGGTGGGGCAGGCCTGATGCTCAATCGTATCCAGGCCTTCCGCGAGCGCGGTTGGCAAACGATCGACGCCCAGGCCTATGCCGAGGCGTGGGCGCGTTTTGGCGGCAGTGTCGCCACCCATCCGCTGGTGGTCGAGCAACTGGCTGACCTGGCGCAGATCCCGGTGCGTTACCTGGGCTGGTACCAGGCCGGCGAACTGAAAGCCGCCATCCCGACCTGGGGGCGCCACCTGGCGCTGGCCAAGGACGTGCTCAAACGTGCCGGCAAAAAAGCCCTGTTCGACCTGGGCAATGCCGAAATCATCCTGCCAGCGGCGGCCGATGCCGCCGCACCGTTGCGCCATACCGCACGCTACCTGTCCGAACTGTGCCAGGGCCGTTTCAGCGGCCTCAAGGCGCAGAAGGAACAGCTGGCGATGGCGCGGGCGCACGAAGACCTGTCGAAGAAATTCCGCTACAACCAGCGCCGCGAACTGCGCCTGCTGGAAGAGGCGGGTGGCGTGGTACGCCCGATCAGCGACTTCAGTGCGCAGGAAATCGCCAGCATGTACTGCGACCTGTTCCAGCGCCGCTGGGGCTTCCCGGCCACCGGTGCCGAGCGCATGGCCGAGGTGCTGGAGCGCCTGCGCGAGCTGCTGATCGGCTCGGTGCTGATGCTGGACGGCAAGCCGATTGCCATTCAGCTGGTGTACCGCGTCGAAGCGCCGGGATGGGTCAGTGTCGAGTACATCAATGGCGGTGTAGACCCGGAAACCAAGGCCTTCAGCCCCGGGAGCGTATTGAGCTTCCTCAATACCCAGGCCGCCTGGGAAGATGCCCGGGCGCGCAACAAGCCATTGCGCTTCTCGTTTGGCCGTGCCGACCGCGAATACAAGGACCGTTGGTGCAACCCTGTGCCGGTGTATCAGGCGTGAGCCGCAAGCAGCAGTTGCTCAAGCGCCATCGGCGCAACAAGCGCCTGGGCTTGCTGACCGGCCTGGTAGCGCTGATCGCCCTCGGGGTATTGGCCTGGTGGTGGCTGCCGCTGTTGCTGTTGCCGCTGCTCTGGGCCGCCCACGAGGCCTGGTTTGCCGACCATCTGTTCTATGCGCCAGGCGAGGACTACACCTACGATTTCGGTGAACAGGCGCGGGCAGTTCCTGTCAGCCTGCACGATGGGCTGCTCAAGGCTGACTGCGCATTGCAGGGCGATGAAACCCTTGTGCTGGAGCTGCGGGTAAAAGGCAGCTGGCTGGGGCGGTTCTTCGACCCGCAGGTTGTGCTGGTGGCGGCTGAGCAGGCCGACCGGCAAACCTTCGAGCGTGGCGTCGATGGCGTGCGATTCCTCAACCTGACCGGCCTGGCTGCGCCACTGCAAGCCGGCACGTTGCGCCTGCGTGGTCGTCATTGCCGGCTGCTGGGCGAGCCGCGTCTGTGGATAACCCCGGCGGTCGAACTGCAGCGGCGCCGGGTGATGGTGATTGCACCGCATGCCGACGACGCCGAGCTGGCTGCCTATGGCCTTTACAGCCAGGCGGATGAAACCTGGGTAGTGACGCTGACCGCTGGTGAAATCGAGGCCGAGCACTACCAGCAGATGGGCCTGGACAAGGCCGAGGCAGCGCGCCTGAAGGGTCGCCTGCGCGCCTGGGACAGCATCGCGGTGCCGCGCTGGGCCGGTGTGCCGGAGTCGCGTTGCGTGCAACTGGGTTACTTCTGCCTGCAACTGCCTGCCATGCAGGCAGCGCCCGACCAGCCGGCAGCCTCCCGGGAGGCCGACCTCGCCGATATCCGCGTGTTCCGCCAGTTCAACCCGTTCCCGCTGCCGGCCGATCGCGATGGCGCGCCAACCTGGCACAACCTGCTGGCCGACCTGCGTGCCCTGTTGGAAATGGCCAAGCCAGAAGTCCTGGTGATGCCGCACCCGCAGCTCGACCCGCACCTTGATCACATCTGTGCACAAGCAGCAGTGCTTGAAGCCTTGCAAGGCCTGGCCTGGCAGCCACAAACCCTGCTGTGCTACGCCAACCACCTGCATGACAACGACCGCTGGCCCATGGGCGACAGCGGCGATGGGGTGGCCTTGCCTCCGCAGTTGAGTGCTGCGCAGGCCTGGGCACCTTGCAGCCTGGTGCTGGACCTGGCTACCCAGCATGACAAGGCCATGGCCCTGGGCATGATGCACGACCTGCAGCCGCCCGGGCCGTTCAAGCGCCGCCTGCGCCGCTTGCTGCAACGCTGGCTGGCCGGGCGGCGGCCCTCGCCTTACGGGGAGAACGAGTTCTTCCGCAAGGCCGTGCGCCGACACGAGCTGTTCTGGCGGCGCGAGCTGTAAGCACGCCCCATGGTTGACCGCGATGGCGCAGAGCGCCCAAGGAAAGCAATGAAAGTCCTATTTCTGGTGCAGAAGGAACAGCGGGCGATTCTCGACCGCCTGTACGATGGCGTCGCGGCCAACTGCGAGTGCGACCTGCGTTGGCTGACCAGCGAAGACCAGCGCAACCTGCGCCGCTATTTCAAGCGCGAAGTGCAGGTCGAGCGCTATGACCGCATCGTGTTCTTCCTGCGCTTCAAGCAGGAAATCCGCCAAGTGGCCTTCATCCGCACCGTACCGAACCTGGTCATCCTCGAGCACGACGCCTACCAGAACTACATTCCGTGCAAGTACACCGGCAAATTCAGCGCTCATTACCGCCAATTGCCATGGGCACGGGTGATCAGCTCTGGCTACATGGTCAGCGAGCGCCTGCGCCAGGAAGGTTTCGATGCGGTGTTCGTGCCCAAGGGCTACGACGAGCAATTGCTGACCGACCAGGGGCGTGAGCGCGACATCGAACTGGCCTTCGTCGGTAGTGTCAACAGCGTGGCCTACAGCGGGCGCAAGGCGCTGCTGGACGAGCTGGGGCAGGTCGAGAACCTGCTGGTAACCCGTACCAAGTCGGGTGAAGACTATTGCAACACGCTGAACCGTATTCGCTTCTTCGTCAGTGCCGACGTTGGCATGGGCGAATACATGATCAAGAACTTCGAAGCCATGGCCTGTGGTTGTGTGTTGCTGGCGTACGACCAGGGCGAGGAAGAAAACCGCGCATTGGGCCTGCAGGACATGCACAACGTGGTGTTCTATGACAACATCCCGACCCTTCAGGCAAAGCTCCGCCGTTTGCGTGCAGACCCTGAGCTGGCTCGGCAGATTGCAGAAAATGGCCGCCATCTGGCGGTTTCCCGTTTCAGTTTCGCCGCAGTTGGACGTAGCATCGTCGACCATATGCGCCCGGCGCTCAGGCCCCATCCGCCGTTGTCTGCGTGGCAGCGGCTGCGCCTGAAGCTGGGCATCTAAACAAGAGCTTTCGCGCCCAGGAGCGGGTGTCGCAAGCCGATAGTCGCAATGCGGAGGGAGTCCGGTGCGCTTTTCAGAAGAGAGTGACGTCACGCTTGTCGTGACCAGTTGTGGGCGGTTCGATCTGCTCAAAGATACCCTTGAGAGTTTCGATCGCTACAACACCGCGCCCATTCGCGAAGTGTTCATCACCGAAGATTCCGGTGACGATGCCGTGCATGGCGCTGTGCCAGAGCACTGGAAACCGTACTGCAAGGTGTTCGTGAACCGGCCCAAACTCGGCCAGTTGCCGTCAATCGACCTGGCCTACAGCCACGTCAAGACGCCGTACATCTTCCACTGCGAAGACGACTGGCATTTCTACCGCCAGGGCTTTGTCGAAGATTCGCGGGCCATCCTGGATGTCAGCCCCAACCTGTTGCAGGTGTGGCTGCGCAGCCATGCCCATGACCTGGCCGTCCACAGCCCGTACATCCACCTGGGCGATCGCCAGATCATCGCCGGTGTGCCGTGCTACCCGCTGCTGTCCGACAAGGCCGAATGGCAGGCATTTTCGCTCAACCCCGGCCTGCGTCGGTTGAGCGATTACCAGCGCTGTGCGCCATTTGCCGCCTATGCTGGAGAGAAGGCGCTTTCCCGGCGCTACGCTGAGTTAAATCTGACAGCGGTCACCTTGGAGGGTGATGCAGTATTGCACACTGGATTTGGCAATCACGTGACCTTGCCCATTGAAGTGGAGCGCAAGGCCAAGCGTCGCCAACGTGACCGGATCAAACTGGCGTTGACGCTGGTGACAGGTGCCTTGATCGGCATGGGTATCACCCTTTTTGTTCAATGAAGTCGCTGTCCCACCTGACATGAGCGGGAGAGGGCCCATGAACATCGTCAATATGATGTGGGCGGGTGGAACGCCGTACATGTCCATCCACAAGGTGCATCGGCAAGTGCTGTCGCACGCCGGTACCGATGCCCGGATCAGTAACTGGTTGCTGCTGGGTAGCGGGCTCTGCTGTGGGCTCGGTTCGACCCGGGAGTGGCACATGCCGCCACGAGCGCTGAAAGGGCGACACCTGTGGCGCCTGCTGCGGCCGTGGTTGCGCATGCGTTTGCGCAAGGCGCTGACCGAGGCCAAGGCAGAAATCGTGCTGCTCGACGGTATTGGTGTCGCGCGGCTGGTACTGCCGCTGTTGCAGAACATTCCCCAGGTGCGGGCCAAGGTGCTGTTCCATGGCAAGACCCGTCTGAACAGCAGCGATATTCGCCTGTTGCGTATGCTCCCGGCCGAGCGGCTGAGCATCGCGGCCGTGTCGCATACGCTGGCTGAATCGCTGGAGCATGACCTGGGGCGGCCGGTGCAGACCCTGCGCATGGCGCTTGATCCGCTGGCGTTTGTCGAGCCGTTGCTGAGCCGGGACCAGGCCAGGCAGGCGCTGCAATTACCTCAGACCGACGGGGTGATGCTGGGCGCGGTAGGGCGGTTGGTAGAGAGCAAAGGCTTCGAAATGCTGATCGAGGCATTCGCCAAGGCCAATGCACGGCAACCGGGCCTGCAGTTGGCGATCATTGGTGAGGGGCCGCAGCATGCGGTGCTGCAGGCGCGTATCGACGCGCTGGGCCTGGCCGGGCGTGTTCACTTGCGCGGTCACCGTGAAGACCTGCAGCAGCTGTATCGGGCATTCGACTGGCTATTGGTGCCTTCGCGTTCCGAAGGCCTCGGGCTGGTGGTGCAAGAGGCCGTGATGGCCGATGTGCCGGTGGTGTGCAGTGACCTTCAGGTGTTCCGCGAGCAGTTGCGCGATACGGGTGGCTACCTGCCCATTGCCGACGAAAGCGCCTGGGCTGAGGCGATCGAGCGCTGTACGGCACTCGGTGCCCCGGCGGTAGCCGCCAGGCAGCGCCAGGCGCTGGCGCCGGAGCAGGCCTGGCAGGCCTTCTGCAACGGCTCGCAGAGCCTGTTGCGCAACTGACCTTCAGCGCGCCAGCAGGGCTGCCTCGAAGGCGGCGAGGGGGAACCGGTCACCCAGGTTCTCCCGCTCGATATAGCGCACCATGTGCTGCACATTGCGCCGAATCATGCGTGCCGACAGCGGCGGGCGCAGGAAACGCATGTCGGCAACATCGATCAGGCCGAGCTGCTGCTCAGGGGTGACCACCACATTGCCCAGGTGCAGCGAGCGGAAGTACACGCCGTTGCGGTGCAACTGGCGGACCAGCTGGATCAGTTCCGGCAGGTAAGTGTCCCAGCTGAAGCCTTCATCGCGCGACATTTGCAGCAAGGTGCGCCCGGGTAGCGGGCGATACAGCACGGCGGTGCGGCCTGGCAGGTCGAGCTTGTGCTGGCTGATCACCTCGAGGGTGGGGATGCCAAGTTCCGCCAGGCGCGCGGCGTTATCGACGAAGCGCTGCGAGTAAGGACGCAGCAGTGCAGATGAAATCAGCCGCTTCCTACGAAAAACCTTGAGGAAATTACCATCCGCGAGCAGGTAGACTTTGGCGCCATGGCTGTCTGCCTCAAGCACCTGTGCGCCTTGTGTCAGCTGATCGAAGTCGACCTGGGTGAGCCGGGAGCATTGCATGAATAGAGCCTTGTCGTCTGGCGAGCAAAATGACCGGCAATAATGCCGAAAATAATGCGGTAGCACCATGGATGGTGTCTTTGATTCATCGGGGGAAAAGGATGTTGTATCAAAAAAACTGGGCACGGGTCTGGTTGGGGTTGGGTCTGGTCTGGTTCCTGGCGGCGATTGCCTTGGCACCTAGCAACAAGATTTATCAGCAAGGGCTGGTGTTGTTCCTGTGGCTGCCGACGTTGGTGCTGGCATGGTCCGCCCGCGAGGTGCTGGTGCAGGCCTGCAAGCGTCAGCCGGCACTGTGGATGAGTTTGCTGTTGCTGTTGGCCTGGAGTGGGCTGAGCCTGGTCTGGTCATCGGCAGAGGACCCGGGGCGTGAGATCAAGCGCCTGGTCTACATTCTGGTGTTCCTGATGGCGTTTCCGTTGCTGGCCCAGCTTGGCCTGGCGAGGATTCGCCAGCTGTTGCTGCTCGGTAGTGCCTTGCTGGCTGTTGCCGCTCTGGTTTCGGTCATTCATTTCTATGGCGTGCTTGGCATGCCTTGGCGGGCCCGCCTGCAGGGTATCGGTGAAATATCGCACCCCATCCTGGGGGCATATGTCGTCGGTGCGGCGGTGCTTTTCATGCTTTACGAGCCGCCTCGGCAGCGTGGCCTGCAGCTGTTGTGGCTTTTGGCACTGGCTTGCCTGGGGGCGTTTGCCATGCTCAGCCAGAGCCGTGGCGCGCTTTTGGCCCTGGTGCTCACCGTCATCATGGCGCCGCTGTGGTTCCGTGACCGCCACAGCCGGGTGTTTTCCATCCTGGCAGTCTTTGCTACCGGCGTTGCTTTCTATGTGGTGTACGACCTGATCGCCAAGCGCGGCTCCTCCTACCGGCCGGAAATTTTCCATGCCGTGGTCGACATGATTGCCGCCCACCCCTGGACCGGTCTGGGCCTGGGGGCTGCCTACGACGTCAGTGCGGTGGGCAAACACTTTGACCACACCCACAACATGTTCACCCACGTTGCCGTAGAGATGGGCCTGCCGGGCATGCTGCTCTGGGTCATGGTGTGGTTGTTCACCCTGGGTGAAATCATTCGCGCGCGCGGCACGCTGTTTGGCAAGGTCCTGCTGGGCTTCTGGGTGTATTCGACCCTGGCCATGCAGTTCGATGCCGCCAGCCTCACCGGTACGCCACGTGCCGAATGGTTCATCAGCTGGCTGCCTGTCGGCCTTGCCATGATGCTGCCATGGGGGCGTGCCGAAAATGACGCCTGTGGTAAAATTTCCGGTTCAACCTGAACAGCGAGCTCGATAATGGCCGAAACACCGCGTCCGGCGGAGCACACCTCCAGCCTGAAGATCTACTTCCGGCTGTTGGGCTATGTGAAACCCTATGTCGGCATTTTCCTGCTGAGCATTGTCGGTTTTGTGATCTTTGCCTCGACCCAGCCGATGCTGGCCGGGATCCTCAAGTATTTTGTCGACGGGTTGAGCAACCCTGAAGCGGTGTTGTTCCCTAACGTCCCCTACCTGCGCGACCTGCAATTGCTGCAGGCGGTGCCGTTGCTGATCATCCTGATCGCCGCGTGGCAGGGCCTGGGGTCGTTCCTTGGCAACTATTTCCTGGCCAAGGTTTCCCTGTGCCTGGTGCACGACCTGCGCGTGGAGTTGTTCAACAAGCTGCTGGTACTGCCCAACCGCTACTTCGACAACCACAACTCCGGGCACCTGATTTCACGTATCACCTTCAACGTGACCATGGTCACCGGTGCTGCCACCGATGCAATCAAGGTGGTCATCCGCGAAGGCCTGACCGTGGTGTTCCTGTTTGCCTACCTGCTGTGGATGAACTGGCACCTCACCTTGGTCATGGTCGCCATCCTGCCGGTGATCGCGGTGATGGTCAGCATTGCCAGCAAGAAATTCCGCAAGCAGAGCAAGAAAATCCAGGTGGCCATGGGCGATGTCACTCACGTCGCCTCGGAAACCATCCAGGGTTACCGCGTGGTGCGTAGCTTCGGCGGCGAGGCTTACGAGGAGCAGCGCTTCAGCAGGGCTAGCCAGAGCAACACCGACAAGCAGCTGCGCATGACCAAGACCGGCTCGCTGTATACGCCGATGCTGCAGTTGGTGATCTACAGCGCCATGGCCGCGCTGATGTTCCTGGTGCTGTTCCTGCGCGGTGAGTCTACCGCCGGTGACCTGGTGGCCTACATTACCGCTGCCGGCTTGCTGCCCAAGCCGATTCGCCAGTTGTCGGAAGTCAGCTCGACCATCCAGAAGGGCCTGGCGGGTGCAGAAAGCATCTTCGAGCAACTGGACGAAGAGCCTGAACTGGACACCGGTACGGTCGAGAAAGACCGCGTGGAAGGGCGCCTTGAAGTGCGCAACCTGAGCTTCACCTACCCGGGTACCGAGCGTGAAGTGCTGAGCGACATCAGCTTTGTCGCCGAGCCTGGGCAGATGATCGCCCTGGTTGGCCGCTCTGGCAGCGGCAAGTCGACCCTGGCGTCGCTGATCCCGCGTTTCTATCACCATGACCAGGGGCAGATACTGCTCGATGGCGTGGAGATCGAGAACTACCGCCTGCGCAACCTGCGCCGCCACGTTTCGCAGGTGACCCAGCACGTCACACTGTTCAACGACACCGTGGCCAACAACATCGCCTATGGCGATCTGGCGGGTGCCCCGCGCGCAGACATCGAAGCCGCTGCGGCCGATGCCTACGCCAAGGAGTTCGTCGACCGCTTGCCGAAGGGCTTCGACACCGAGGTGGGTGAAAACGGCGTGCTGCTCTCTGGCGGCCAGCGCCAGCGCCTGGCCATTGCCCGGGCACTGCTGAAGAACGCGCCGCTGCTGATTCTCGACGAGGCTACTTCGGCCCTGGATACCGAATCCGAGCGGCACATCCAGGCTGCCCTGGACCACGTGATGCAAGGCCGTACCACGCTGGTGATCGCCCACCGGCTGTCGACCATCGAGAAGGCCGACCAGATCCTGGTCATGGACCAAGGGCGTCTGGTAGAGCGTGGCACCCACGCCGAACTGCTCGCGGCCAATGGCCATTATGCCCGCCTGCACGCCATGGGCCTGGATGAGCCGGCCAAGGCCGATATCACCTGAGTCCTCCCTGATCGGGGCCGTAACGGCCCCGATTGTCACGGGAATTTTCCGGGGGCGATCTGGCCATAAAGCCGTCGTCTACCCTGTGCTAATATCCTGCCCCTGTTCATTATTTCCATATGGGTTGCCCATGAAGTTGTCCATGCCGCGTTTCGATCAAGCCCCGGTTCTGGTGGTCGGCGATGTCATGCTCGACCGCTACTGGCATGGCGGTACTTCGCGTATTTCGCCCGAGGCGCCAGTGCCGGTGGTCAAGGTCGATCAGATCGAGGATCGCCCCGGCGGCGCGGCCAACGTTGCCTTGAACATCGCCGCCCTGGGCGCACCGGCGTCGCTGATCGGCGTTACCGGCCAGGACGAGGCCGCCGACAGCCTGGCCAACAGCCTTCAGGCTGCGGGCGTGCGTTCGGTGTTCCAGCGCATCGCGCACCAGCCGACCATCGTCAAGCTGCGGGTCATGAGCCGTCACCAGCAGCTGCTGCGTATCGATTTCGAAGAGCCGTTCGCCACCGACCCGCTGTCGCTGGGTGCCGAAGTCGACAGCCTGCTCGAAGGCGTCAAGGTGCTGGTCTTGTCGGACTACGGCAAGGGCGCACTGAAGAATCACCAAAGCCTGATCCAGGCAGCGCGGGCCAAGGGCATTCCGGTGCTGGCCGACCCCAAGGGCAAGGATTTTTCCATCTACCGCGGCGCCAGCCTGATCACCCCGAACCTCAGCGAGTTCGAGACCATCGTTGGCCGTTGCGCCGATGAGGCCGAACTGGTGGCCAAAGGCTTGCAGCTGCTGCAGGAGCTGGATCTGGGCGCCGTGCTGGTAACCCGTGGCGAGCACGGCATGACCCTGCTGCGCGTTGGCCAGCCGGCGCTGCACCTGCCGGCGCGGGCGCGTGAAGTGTTCGATGTGACCGGTGCCGGTGATACCGTCATTTCCACCCTCGCGGCGGCCATTGCGGCTGGCGAGGACCTGCCCCACGCGGTGGCCCTGGCCAACCTGGCGGCCGGCATCGTGGTCGGCAAGCTGGGTACGGCTGCGATCAGTGCCCCGGAACTGCGCCGGGCGATCCAGCGTGAAGAAGGTTCCGAGCGCGGCGTGCTGGGCCTGGAGCAACTGCTGCTGGCCATCGATGACGCGCGGGCGCACAAAGAGAAGATCGTCTTCACCAATGGCTGCTTCGACATCCTGCATGCCGGGCACGTCACCTACCTGGAACAGGCGCGGGCCCAGGGTGATCGGCTGATCGTCGCGGTCAACGACGACGCTTCGGTCAGCCGTTTGAAAGGGCCGGGCCGGCCGATCAACAGCGTAGACCGGCGCATGGCCGTGCTGGCCGGTTTGGGCGCGGTGGACTGGGTGATCAGCTTCCCTGAAGGCACCCCGGAAAACCTGCTGAGCCAGGTCAAGCCGGATGTGCTGGTCAAGGGTGGCGACTATGGCATTGATCAGGTAGTGGGCGCTGATATCGTCAAGGCGTATGGCGGCACTGTGAAGGTGCTGGGCCTGGTCGAGAACAGCTCGACTACCGCGATTGTCGAGAAGATTCGCAAGAACTGATACAGCCTGGGCCGCTTTGCAGCCCAATCGCCGGCAAGCCCGCTCCCACAGGTACAGCGCAAGCCTTGAGAATTGCAAAGGCCTTGTGGGAGCTGGCTTGCCGGCGATTGGCTGCGAAGCAGCCCCAGGGATTCACTTGTGAAGTGAGGTGCGGGCCCGCTCCAGCAATGCCCGGGCCTTGTCGCCAAACCGCTGCAGGTGCGATGCCCGCGCCGGCTTGCTCTCCACCAGCCCCTGCTGCTTCACCCAGTCCTTCCAGCGCACCCGCTCTTCCGTCACTACCCAGCCTTCCTGCCGGGCAAAACTCTCAGCCAGGTACAGTCCGCGTGTGCTCGCCGGCACCAGCTCATCCTTCTTCAGCGTATACAGCTCCGCCAGCGGGTGGCCGTCCTTCAACGGCATCAGGTACAGGTCTGGCCGTTTGCGGTTGAGCCGCGCTACCAGTTGGCCGCCCTCCAGCCGCTCATCGACGTGGAACAGGCTGAGTTTCTTGGCTTCACGAGGCACCTGCAGGCGCATGTCGTAGATCAGCTGCAGCGAGGCGGTGGGCAAGTGCACGTAGGCCCTTGGCCGCTCCAGCAGCATCAGGTTGCCGCAGTGCACGGGCCGCGCGGCACCGGACTCGGGGGCCAGCAGGAAGTGCGGTGTTTCGCGGTAGTGCAGGGCAGCGGCGTATGGGACGGGCAGCCAGGTATCGTTGAAGCGCCCGCCTAACCAGCCTTCCGGGGTTTCCAGCAGGCATTCCTCAGCCACTTCCTGAACAGCCGTGTGCAACGGCAGGTTCAGCTCCTGCGCCGGTACATACCCAGAAATCAGTTTCAGCACCACATCGCCACGGTCTTGCCGGCGCTGGCGCACCAACACCCAGTAATCTCGGTTTTGCCAATGCAGGGTAAGGCGCACCGACACACCCAGGTTGGCCAGTTCGACCACGAACCGCTGCGTGTCGGGCAGCTGGATGGCCTTGCGCCGCTGTTGGGTCTGGGCAAAGTTCAGCGGCATGCCGATGCTCTGGTAGATCAGGCCTTCGGGCGTGGCTTCGACATGCAGTGGCAGTGTCTTGAAGTTGCTCGGGTTCTTGCGGATCAGCGTTCGCGCCACGAGGCTCCTCCTTGCGTCGGGTCATTCTCCTGGCCCTTGTTGGGCCAGGGGCAACTCAGTGCTGGCCCAGGATGCGGGCGACGGTGGCCACGTTGTGGGCCAGGTGCAGCGGATTGATGGTGCCGACGATAGCACTGCTGACGCCCGGGTGGGCGAACAGCAGCTCGAAGCTTGCCTGCACCGGGTCAACGCCCGGGGCCAGGCAGACGTGCCCGCTGGCCAGGGCCTTCTTTACCAGGATGGCCTTGCCGTGTTCGGCAGCGTAGTCCAGCACCGGGCGTTCTGCCTGCTCGTTGAGGTTGTAGGTAACCATGGCGCAGTCGCCTTGTTCCAGTGCTTTCAGGCCACCGGCCACAGTCTTGCCGGACAGGCCGAAGCCGAGGATCTTGCCCTCTTGCTTGAGCTCCGCCAGGGTCTGGTAGACCTCCTGCTGTTCGAGGATCGCCAGGTCGTTGCCGTCGGAATGCACCAGCACCAGTTCGATGCGGTCGGTTTCCAGGCGGCGCAGGCTGCGCTCTACCGAAAGACGGGTGTGGGTGGCACTGAAGTCGAAGTGCGACTGGCCGTTGTCGAATTCTTCGCCGACCTTGCTGACGATCACCCACTCATCGCGTTGGCCGCGCAGCAGCGGGCCCAGGCGTTCTTCACTGCGGCCATAGGCGGGGGCGGTGTCGATCAGGTTGATACCCAGCTGGCGGGCCTGGGCCAGTAGCATGCGGGCTTCGTCATCGTCGGGGATGGTGAAACCGGTGGGGTACTTCACACCTTGGTCGCGGCCCAGCTTGACCGTGCCCAGGCCCAGTGGCGAAACCTGGAAACCGGTGCTGCCCAGCGGGCGGTGGAAGTCGTGCAGGGTGGGCAGGCTCATGGCAGCAAGTGCTCCCAGGCCGGCACGCCCAAGGGGGGGCGGGGCAGGTCGGCCAGGTCGGCTTGTGCCTGCGGGCGGATGCCGTCGCGCTCCAGATGGGCGATGACCCGGTCACTGAAGTCCGGTGCCAGGGCCAGCTTGGTCGGCCAGCCCACCAGCAGGCGCTGCTGGTCGGCAAGGAAGGCGTTGTCCGGGCGTACCAGGCCGGATTGCGCAGGTTCGGCGCGGTCGACGCGCAGGGTGGCCCAGCGCACCAGGCTCTGGTCAACCCATGGCAACAGGTTGGCGATTTCCTTCTGTGCCGCAGCAATCTGCGCTGCAGGCTCGCGCGCTACGCCATCGGCTTCCGCCAGGTCGCCGCCGAGGTACCACACCCACTGGCCATCGGCTGCCGGGTGGGTGGTTACCGTCACCCGTGGCTTGGGCCCGCCACCGAGGCAGTGGGCGTACAAAGGTTTGAGGTTCGGGCCCTTGGCCATGACCATGTGCAGCGGGCGTGTTTGCATGGCGGGCTGGTCCAGGCCCAGCGCCTGCAGCAAACCTTCGGTGCCGGCACCGGCGCTCAACACGATGCGCTGGGCACGGATTTCCCGGTCATCCACGCGCAGGCCGACCAAGGCATCACCTTCACGCAATGGTTCGATGCGCTCACCTGCAAGCAAGGAGTCGCCGGCCAGCTCGGCCAGGTTGGCCAGCAGGCTCGGGACATCAATCACCAGTTCTGCCAAGCGATAGACCTTACCCTTGAAGGCGCGGTCCTGCAGCGCGGGCGGCAGCTGGTCGCCCTTGACCTGGTCGACCCGGCCGCGTACGGCCTTGCTGGCGAAGAAACTGGTGAGGTTGCCGGCCAGGGTGCCGGGTGACCACAGGTAGTGGGCATCGGAGAGCAGACGGGTACGGCCGAGGTCGAGTTCGCCGTCACCAGCCAAGGCCTCACGCCAGCGGCGCGGCATGTCGGCGATGGCTTCCGAGGCGCCGGTAAGGGCACCGTGCAGGGCGTACTTGGTGCCGCCGTGGATAATGCCCTGCGACTTAATCGTCTGCTCACCGCCAAGGCTGGCGCGTTCCACCAGCACTGTCGAGTAGCCCTGGCGGCGCAGGCGGGCATTGAGCCAGAGGCCTGCGACCCCGGCGCCGACGATCAGCACGTCAGTGGAAATGGCAGATGGCATGGCGGTACCTCGAAGACTGGGACAGCTGGCAAGTATACAGGCTATACCTGTGAGGGCCCTATCGCCGGCAAGCCAGCTCCCCCAGGGATAGTGCAGAGCCTGCAACTTCCACTATCCCTGTGGGAGCTGGCTTGCCGGCGATGAGGCGCGCACAGGTTGTCTCAGTGCCCGGCTGTCTTGGAAAACAGCTGAATCACCACCACCCCACCCACAATCATGGCCATGCCCAGCATCGCCGGCACATCCAGCTTCTGCCCATAGATCACCAGCGCCGCCACACTGATCAGCACAATCCCCAGCCCCGACCAGATGGCGTAAGCGATTCCCACCGGAATGCTGCGCACCACCAGGGTCAGCATCCAGAACGCAATGCCGTAGCCAACCACCATCAGCAGCAGGGGCAGTGGCGTGCTCAGGCCTTTCACTGCTTTCATGGAGGCAGTGGCGATGACTTCGGCGCAGATGGCGATGGCGAGATAGGTATAGGCATTCATGGCGGGGTCCTCTGGTAACTGGTCGGGCATTCTAGACCTTGCCCAGATGCGGTAAAGTCATTACCTATCAGATATGGGGATAGGTTGATGGCTGAGCAATGGAACCTAGAGCAGTTGCGAATTTTTCTGCGCGTCGCCGAATTGCGCTCCTTTTCTGCCGTTGCCCGCGAACAACGCAAGGCTCAATCGGCGATCAGCAATGCCATCGCCCTGCTGGAAGCAGACCTGGGTGTCACGTTGTTCGAGCGCAGCAGCGGCCGGCAACCGAAGCTGACCGAAAATGGCAGCGCGTTGTTGGAAGATGCGCGCGAACTGTTGCGTCAGTGCGAACACCTGGATGGCCGTGCCCTGGCTCTGATGCGCGGGCAGGAGGCCTTGCTGAGGGTCGCCCAGGACGAAGCCATGCCTTACCAGCCGGTGATCGACAGCCTGGACGAGCTGGCCAGCCGCTACCCGTTCCTGGAGGTGCAACTGGCCAGCGGTGCCCAGGGCGATGTGGCGCGCAAGCTGGTGGAGCGGCGCGCCGATCTGGGCCTGTTCTTCCACCACGAAAGCATCCCGGCATCGCTGGAGCGGCGGGCGCTGGGCAGTGTGGAGATGGTCACGGTTTGCGCAGTCGACCACCCGCTGGCGGGCGAAGGCCGGGTCACCCGCCAGCAACTGGCGCGCCACCGGCAGTTGCTGATCACGCCACAACAAAGCGGTTACCCAGGCGGCGAGGCGATCAGCCCGCAGGTATGGCGTGCCGACAGCTTCTACGCCATGGCCGAACTGCTGATGCGCGGCCTGGGCTGGGCCTGGTTGCCGCGGCACGTGGTGCAGTACCCGACCTACCAGGCGCACATGGTCGAGCTCGATAGCGAGTGGCGCCCGCCGGCGCTGGTGGCGGAACTGGCCTGGCGCCGTGATGCGCCCCTGGGGCCGGCCGCGCAGTGGCTGGCCGAGCGCTTTGCGGTGCACCTGCGTGCGATCGGGTAAGCGGCCATACATGCAGGCACAGATGAGTTAAAGCTTGTTACAGGAACAACAGGTCCCCAAAATTTTCGGGGTCCATAGCGAATATGTCAGTGTCCACTCTTGATCTTATACGGCTAATCGATATCGCGATTTGATTATCGCCGTAAATATAGCCGGCTCGAGTAGCTTTACCTTTCCGTTCTAGCATGGCTCTGGCATCGTGTTCTGTAATTACGCCCTGATATTTTTTTTTAACGATGGTGGCGTTTTCGACCCCTGCTTTAAGGGCTGAGCTGAGCGTGAGCTGTTTGCTGTTGGCTAGCGTGAGTGAGTTGTGCGCAGAAAACACTGGGAAATATTCATTCATTAGGCTTGTTTTTTCGATGTTCAAGTATTTGGTGATGTTGTTTCCTAAGAGTGGTTGGTCAAAAAGTCCGTATAGAGGTGATTTTGTCGTGTCGTACCAGGGCTGCTTTACAGGTACTCGTGAGACCTCGTCATTGTCGTAGATTGGGCCTAGCCTTACCATTGGTCGGCGCGTTGGCCGTATCCGCTGTCGGCTTTGGCCGCTGGGGTCGCGAAAGTTAATGGGGTCAGCCGAGCAATAGCTATAGGTATTTATACCGCCTTTGCCGAACGGACTCAGCCGGTCGGGTGAAAAAAATCTCATCAAATCTTGGCTATAAGGCCGGCAAATCGGCCCAAGTAGATAGGCGTGAAGAGAGCGATCAAAAACCTCCCCATTAAAAAGAGTAAGTGGCTCGAGCTCAGTAGCTGTGTGTCCATATGGCGAATAACTGAGGGCGCTTTTATAGGTCTTTTTGGTGTCCATGATCAGGTTTTTTATATTGTACTGTGGTTGAGTCCAGCACCTTGTCGAAGATTTCAGGGTTTTGGAACTGGCAAAAATACCAGTTGCTTGTTTTGCAGAGCTGCGCCAGTCGAATGTGAACGGACACCTTTGTGAAACAACACGACCAAAAAATGCATTGATCGGTCAGCTTTTTTAGCTGATTCGAGATAAACTCAGCCGCCATGAACAGAACTCTCTATACCTTGCTGTTTCACCTGGGCCTGCCGCTGGTTGCGCTGCGCCTGTACCTGCGCGCACGCAAGGCGCCTGCCTATGGGCAACGCATCGGCGAGCGCTTTGCTTGCAAGCTGCCGGCAATGCGCCAGGGCGGCATCTGGGTACATGCTGTGTCGGTTGGCGAGAGCATTGCTGCCGCGCCCATGGTGCGTGCCTTGCTCAAGGCCTACCCGGAATTGCCGATCACGCTTACCTGCATGACACCGACCGGTTCCGAGCGTATTCGCGCCATTTTCGCCGACGAACCACGCGTACAGCATTGCTACCTGCCCTACGATCTGCCGTGGGCGGCCGGGCGATTTCTCGACCATGTGCAGCCGAAGCTTGGCATCATCATGGAAACCGAGCTGTGGCCCAACCATATCCACCAGTGCGCCAAACGCGGGATTCCGGTGGCGCTGGCCAACGCGCGATTGTCCGAGCGTTCGGCACGCGGCTACGGGCGCTTTGCCAAACTGACTCGGCCGATGCTGGCGGAAATGAGCCTGATCGCCGTGCAGACCGAAACCGAGGCGCAACGCTTTCGTGACCTGGGGGCGCGCCCTGAGTGCGTGCAGGTCACCGGCTCGATCAAGTTCGACCTGAAGATCGATGAGCAACTGCTACCGCGTGCCAGGGCATTGCGTGAGCAGTGGGGGGCCGAACAGCGCCCGGTGTGGATTGCCGCCAGTACCCATGACGGCGAGGATGCGCTGATTTTGCGGGCGCATCGGCAATTGTTGCAGGTGCATGGCGATGCCTTGCTGATCCTGGTGCCGCGCCATCCCGAGCGCTTCAATGCGGTGCATGCGCTGTGCAGCGAGCAATTCACCACCGTGCGCCGTTCTTCGGCAGCGCCGGTCGATGCGCAAACCCGCGTGTTGCTGGGCGACACCATGGGCGAACTGCTGTTCCTGTATGCCCTGGCCGACATTGCCTTCGTCGGTGGCAGCCTGGTGCCGACCGGTGGGCACAATCCGTTGGAGCCTGCGGCGCTGGCGTTGCCGGTGCTCATGGGGCCGCATGTGTTCAACTTCCTCGAAATCAGCGCGATGCTGCGCGAGGCGGGTGCGTTGCAGCAGATTGATGATGCTGACGGGCTGGCCGGTGCGGTGCGCCGTCTGGTGGAACTGCCGCAGGACGCCCAGCGCATGGGCGAGGCGGGCAGGGCGGTGATGCGGGCCAATCAGGGCGCGTTGCAGCGCTTGCTCGATGGCCTGGATGCGCTTATCCACTGACTTTTGCTTTGGTTTTCCTGGCCTCATCGCCGGCAAGCCAGCTCCCACAGGGGCTGCACAAGGCTTGAGGCCAGTGAGGAACCTGTGGGAGCTGGCTTGCCGGCGATGAGGCCATCAAAAGCAACCCGGTCTGTGAGCAATACACCCCTGTTTCAAGGGCGGCGCTCAAAGTTCTTGGCCGCTGCTGCAGCCAGGTCTGGCGGCAGGAAGTCCTTGTCCGGGTTGTAGTCCGGTTTCAGGTAACGCTTGAGGTCCTGCAGGTCTTGCGGGCTGAGGGTGCCGGCCGCCTGCTTCAGGCTCAGGTTGTCGAGGATGTAGTCATAGCGGCTGTTGTTGTAGTCGCGCACCGAGGTGTACAGCTGGCGCTGGGCATCGAGCACGTCGACGATGTTGCGGGTACCCACCTGGTAGCCGATTTCGGTGGCTTCCAGCGCGCTCTGGTTGGAGATGATCGACTGCTTGCGTGCTTGCACCTGTTCCACATCGGTGTTCACCGCGCGGTGCAGGTTGCGGGTGTTTTCCACCACCTGGCGGCGCAGGCTTTCACGCTGCTGCTCGCTCTGGCTCAGGCGCTGGTAGGCCTCGCGTACCTGCGAGCTGGTCAGGCCGCCGCTGTAGATCGGGATATTCAGCTGCAGGCCAACGCTAGTCTGCTCGACGTCGCCGCTGTAGCGCACGCCCAATTGCGAAGGGTTGGTAAAGCCCAGGTTGTCGTTGTCACCCTTCTGGTACTTGGCCACTGCATCCAGGGTCGGCGCATGGCCGGCCTTGCGCTGGCGCAGGGTCTCTTCGGCGGCGGAAACCGCATAGTTGGTGGCCAGCAGGTTGAGGTTCTGGCGGCCGGCGGTTTCGACCCAGGCCTTGGCGTCGTTTGGCGTAGGTACCTGCACCGGCAGGGTATGCACCACGCCTTGAATCGAGGTGTATTCACGGTTTGTCAGGGTGACCAGCGCTTCAAAGGCATCCTGTACCTGGCGCTCGGCGATGATCCGGTTGGCGCGGGCCGTGTCATAGCTGGCCTGGGATTGCAGCACGTCGGTCTTGTCCGACAGGCCCACATCGAAGCGTTCGTTGGACTGGTCCAGCTGGCGCTTGAACGCGGATTCTTCGGCCTTGGTGGCGGCCAGGTTGTCCTGCGCGCGCAGCACGGCGAAGTAGTTTTGCGCGGTTTGCAGGATCAGGTTCTGTTCAGTGGCCGACAGCTCCAGCGCGGCCTGTTCGTTGACTGCTTCGGCCGCCTGCAGCTGGAACCAGCGATCAGCGCGGAAGATTGGCTGGGCCAAGGTCGCGCTCCATGAGTTGCCGCTGCGGTTGGAGGTGATGGAAGGCTCGTCCAGCTTGGTGCGGGTGTTCAGCATCTCGGCATCGGCCGAGAGGTTTGGCAGCAACCCGGCGCGGGCCTGCGGTACCACTTCGCGGCGGGCGCCATAATCGGCGCGTGCCGCAGCCAGGTCGGCGTTGTTGTCTACCGCTTCCTGATAAACGCTGACCAGGTCGGTCTTGACTGTCGAGGGCACGTCCACTGCCCAGGCCACTCCGTTGGACGCACAAGACACGGCAATCGCCAGTGAGAGTTTGCGCAGCATAGAGGCAATCCTTGTACGAAATTTAATTACTGAACTGTTGAGTATCGAGTGACGGGCCAGTGTAGTGCCATGCGCCCCTGGCAACAATCGCCCGGTATGCCTTTCATCAACCGCGCATTTACCCGCTTGGCTTTGCCGACCACTCCAGTCTAGACTGCGCATGTTCTTGTCGGGGTGCCTTGAAGCAAAGGCTGAGATCGCAGAGGTGCGGATCCCGTTGAACCTGATCAGGTTAGCGCCTGCGTAGGGAACAAGATTGCTCGCCTTCCCGGGGAGCCTCTTGTGCCAGGTCCGGGAATGTCGCAGCTGCATGCAGCTTCAGGCACCCCCATATCCGGCACTGCACTCGTCCATGGGTGCGTCCGCGCTTTTCAGGTTCTCCCCGACATTCCACTGCTAGGAAGCCGTCTGGAGAGCCTGTGATGACCAAACAAGAAAAAGCGATCAACCTCAGCGAATCGGCACAAGTCGATCAGCAGTCCGTGCAACCCTTCCCGCGCTCGCGCAAGATCTATGTCGAAGGCTCGCGCCCGGACATCCGCGTGCCCATGCGTGAAATCAGCCTGGACGATACCCCAACCGATTTCGGCGGCGAGACCAACGCGCCGGTACTGGTTTACGACACGTCCGGCCCATACACCGACCCCGATGTGATCATTGATGTGCGCAAGGGCCTGGCCGACGTGCGTTCGGCGTGGATCGAGGCGCGCGGTGACACCGAGCGCCTGGGCGGGCTCAGCTCCGACTTCGGTCAGCAGCGCCTGAACGACGCCGAACTGGCCAAGCTGCGTTTCGCCCACGTGCGCAACCCGCGCCGTGCCAAGGCTGGCGCCAACGTCTCGCAGATGCACTATGCCCGCCAGGGCATCATCACCGCCGAGATGGAATACGTCGCCATCCGCGAGAACATGAAGCTGCAAGAAGCCCGCGCCGCTGGCTTGCTGAATGAGCAGCACGCCGGCCACAGCTTCGGTGCCAACATCCCGAAAGAAATCACCCCCGAATTCGTCCGCCAGGAAATCGCCCGTGGCCGCGCGATCATTCCGGCCAACATCAACCACCCTGAAGTCGAGCCGATGATCATCGGCCGCAACTTCCTGGTGAAGATCAACGGCAACATCGGCAACAGTGCCCTGGGGTCCTCGATCGAGGAAGAAGTGGCCAAGCTGACCTGGGGCATCCGCTGGGGCTCGGACACGGTCATGGACCTGTCCACCGGCAAGCACATTCACGAAACCCGCGAGTGGATCATCCGCAACTCGCCGGTGCCGATTGGTACCGTGCCGATCTACCAGGCCCTGGAAAAGGTCAACGGCGTGGCCGAAGACCTGACCTGGGAGCTGTTCCGCGACACCCTGATCGAGCAGGCCGAGCAGGGCGTGGACTACTTCACCATCCATGCCGGTGTGCTGCTGCGCTATGTGCCGCTGACCGCCAAGCGCGTCACCGGTATCGTCAGCCGCGGTGGCTCGATCATGGCCAAGTGGTGCCTGGCGCACCACAAGGAAAACTTCCTGTACACGCACTTCGACGAAATCTGCGAAATCATGAAGGCCTACGACGTCAGCTTCTCGCTGGGTGACGGCCTGCGCCCCGGCTCGATCGCCGACGCCAACGACGCTGCGCAGTTCGGTGAGCTGGAAACCCTCGGCGAGCTGACCAAGATTGCCTGGAAGCACGACGTGCAGTGCATGATCGAAGGCCCGGGCCACGTGCCGATGCAGTTGATCAAGGAGAACATGGACAAGCAGCTGGAGTGCTGCGACGAGGCGCCGTTCTACACCCTCGGCCCGCTGACCACCGACATTGCACCGGGCTACGACCACATCACCTCGGGCATTGGTGCGGCGATGATCGGCTGGTTCGGTTGCGCCATGCTCTGCTACGTCACGCCCAAGGAACACCTGGGCCTGCCGAACAAGGACGACGTCAAGACCGGCATCATCACCTACAAGATCGCCGCCCACGCCGCCGACCTTGCCAAGGGCCACCCAGGCGCGCAGATTCGCGACAACGCCCTGTCCAAGGCACGCTTCGAGTTCCGCTGGGAAGACCAGTTCAACCTCGGCCTGGACCCGGACACCGCCCGTGCCTTCCACGACGAGACCCTGCCGAAGGAATCGGCCAAGGTTGCGCACTTCTGCTCGATGTGCGGGCCGAAGTTCTGCTCGATGAAAATCACCCAGGAAGTGCGTGAGTACGCTGCCAAGATCGAGGCTGTGGATGTGACGGTCGAGCAAGGCATGCGTGAGCAGGCCGAGCGTTTCCGCCAGGAAGGCAGCCAGCTGTACCAGAAAGTGTAAGAACGCTGGGGCCGCTGTGCGGCCCCTTCGCGACACAAGGCCGCTCCCACAGGGACCGCACAAGGTTCAAGGCCTGCGCGGCCCTTGTGGGAACGGCCTTGCGTCGCGATTCGAGGACGAAGTCCTCGCCAAGAACACCAACAACATTGCCGGCGAGCGCCAACCATGACATCACCCAGCCAGTTCTCCCCCGACCACCCGGTCCCCACCCACCAGCGCATCTTCGGCGCCCGCGACCTGTTCTCGTTGTGGTTCTCCCTTGGCATCGGCCTGATGGTGCTGCAAGTCGGCGCCATGCTCGCCCCAGGCCTTGGCCTTGCCGGCGCGGTGCTGGCCATCGCCCTGGGCACCGGCGTGGGTGTGCTGTTGCTGGGCGCCGCCGGTGTCATCGGCAGCGACACCGGTCTTTCGGCCATGGGCACCCTGAAGCTCAGCCTGGGCAGCCATGGTGCGCGCTTGCCGGCTGTGCTCAACCTGCTGCAACTGGTAGGTTGGGGCGCATTCGAGATCATTGTCATGCGCGACGCCGCCAGCCTGCTGGGCGCGCGCGCGTTCGGCGAAGACAGTGCCTGGAACAGCCCGATGCTCTGGACCCTGTGTTTCGGTGCCCTGGCCACCTTGCTGGCCGTCAGCGGGCCGCTGGCCTTCGTGCGCAAGGTGCTGCGCGCCTGGGGTATCTGGGTGCTGCTGGGGGCTTGCCTGTGGCTGACCTGGAACCTGTTCGCCAAGGCCGACCTGGCTGAACTGTGGGGCCGCGCCGGTGACGGTTCGATGTCGCTGGCCGTGGGCTTCGACATCGTCATCGCCATGCCGCTGTCCTGGCTGCCGCTGATCGCCGACTACTCGCGCTTCGCCCGCAACGGCAAGCACGTGTTCGGCGGCACGGTCATTGGCTATTTCATCGGCAACACCTGGCTGATGAGCCTGGGCGTGGCCTACACCCTGGCCTTCGCTGCCAGTGGCGAGGTCAATGCCCTGCTGCTGGCCCTGGCCGGCGCCGGCATGGGCATTCCGTTGCTGCTCATTCTGCTGGACGAGTCGGAAAAGGCCTTCGCCGACATCCACTCCGCAGCGGTTTCCACCGGCGTGCTGGTGCCTGTGAAGGTCGAGCACCTGGCGCTGGCCATCGGCGTGCTGTGCACCCTGATCGCCCTGCTGGCGCCACTGGCCCAGTACGAGAACTTCCTGCTGCTGATCGGTTCGGTGTTCGCGCCGCTGTTCGGCGTGGTGTTGATGGACCACTACGTGGTTCGTCGTCGCCGCTTGCCGGCACAGGTCGGCGGCTTGCACTGGCAGGCGCTGGTGGCCTGGTTTGCGGGGGTGGCGGTCTACCACCTGATTGCCGCGCAGGCACCGGAGCTGGGGGCTACCCTGCCAGCATTGCTGCTGGCAGGTGTGCTGCATGGGTTACTGAGCCTTAGCCGCGGCCGGGAAACAGTTCAGGCTTGAGTACGCCGTTCAGGCGTGGGTAGGGGATCTTCAGTTCCACGTGGCCCATGGAATAGGGCGCGATGGCATAGACCTCGTACTTGACCACTACTGCGCCGTACGTCAGGGCGATGTGCGGCGACTTCTTGAACGGCCAGGTTTTGACGAACTCGGCGTCCTTGTCCATGCCCACGCTCATCAGCCAGGCGCGGTGCGACTCCTCGACGGTTTTCCAGAAGGTGTCCTCTTGGCCTGGCACCAGCATGTCCTGCAGGGTCAGCACCTTGTCCATCTTGCGCGAATAGTTGATGAAGCCGCGCCCAGGCATGCCGTGGGCGCCACCGCTGTCCAGGTAGCTGGACAACTCGATGATCACCAGGCCGTCATGCTGCTCACGTACCTTGGCTTGCAGATAACTGCTGTTACGTTTGTCGGCACTGGCCAGGTATTGCTGTTCGTAGGCCTGCAAGGTGCTTGGCGCGGTGCCATGCTGATTGTCTTCGGTCAGTTGCAGAAGGCGTTTTTCGACGATGCCGTCGAGCGCGGGCAGGGCCGGGAAGTGGACCATGTCGATGTTCACCAGCGGGCAGTCGCTTTCGCTGCAGCCGGGTTTGACATGCTCCCAGGCGTCGCGCTTGACCTCGAGCGGGGTCCGGTAGTTGGGCGTGAACAGGCTCTGGCAGGCGCCCAGAGCGAGTGCCAGCACGGCCACGGAAGTCAGTTTGACAAGTGTCATGATGATCCTTGCAGAACAGGGAAAAGTCGGCCTTTGACCGTCTGCGCGGCCTTCAGTTCGCCACTAAGCTAACAGAGTGAAGACGCGCTGTCCCGAGTGTGCGAACGGTTGCCGGAAAGGGGTGAAACGCGAAAGCGTGCAGAGTAGGATGGCGCGATGCGGTGATTGAGGTAACGAGGATTTCCATGTCAGACACGTTGAATTCGGTGCCCAAGGCGGTCGAGATCGTCAAGCGGGCCAACTGCTTCCAGGGCTTCTACAAGCTCGACAAGGTGCACCTGCGCCACGAGCTGTTTGCCGGGGGTATGGGCCGCGAGATCAGCCGCGAACTGTTTGTGCGCCATGATGCGGTGTGTGTGCTGCCTTACGACCCGTTGCGCGACGAAGTGGTGCTGATCGAGCAGTTCCGCGTCGGCGCACTGGACAAGGTCGCCAACCCCTGGCTGATCGAGATGGTTGCCGGGCTGATCGACAAGGATGAGCAACCCGAGGAAGTCGCCCACCGCGAAGCCGAGGAAGAAGCCGGCCTGACGTTCAGCGCCTTGTGGCCGATGACCCGCTACTTCCCGTCGCCGGGCGGCAGTGACGAGTACGTTCACCTGTTCCTTGGCCGTTGCAGCAGCGAGGGCGCGGGCGGGCTGCATGGCCTGGAAGAAGAGGGCGAAGACATCCGCGTGCGCGTGTGGTCGTTCGAGGATGCCTTGCAGGCGGTGCGCGACGGGCGCATCTGCAACGCGGCGACTATCATCGGCTTGCAATGGCTGGCGCTGAACCGTGACGAAGTACGAGGTATGTGGAAGTGAACCTGCTGCGCGAGCGCTATCGAGTCGACCTGGTCGGGCTGCAGGCTGCCTGCGAGGCCAACTACGCCCGGCTGATGCGCCTGTTGCCCGACATGCGTACCACCCAGAGCTCGCGCCGCATCGGCATGACCCAGGGCGACCAGATGCTCGGCGTGCTGGTACTGGACGTGGTGCTGGCCTGCCCGTACACCACCACCCTGCATGTGCGCCAGGAGCACAGCCTGCCGTGGCTGCCGGTGCCGCACCTGGAAGTGCAGGTGTACCATGATGCACGCATGGCCGAAGTGGTCAGCGCCGAACATACCCGGCGCCTGCGCAGTATTTACCCGTATCCGAATGAGGCCATGCACCAGCCGGACGAAAAGGCCCAGCTCAACCTGTTCCTCGGTGAATGGCTGAGCCACTGCCTGGCTTGTGGCCACGAACTGGCAAGCGTTCGCTGACATGTACCCAGACAACACGCGCCCTGTTCATGTGGTGCAACTGACCGACGCACATCTTTTCGCCGACCCGGCCGGCAGCATGCTGGGCCTCAATACCCGTGACAGCCTGCGCCATGTGGTGGCCCAGGTGCGGCGCGAGCAACCGCTTGTCGACTTGCTGTTGTGCACGGGTGATCTGTCCCAGGACGCCAGCGTTGCTTCTTATGAAGCGTTCCGGGATCTGACTGCGCCGTTTGCCGTGCCCACCCGCTGGTTGCCGGGCAACCACGACGAGGCCCGGGTCATGGCCGAAGTGGCCCCGGAGCTGGTGCAAGCAGTCACCGATGTTGGCGCCTGGCGTATTGTCATGCTCAACACGGCGGTGCATGGCGCGACACACGGTCTGCTGGAGCGTGACCAGCTGGCAGTGCTGGAAGCCGCCTTGAAAGAGGCGGGCGAACGACATTGCCTGGTGTGTTTCCACCATCAGCCGGTGGACATCGGCTGCGCCTGGATCGCGCCGATCGGCTTGCGCAATGCCCAGGCCCTGTTCGACATCGTCGGGGCTTATCCACAGGTGCGGGCGTTGCTGTGGGGGCATGTGCATCAGGAATGGGACGAGCTGCGCGATGGCCGGCGCCTGCTGGCCACGCCTTCGACCTGTATTCAGTTCGCGGCCGGCAGCGAAGACTTCAAGGTGAGCGAAGAGCATCCCGGGTACCGCTGGTTGCGCCTGCACGCCGACGGGCGGTTGGAAACCGGAGTGGAGCGGGCCACGGACTTTGAGGTGAAACTCGACTTCGATAGCCCGGGTTATTGAAGAATCCGGGGCCGCTGCGCGCCCCATCGCCGGCAAGCCAGCTCCCACACCGACCGCATCGGTTTCAAGCCATGTGAGTATCTGAGAGAGCCGGCAAGCCAGCTCCCATACAGACCGCATCGGTTTCAAGCCATGTGCAGTACCTGTGGGAGCTGGCTTGCCGGCGATGGGCTGCGCAGCGGCCCCGGCTTTCTTGAAGAAATTGTTGCGAAACCCGTGACACTGCGTCAAAACCCGGCGAACGCGCTACACTGCGCGTCCCTGCGCCCGCATCATCAGGCGCGAAGCCACAGATTCCGGGGGCAGCATGTCGGGTTCCATCCTCTATATCCATGGCTTCAACAGCTCGCCGCTTTCGACCAAGGCGCGCCAGCTCGAAGCCGTGATGCAGCAACTGGGCCTGTCGGCCCAGCTACGTGTGCCCGCCTTGCATCACCACCCGCGGCAGGCCATCGCCCAGCTTGAAGCTGCCATCGCCGAACTGGGCGCGCCATTGCTGGTGGGCAGTTCGCTCGGCGGCTACTATGCCACCCATCTGGCCGAGCGCCATGGCCTCAAGGCCCTGCTGGTGAACCCGGCGGTAACGCCACACAAGCATTTTGACGGGTACCTGGGCACTCAGCGCAATCACTACAGCGGTGAAACCTGGGAACTGACCCACGATCACGTACAGGCCCTGGCCGAGCTGGAAGTGCCGGCCCCGGTAGATGCCAGCCGCTATCAAGTGTGGCTGCAGACGGCCGATGAAACCTTGGACTATCGCCACGCCGAGCGCTATTACCGTGCATGTGCCCTGCGTATACAGGCTGGCGGCGACCACAGTTTCCAGGGCTTCGCCCAGCGCCTGCCGGCTCTGCTGGCTTTTGCCGGCATTGCTCGCGGGCAGTATGCGGCGCTCGATTTTTCTGTATTTTGACTTTTTTGCACTCACCAGACTGACGAAGAGACCCTATGGCCAATCCCAGCGCTAGCGCCTATAACGCAGACGCCATCGAAGTCCTCTCGGGCCTTGACCCGGTCCGCAAGCGGCCGGGCATGTACACCGATACCAGCCGCCCCAACCACCTGGCCCAGGAAGTCATCGACAACAGTGTCGACGAAGCCCTGGCCGGCCACGCCCGCTCGGTGCAGGTCATCCTGCATGCCGACCACTCGCTGGAAGTCAGCGACGATGGCCGTGGCATGCCAGTGGACATCCACCCGGAAGAAGGCGTGTCCGGGGTCGAGCTGATCCTTACCAAGCTGCACGCCGGCGGCAAGTTCTCCAACAAGAACTACCAGTTCTCCGGTGGTTTGCACGGTGTGGGTATCTCGGTGGTCAACGCCCTGTCGACCCAGGTGCGCGTGCGCGTCAAGCGTGACGGCAACGAATACCAGATGACCTTCGCCGATGGCTTCAAGGCCAGCGAGCTGGAAGTGGTCGGCTCGGTCGGCAAGCGCAACACCGGCACCAGCGTCTACTTCAGCCCCGACCCCAAGTACTTCGACTCGCCCAAGTTCTCCATCAGCCGCCTCAAGCATGTGCTCAAGGCCAAGGCCGTGCTGTGCCCGGGCCTGCTGGTCAGCTTCGAGGACAAGGCCAGTGGCGAGAAGGTCGAGTGGCACTACGAAGACGGCCTGCGTTCCTACCTGGTCGATGCGGTCAGCGAGTTCCAGCGCCTGCCTGACGAACCGTTCTGCGGCAGCCTGGCGGGCAACAAGGAGGCCGCAGACTGGGCCTTGCTGTGGTTGCCAGAAGGTGGCGACAGCGTCCAGGAAAGCTACGTCAACCTGATCCCCACCGCTCAGGGCGGCACCCATGTCAACGGGCTGCGTCAGGGCCTGCTGGATGCCATGCGCGAGTTCTGCGAGTTCCGCAATCTGCTGCCGCGCGGCGTGAAGCTGGCGCCTGAGGACATCTGGGAGCGCATCTCTTTCGTGCTCTCGATGAAAATGCAGGAGCCGCAGTTCTCCGGGCAGACCAAAGAGCGCTTGTCCTCGCGCGAGGCGGCTGCCTTTGTTTCCGGCGTGGTCAAGGACGCCTTCAGCCTGTGGCTGAACGCCCACCCCGAGCTGGGCATGCAACTGGCCGAGCTGGCTATCAGCAACGCCGGGCGCCGCCTCAAGGCCAGCAAGAAGGTCGAGCGCAAGCGCATTACCCAAGGCCCGGCGCTGCCTGGCAAGCTGGCCGATTGCGCCGGCCAGGACCCGATGCGTGCCGAGCTGTTCCTGGTCGAGGGTGACTCGGCGGGTGGCTCGGCCAAGCAGGCACGGGACAAGGAGTACCAGGCGATCCTGCCGCTGCGCGGCAAGATCCTCAACACTTGGGAAGTGGACGGTGGCGAAGTCCTGGCCAGCCAGGAAGTGCACAACATCGCCGTGGCCATCGGCGTCGACCCGGGTGCCACAGACCTGGCGCAACTGCGCTACGGCAAAGTCTGCATCCTCGCCGACGCCGACTCCGACGGCCTGCACATTGCCACGTTGCTGTGCGCGCTGTTCGTCCAGCACTTCCGGGCGCTGGTCGAGGCCGGGCATGTGTACGTGGCCATGCCGCCGCTGTACCGCATCGACCTGGGCAAGGAAATCTACTACGCCCTCGACGAAGCCGAGCGTGACGGTATCCTCGACCGCCTGGTGGCCGAGAAGAAGCGCGGCAAGCCACAGGTCACCCGCTTCAAGGGTTTGGGCGAGATGAACCCGCCACAGCTGCGTGAAACAACCATGGATCCGAACACCCGGCGCCTGGTGCAACTAACCCTGGACGACGTTGAGGCCACCTGCGAGCTGATGGACAAGCTGCTGGCCAAGAAGCGCGCCGGTGACCGCAAGAGCTGGCTGGAGACCAAAGGCAACCTGGCCGAGGTCATGGTTTGATTCGGCAAGTACTTGCCGTTTGCCTTGCGCTGGTTACCTTGCCTGCCCTGGCGGGTAACTGGCCGGAGCTGAAGCTCAGTGCCGAGCACCCGATCGACGGCATGCGTGGTGGCAACCTGTCTGGCCTGGTGGAATGCCGGGGCGGGCTGTGGGGCGTGTCCGACCGCGACGACGACCGCATCTACCGCTTCGACCAGCAAAAACCGACCTGGCGCGCGCAACCGCTGACCTTTACCCCGCCACCGCCGCCGGAAAGCGGCCTGCCGTGGGGCCTAAAGTCGCGCAATTGGGCGGCGTCGTACATTCGCGGGGGCGAGCTGGATTTCGAAGGCATCACCTGTGACCAGGCGGGTAACCTGTACCTGGCCAGCGAAGCCCATGCCGCCGTGTTGCAGTTACCGCTGGAAGGCGAGCCGGACTGGCTGAAGATCGACCCGGCCATGGTGCGCCAGGCCCGTGCCAGCGGCATGCTGCTGAACTTCAATGCGCTGTTCGAGGGCTTGGCGATCAACCCGGCGGGCGATCGCCTGTGGCTGGCCGCAGAACGCGAGCGCCGTGGCCTGGTGGCCATCGAGCGCCAGCAATCGGTGTGGACTTGCGGGCGCAGCTGTGTGCTGCTGAGCGAGGCCGGGGTGGAGATGCAGCCGGCGCAAATGCCCAATGCCCGGGCCCTGTCGCGCGATTTTGCCGACCTGGCCTGGTTCGAGGGCAAGCTGTTCACACTCGAACGCAATGCCTACCGGGTCTGCCGGCGTGATACCGACAGCGGCAAGGTAGAACGCTGCTGGTCGTTTGCTGCCGACGCCTTGGTCGAGGCCCGCCGTTACCCGCAACCGTTCGGCCTGGCCGAAGCCCTTGTGATCGATGCCAAGGGCGCCTGGATCGGCCTGGACAACAACAACGGCGCCCGCGCCGATGGCGAAACGCGCCCGATCGTCTGGCGCTTTGATGCACCGGAAGGTGGCTGGAGCGCCAAGTCATGAGCCAGGCGCCGGGCAAACGGGCGGGCAGGGTGCTGATGGTCCTCGCGTGGGCGGCCGCGATGTTCCTTGCCACGCGCTTTTTCGGCCAGTGGGAAGACAGCAAGCGCAACCCCAATGCCCAGGTGCAATCCGAACACGGCGAGGGCTTTGTCGAAGTGCGCCTGCTGGGCAACGGCCAGGGCCACTTCATGGTGGATGGCGCCATCAACGGCCAGGCGGTGCATTTCATGCTCGACACCGGCGCCACCGATGTGGCGATCCCCGAGGCGTTGGCCCGTGACCTGAACCTTGAGCGCGGCAGCCCGGTGCTGCTCAGCACCGCCAATGGCCGCGCCGAAGGCTACCGCACGCGCCTGGCCAGCCTGCAACTGGGCGATATCCGGCTGCAGGACGTACGCGCCACCGTGGTGCCGGGCCTGGACGGGCCCATCGTACTGCTGGGCATGAGTGCCCTGAAACAACTTGAATTTACCCAGCGCGGCGGCACCATGCTGTTGCGCCAGAACCTGAAATGACGAGGCCCGCATGAGCGACTCACTGGAACTCAGCCTGGACGGCGTCGAACGCCGCTCGCTGGCTGACTTCACCGAACAGGCCTACCTCAACTATTCCATGTACGTGATCATGGACCGCGCCTTGCCGCACATCGGCGACGGCCTGAAGCCGGTGCAGCGACGCATCGTCTATGCCATGAGCGAGTTGGGGCTCGATGCCGATGCCAAGCACAAGAAGTCGGCGCGTACCGTCGGTGACGTGCTCGGCAAGTTCCACCCCCATGGCGACTCGGCCTGCTACGAGGCCATGGTGCTGATGGCGCAGCCGTTCAGCTACCGCTATACCCTGGTCGACGGCCAGGGTAACTGGGGTGCGCCGGACGATCCGAAGTCGTTCGCTGCCATGCGTTATACCGAGGCGCGTTTGTCGCGCTACGCCGAAGTGCTGCTCAGCGAAGTTGGCCAAGGCACCGTGGACTGGGTACCGAACTTTGACGGTACCCTGCAGGAGCCGGCCGTACTGCCGGCGCGCCTGCCCAACATCCTGCTCAACGGGACCACCGGTATCGCCGTGGGCATGGCGACCGACGTGCCGCCGCACAACCTGCGTGAAGTGGCGAGCGCCTGCGTGCGCCTGCTCGACGAGCCCAAGGCCACCATCGAGCAATTGTGCGAGCACATTCAGGGGCCGGATTACCCGACCGAGGCGGAAATCATCACGCCACGGGCAGAAATCCTCAAGATGTACGAAATCGGTCGCGGTTCGATCCGCATGCGTGCCGTTTACCGCGTCGAGGATGGCGACATCGTAGTGACTGCGCTGCCGCACCAGGTCTCCGGTGCCAAGGTGCTGGAGCAGATCGCCGCACAGATGCAGGCCAAGAAGCTGCCGATGGTTGCCGACCTGCGTGACGAATCCGACCATGAGAACCCGTGCCGCATCGTCATCATCCCGCGCTCCAACCGTGTGGATGCCGACGAACTGATGCAGCACCTGTTCGCCACCACCGACCTGGAGAGCAGTTACCGGGTCAACGTCAATATCATTGGCCTGGACGGCCGCCCGCAGTTGAAGAACCTGCGTGCGATATTGGTGGAGTGGCTGGAGTTTCGCACCAACACTGTTCGCCGCCGGCTGCAGCATCGCCTGGACAAGGTGGAGCGGCGCCTGCACCTGCTGGATGGTTTGCTCACCGCATTCCTCAACCTGGATGAAGTGATCCACATCATCCGTACCGAGGAGCACCCCAAGCAGGCCCTGATTGCCCGGTTCGAACTGAGCGAAATCCAGGCCGAGTACATCCTCGAGACCCGTCTGCGTCAGCTGGCGCGCCTGGAAGAGATGAAAATCCGCGGCGAGCAGGACGAACTGCTCAAGGAACAGGCCAAGCTGCAGGCGCTGCTGGGCAGCGAGGCCAAGCTGCGCAAGCTGGTGCGCAGCGAACTGATCAAGGATGCCGAAACCTACGGCGACGCGCGCCGTTCGCCAATCGTCGAGCGCGTCGAAGCCAAGGCCCTGTCTGAAAACGAGCTGATGCCGACCGAGCCGGTCACCGTGGTGCTGTCGGAGAAGGGCTGGGTGCGTTGCGCCAAAGGCCACGACATCGACGCCACCGGCTTGTCGTACAAGGCCGGCGATGGCTTCAAGGCCGCCGCAGCCGGGCGTTCCAACCAGTTTGCCGTGCTCATCGACTCTACGGGGCGCAGTTATTCGGTGGCGGCTCACAGCTTGCCCTCGGCACGTGGTCAGGGCGAGCCGCTGACCGGCCGCCTGACGCCACCGCCAGGCGCCACCTTCGAGTGTGTGCTGTTGCCGGAGGACGACGCGCTGTACGTGGTTGCCTCGGATGCGGGCTACGGCTTCGTGGTCAAGGGTGAAGACTTGCAGGCCAAGAACAAGGCCGGCAAGGGTTTGCTCAGCCTGCCCAACGGTGCCAAGGTCATGACCCCACGCCCGGTGGCCAATCGCGAGCAGGACTGGCTGGCAGCGGTGACCACCGAAGGCCGCCTGCTGGTGTTCAAGGTCAGCGATTTGCCGCAGCTGGGCAAGGGCAAGGGCAACAAGATCATTGGCGTGCCGGGCGACCGGGTAGCCAGCCGTGAAGAATTTGTCACCGATCTGGCCGTGATTCCTGACGGCGCGACCCTTGTATTGCAAGCCGGCAAGCGTACCCTGTCTCTGAAAGCGGACGATCTTGAGCACTACAAGGGCGAGCGCGGACGGCGAGGCAGCAAGCTGCCACGCGGCTTCCAGCGCGTCGATGGGTTGCAGGTGGAAGTGCCGGCGTAACGGGCAGAAATGTCTGGAACGGCAATTTCAGCGCCGTTCCGGGCAGAAATGCTGGAGTCGGACGGTTATTTCGCGGATGATATGGCCCTTGCGGTGCCGGCGTGGCCGTGTGCCCGTTTGAATCTACATGTATCACTGCGGTGTGCCTTATGGCGGCCGCCTGGATGGGATGATGAAATTTCTGCGCCTTCCATTTGCGCTGTTGATGACTGGCCTGCTGGGCCTTGGCGGGTGCACCATGCATCAGCCGGTTGCCCTGTATCAGCTCGACAGTGGTGATCCTGGCCAGCCGTCGCAGAGTGCGGGCATGGCCGTGGTACTCGGCCCGGTATCGGTAGCCGATTACCTTCAGCGTGAAACGTTCCTGCAGCGTCAAGCCGACGGCAGCCTGAGCGCGGCGACTGACGGCCGCTGGGCGGGTAGCCTTTCGTCGGATATCGACCAGCTGCTGGTGCGTCAACTTGCCTGGCGCCTCGACAGCCAGCGCGTGGTGCTTGCGCCGGCGACCGCTGGCTTCAGCCCGGACGTGCAGGTGCTGTTGTCGATCACACGCCTGGACTCAGGCAAAAACCAGCCGGCCATCCTGGATGCCCAGTGGCGTCTGCTGGATCGCCGTGGCCATGTGCGTGACAATCGTATCGTTCACCTCGAGCAGCCGCACGAGGGCAGCGAGTCGTCGCAGGTTCAGGCCCAGGGTCAACTGCTGCAGAAGCTGGCCGAACAGCTGAGCACTGCGGTCAAGCCGCTGGCCAACCAGCCGGCGATTGCCGAAGAAGCACCGAAAAAGCCCGCTGCACCGGTGCAGGTCAAGAAGGGGCCGGAGAAATCCAGGATCCCTATGGCCTCGCCGATTCGCACCGATATGGAAGTTTATCGTTTCTGATCGAACTGCCACCCACAAAAAAGCCCGCATTTGTTGCGGGCTTTTTTGTACCTGAAGGATAGATGCGGCCTTTGTGGGAGCGGGCGCGCCCGCTCCCACAGGGGGAAACTATCAGGCGCGGCGCTCGTGCATGCGGGCCAGCTGGCGCTCCAGCATCGACGGGTAAGGCTCCATCAAACGCTCCACACAGCAGGCACCCTCAGGGCTGGCAATCGGGCGAATGCGGGCACGCTGGCGAATCAGCGCGTCATCGCTGATCTGCCGCTCCACCAGCAACAGGTTGCGGCTGTGCTGCGACAGCGCCAGGGCATCCTGGGCCTTTTCGGCCATCAGCAGGTCCACCAGCTCCAGCCCTTGCAGGTCGTTGCCCAGGACCAGGCCCAGTTGCAGCTGAAGGGTGATGCCGCTGTCGGCCACTTCGATCTGCAGGGCATGGCCCAGGGCGCGCAGCAGCTCGCCGCAGCAGATGGCGTTGGTCAGGTAGTCCTCGCCACAGTCGCGGCTGTGGAAAAGCACCAGGGTGCTGCCGTCGTTGAGCGTGTGGGTTTCACCGTCGTAGAGCGAGGCAGCATGCTCCAGGCAATCGCGGTAGCGGTCAGTCAGCTCGGTCAGGCGTGTACGCGGCAGGCGGCGCAGTTGTTCCTGTGAGCCCAGTTGCACGGCAAGTACGGCGCTGTGCTGCGGCTCGTCAGATTCGACCGGGGCGGCTTTGGGCGCACTGTCGTCGTCCAGCAGGCCGGCAAAGGCTGCGTCGTCATCGTCCTCGGCCAATGTGGCAACCTTGGGGCGCGGGGCTGCCTTGGGGGCCGGCGCTACGTCGTGGAAGTCGTCGAAATGCTCGTCGTCCTCTTCCTCCAGCTCTGGCTCCGGTGGCGGCGGCGGGGCCAGGCGCGCGTGCAGCTGGCGGGCGATGTCGCCGATCTCGTCCTGGCGGTCGGTGGCCGGGGTATAGGGCTGCGGGTCTCGCAGCCACACCCGCAACTGCAGCAGCGGCAGGGTGATATAGCGGCCCTGTCGCAGGCTCAGGCTGAGGGCCAGGGCCAGCAGGATGGCCGCCATGATGCCCATGCTCTGCAGGCTGATGAGCATCGGCTGCTGGAACTGGCTCATGTCCAGGCTGATGCGCAGTTGCCCGGCCGTCACGTCCTGGAAGGTGATCTTGGTCTGGTACAGGCCCTCTGCCTCGCCCAGCAGGCTGTTGCGCGGGCGCTGGCCGGCCTCGGCGAGGATGCGGTTGTCCACGCTGTAGATGGCCGCGTGGGCCACCAGCGGGTTTTTCACCAGGTTGCCCAGCAGCACGTTGAGACTGAGGATGTCGTTAGACACCAGCAGCTCGGTCGCCGAGGTGGCGGTCTGGGTGGTCAGGCTCTGGCCAAGGGCATCAGCCTGCTCGTGCATGGCCTGCTTGAACTGCAGGCCCATCACGCAGGCATAGATCACCAGCGCCAGCGCGACCAGGAAGATGTTGGTGCAAGCGATGCGCAATGCCAGCGGCACGCGACGTTGACTCAGGGCACGATAGATCATCAGGAAGAAATTGTCTGGTTTGACGGGCGTGGGCCGGTTCACTGAGCTCGGCTCTTAATGGCAGAAAGTGTGGGGCAGTATAGCGACCCGGGTTTTGTCGGCAAAGTATCGTTGGCGCCCGATGGTCACGGAAAATCGGTAGAATGCGCATTTTTCATCGAAGTCGGAGCCAGGTTGTGCGCGAAATCGTCCTGATCAACATCACCGGTGAGGACCGTCCCGGTCTCACTGCGGCTATCACCGGCGTCCTGCTGCAGGGCGGTGTGAGCATCCTCGACATCGGCCTGGCGGTCATGCACGGCACTTTGTCGTTCGGTATCCTGGTCGACATCCCGGACAACGAAGTGGCTACCGCCCTGCTGCAAAGCGTGCAGGCCAAGGCCCATGAACTGAACCTGCAGGCCCGCTACACACCGATTTCCGAGGCGGACTACCAGCACTGGGCTGACGGCCAGGGCGAGGCGCGCCACATCGTCACCCTGCTCAGCCGCAAGATCACCCCCGAGCAACTGCAGCGGGTGAGTGCGGTGATAAGCCAGTATGGCCTGACTATCGAGCGTATCGAGCGTCTGTCGGCGCGTGTGGCGCTGGATGCCGAAACCGACAAGGGCAAAGCGGCCATCGAAATCTCCGTGCGCGGCGCGCCGAGCGATGCCCAGGCCCTGCGTGCCGACTTCTTTGCCCTGGCCGAAGCGCTGAGCATCGACATCGCCTTCCAGAAGGACGACCTGTTCCGCCGCAACCGCCGCCTGGCGGTGTTCGACATGGACTCGACGCTGATCGAAGCCGAAGTCATCGACGAACTGGCCAAGGCTGCCGGCGTGGGTGAGCAGGTGGCGGCCATCACCGAGCGCGCCATGCGCGGTGAGCTGGACTTCCGCGCCAGCTTCAAGGAGCGCATGGCGCTGCTCAAGGGCCTGGATGTGGGTGTGCTGGACGAAATCGGTGCCTCGCTGCGCCTGACCGAAGGTGCCGAAAACCTGTTCGCCGAGCTCAAGCGCCTGGGTTACAAGACCGCGATCCTGTCCGGTGGCTTTACCTACTTTGCCCGCCAGGTGCAGGCGCGCCTGGGTATCGACTATGTGTTCGCCAACGAGCTGGAAGTGGTCGACGGCAAGGTGACCGGTGTGGCGGTCGAGCCGATCGTCGATGCCCAGCGCAAGGCCGAGCTGCTGCAACAGTTGGCCAGTGAAGAAGGCTTGCAGCTGGAGCAGACCATCGCCGTAGGTGATGGCGCCAACGACCTGCCGATGCTGTCGCTGGCCGGCCTGGGCGTAGCGTTCCGCGCCAAACCGCTGGTGCGCCAGTCGGCCAAGCAAGCCATTTCCACCCTGGGGCTGGATGGCGTGCTGTACCTGCTGGGCCTGCGTGACCGCGACGCCCGCGGCTGACCCGGGAACCTGGGGCTGCTTCGCAGCCCTTCGCGGGCATGCCCGCTCCCACAGTGATCGCGCTTTGTGGGAACGGGCGTGCCCGCGAAGGGCCGCACAGCGGCCCCAATGAAAAGGCCCCGCATGAGCAGGGCCTTTTTCATCCAGCTTGAATCAAGCCTGGGCGGGTTCTGCCAACAATTGCCCCATGCGCACTGCAGAACCAGCGCCCAGGTTTTCAGCCCACTTCACCTGCTCCGGCCCGAACAGCACGATGGCGGTCGAACCCAGCTTGAAGCGGCCCAGCTCGGCTCCTTTCTCCAGGTGGATCGGCGCGCGGCTGGCTTCGTCGTAACGGAAGGTCTTCAGCTCACGCTTGGGTGGCGTCACCAGCCCGGCCCACACGGTTTCGATCGAGGCGACGATCATCGCACCCACCAGCACCACGGCCATCGGCCCACGCTCGGTGTCGAACAGGCAGACCACGCGCTCGTTGCGGGCGAACAGCTCGGGAACGTTCTCTGCGGTGGTCTGGTTGACCGAGAACAGACGCCCCGGCACATAGACCATTTCGCGCAGGGTGCCGGCCAGCGGCATGTGCACGCGGTGGTAGTCCTTGGGCGACAGGTAGATGGTGGCAAACTCGCCGCCCATGAACGGCGCTGCCATGGCCGGGTCACCGCCCAGCAGCTCTTGCGCGCTGAAGCCGTGGCCCTTGGCCTGGAAGATGCGGCCGTGCTCGATCGGGCCGAGCTGGCTGACGGCGCCGTCGGCCGGGCACAGGATGGCGCCCGGGGTTTCGTCCAGCGGGCGGGCACCCGGCTTCAGGGCGCGGGTGAAGAACGCATTGAAGTGCTCGTAGGCGCTCAAGTCCTCGACCAGCGCTTCGGACATGTTGACCTGGTAGCGCTTGGCAAACCAGGCGGTGAAGGCATTCTTGAACCAGCGCGCGCGGCACTCGGCGATGCAGCCGGCCAGCCGCGACAGCAGGTGGTGCGGCAGCAGGTACTGGCTGATGATGAACAAACGGGATTTCATGCAGGTTCCTTAAACTTCTACAGGCGTGTCCGGGTGGTTGCCCCATTCGCTCCACGAGCCGGCGTAAGCCTTGACGCGTGGGTAGCCGAGGGCCTTGGCCACCAGATAAGTGAAGCCGGAGCGGCGGTGGGTCTGGCAGTGGGTGATCACTTCCTTGTCAGGGGTGATGCCCAGTTGCTCGAGGACATGTTGGATGTCATGGCGAATGCGCAAGTGGTCGTTGAGGTCCATGCCGGCGGTCCACTCGAAGTTGATCGCGCCGGGGATGTGCCCGCCCTTGGCAGCCAATACCTTCTCGCCGCTGAATTCCTGCGGGCCGCGGGCGTCCCAGATGACCAGGTCATCGGCACCCAGGCGGCTTTGCAGGTACTCGCGGGTGGCGGTGGGGGCGTTGTCGATACGCAGGTGCACCGGGCTGTTGACGCTGGCGGGCACGTCGGTGGACAGCGTGTCAGCCGGCCAGGCCTGGATACCGCCATTGAGGTAGTGATAGGCCTTGTGACCAATCACGTCGAGCAGCCAGATGAAGCGCCCGGCCCAGCCCCCGCCTTCATCGTCATACACCACATAGACGGCGCCGTCGCGGTGGCCGAGTTCGCTGAACAGTTTTTCCAGCTCGCCCAGGGACGGCAGCAGGCCGGGCGCTGGAGGCTGGCCAAGCTGGGTGCGCTTGCCTTCGACAAAGCGTGCGCCGGGGATATGCCCGCTGACATAGCGGTTGGCACTGCTCAGGTCGACCAGGATCAACTGTGGCGAACCCAGGCGTGGCAGCAGGTCCGCGGCTTCGATCACCAGGGGCAGGCCGGAAAAGTCAGTCATCCACGGTCTCCAGTGTGGAAAGAGGGGCGATTGTAGCGCAAGGCTCAGCCCTTGCGGTTGGCAAACACCGACAGTGCCCGCTCGGTGCATTGCGCGGTCTTGCCGAAGGCCTGCACGCTGATATTGGCCAAGGGCCGGCAGCCCTGGTCGGCCACCATCAGCATCAGCACCTGATCGTTCACCGCCAGCGAGCGCAGCAGCACGTGCTCGCTGCGGAACAGCGCACGCAGCGGGACAGGCAGCAGGGCCGAAAACTGGCTGTGGTTTTCCGGGGTAATGCGCAGTTGCCCGGCCTGGGCCATCAGCTTTTGCAGCAGCTTGTTTTGCGACACCTGCAGGGCCAGGGCCGCGGCCTCTTTGGGCAAGCCGGCGGTCTGCTGCACGCGCAGGTAGTCGCTGGCCTTGTCCAGGCTCAGCAGCATAATGCGTTGCATGCCGCAGGCCAGCAGGGCTTCGCGGGCCTGGGTGGCCAGGTGCACGGTGTTGGTGAACGGGCTGGGCTGGGCCAGCAGGTCCTGGCACAGCTTGCGCCAACGCGCCAGGTCGTCGCTGCTGGGCGGTGGCGGGGCCAGCATGTCCGGGTGCGGACGGCGCTGGTGCCAGGGCCAGATCAGTGCTTCAGCCGGGTGGAACAGGGCATGCCTGGCGTGGCGGCGGGCACTGGCGGCAGCTTGTTGGTGCACTTGCTGCTGCACGTCTTCCAGCGAGGTCTGCAGGTACAGCGCTGTCAGCAGTTGCCAGCGCAGCAGGTGCGGGTTGTCCCAGCCCACCTGCGCCGCCAGCGCAAGGTTGTTGGCCAGCAGCACGGTGTTGGCCGGCTGGTTGAACCAGCGGCGCAGGCCGGGCTCGGCATCCAGGCGGTGTTGCTGGCTGAGCAGGTCTTCGTCGCGGGCGATGCTCAGCACCTGGGCCAGTTGTTCGCGTTCTTCCAGCAGCAGGCGGTAACCCTGGGTTACCCACTGCGGCAGGCGCCAGTACTCCGCCATGGTCTGGCACAGCGCCATGATGCGCACGCCAAACAGCTCTTCCTCTACCTGGGCGGCGTCCTCGCCCTTGTGGATAACCCGCAGCTCCCAGGTGTCGAGCAGCTTGGGGTAGGCCAGTGCCAGCGGCCACAGTGGTGACAGGAACAGCAGGCTGCCCCAGTGGATTTCCTGCCACAGCCGCGCCAGGCGGCTGGCGAACAGGCCGCTGGCCTGCTGCGAGGCGTGCTGGCTGATCAGCTGGAACTGGCTGAGCACGGGCGGGATTTCTTCGACCGGCAGCGAGGGCAGGCGCTTGAGCAGTTGCTCACTGCGCTCCAGGCCCAGGCGGTTGAGGGCGACCTCCAGGCTTTCGGCTGGCTCGGCCTGGCTGGCGTTGGTGGGGTGATTGGCTTCGCGCATCACCGATAGCACCAGTGCCGGGCTATCCTGCATCAGTTCGGCGATGTCGCGCAGCGAGCGGCGGCTATCGTTGATTGCAGCCATGACCCGGTCGTAGCTGTGCTTCGGCACGGGGATGCGAACACTCTCCAGCAGCTTTACCCAGGCTTCTAGCGTACGCGGAGCCTGAGCGGGCACCTTGGTTTCAATTGGCATTTTGACATCAGTCCGAACTGGCTTTTCGCATTGAGTGGCTATAGTCTGGCGCAGTTCTGCCGATAAGTAGAAGAAGAGTTTTAAAGCTCCCGTCTCTTCCCCTGACCACGACAGCAAGTGCTTTGAACCTATGGCTAAAATTATCGGCATCATCGTCGTATTCGCGAGCGTGCTCGGCGGCTACGTGCTCTCCCACGGCAAGATCGCAGCGCTGATCCAGCCGTTCGAAGTACTGATCATCGGCGGTGCAGCCTTTGGTGCATTCCTGCAGGCCAACCCTGGCCACATGACCATGCACGTCATCAAGAAGTCGATGAAGATGTTCGGCTCGCGCTTCACCCATGCCTACTACCTGGAGGTACTGGGCCTGGTGTACGAGATCCTCAACAAGAGCCGTCGCGAAGGCATGATGGCCATCGAGGCTGACATCGAAGACGCCGCCGCCAGCCCGATCTTCGCCAAGTACCCGACGGTACTGGCCGATGAGCGCATGACCGCGTTTGTCTGCGACTACCTGCGCATCATGTCCACCGGCAACATGGCCCCGCACGAACTCGAGGGCCTGTTCGACATGGAGCTGCTGAGCATGAAGGAAGAGCTGGAGCACCCGTCCCATGCAGTGACCGGCATCGCTGACGGCATGCCTGGTTTCGGTATCGTCGCGGCGGTACTGGGGATCGTGGTGACCATGGCCTCGCTGGGCGAGGGTGACCAGGCGGCCATCGGCATGCACGTGGGTGCGGCGCTGGTGGGTACCTTCTTCGGTATTCTCGCTGCCTACGGCTTCTTCGGCCCGTTGGCCAAGTGCCTGGAGCACGATGCCAAGGAAGAGCTGAACCTCTACGAATCGATCAAGGCTTCGCTGGTTGCCTCGGCCTCGGGCATGCCACCTTCGCTGGCCGTGGAGTTCGGGCGCAAGGTGCTGTACCCCATGCATCGCCCAAGTTTCGCCGAGCTGGAACAAGCGGTTCGCGGTCGCTGAGTCATGGAAAACAATCAGCCCATCATCGTAAAGCGCGTCAAGCGCTTTGGCGGCGGCCACCACGGCGGCGCCTGGAAAATCGCGTTTGCCGACTTTGCTACGGCAATGATGGCGTTCTTCCTGGTGCTGTGGCTGATGTCCACGGCCACGCCGGAGCAGAAGATTGCCATTGCTGGCTACTTCAAGGACCCGATCGGCTTCTCGGAAAGCGGTACGCCTTATGTCATCGACCTGGGCGGCTCGCCTGAACTGGCGCCGGAGAAAACCATCAACCCGGAAGTGAAATCCGAGCCGATGCCCGAGAGCACGACCCAGCTGAGCAAGGACCAGGTCGAGACCATGGCCGAGCAGGTAGAGCGCGAGCGCCTGGAGTTGCTGCTGCAGGAACTGCAGAACAAGGTGGAAGAGAACCCGCAGCTGCAGAAGTTCAAGGACCAGATCCTGTTCGAAATTACCCAGGACGGGCTGCGCATCCAGATCATGGATGCCGAGAACCGGCCGATGTTCGACATCGGCAGCGCCCGCTTGCAGCCCTACTTTGAAGACATCCTGCTGGCCATGGCCGACACCATCAAGGCGGTGCCGAACAAGATCAGCATCAGCGGCCACACCGACGCCAAGCCGTATGCCGGCAGTGGCGAGTTCGGCAACTGGGAACTGTCGGCCAACCGTGCCAACGCGGCGCGCCGTGCGCTGGTGGCCGGTGGTTACCCGGACGGGCAGGTGGCGCGGGTGGTGGGTTACGCCTCGTCGTCGCTGTTCGACCGCAAGGACCCGTTCAACCCGGTCAACCGCCGTATCGATATCATCGTGCTGACCAAGAAGGCCCAGCGCAATATCGAGGGTGAGCAGGGCGCGCCCGAAGCGCCGGCCGCCGAGCCTGCTGCACCGCCGGCTAGCGGCCCTGTGCCGGGGGCTGCCGCACCGGAAGCCCCAGGGGCAACGGAGCAAGCACCGATGCAACCGCGTGAGCTGCGCCAGAAGCTGAACATCTTTGAAGATGGCACGCTGAAGATGGATGAGGCCAAGGAGCAGTAAACGGCTTTTTTGTGCGGGCGACTGTTCTACACAAAACCCGAACGCTGGCGCGATCACTGTGGGAGCGGGTTTACCCGCGAAGCATCCAGCGCGGTGGATGGCACCGGCGTTGCCGGTGTTCGCGGCTAAAGCCGCTCCCACAGGGGATCGCGGCAAATTTCATTTCAAGCGTTTCAGTAGCTGTCTTCTGTCAGGCTGGCGATGATCGAGCGGTAGCTGTTCATGCGTTGCGGCTTGATGCGCCCCTCGTCCAGTGCCTTGAGTAGCGCGCAGCCCGGTTCGCGGTCATGCTTGCAGTCGCGGAAGCGGCAGGTGCCGAACAGGTCGCGGAACTCGATGAAGCCATCTTCCACGTCGTCGCGGCTGACATGGCCGAGGCCGAACTCGCGGATGCCCGGCGAGTCGATCAGGTCGCCGCCGTTAGGGAAGTGGTATAGCCGCGCCGTGGTGGTGGTGTGAGTACCTTGGCCCGACCATTCCGACAGGTCGCCGACACGCGTGCCGGCATCTGGCAGCAGGCTGTTGACCAGCGACGACTTGCCCACCCCCGACTGGCCGACGAACACACTGATGTGGCCGTCGAGTTGCTGTTGCAGGCGCTGCATGCCGTCACCCTGGTGTGCCGATACTTCCAGCAGCGGGTAGCCAAGTTCACGGTAGACTTCCAGCAGCGCATGCAGGCCGGGGCCATTCTCGTCGTTGATCAGGTCGGCCTTGTTCAGCAGCAGCAGCGGGCGCAGGCCAGCGTGCTCGGCAGCTACCAGGTAGCGGTCGATCAGGTTCGGGTGCGGCTCGGGAGCGGGGGCGAACACAATCACGATCAGGTCGACGTTGGCGGCCACCGGCTTGAGTTGACCGTGGTTGTTCGGCCGGCACAGCTCGGTGCTGCGCGGCATCTGCGCCACGATTACGCCGATGCCCTGGTTACCCGCACGCCACACGACACGGTCGCCAGTGACCAGCGCCGGCAGGTTGGCGCGCAAATGGCAGCGGAACACCTGGCCTGCGGTTTCGCCATCCTGGGCTTCAACTTCTACCTGCACGCCAAAGTGCGCGATCACCAGGCCCAGTTGCTCGGGCCCCAGGTCGCCGCCTTCCAGTTCCTGCAGCGCATGCTGCTCGCGTTTGGCGGCGCGAGCGGCGCGCTCGCCCTGGATTTTTTCGATCCGCCAGTTCTGGCGGCGATTGAGCTGGCGTTTGGCCATGAAGGTACCGTGTGAAAGGCCCGGGCAGGGCATTGAAAACGGCTGGCAGTTTAGCACGCCAGGCGCTGGACCATTGCGCTTACCTTTGAAGCGGCGAATGGGCGTGCTTTTGGCCACTAGGCTAATATGACGGCCTATATGAGGAGCCCTGCATGCAAAACCCACAGAACCTGATCTGGATCGACCTGGAAATGACCGGCCTGGATCCGGACAGCGATGTCATCATCGAGATGGCCACCATCGTCACCGACAGCCAGCTGAACACCCTGGCGGAAGGGCCGGTGATCGCCATCCACCACAGTGACGAAGTGCTGGCGCGCATGGACGAATGGAACACCCGCACCCACGGTGCTTCGGGCCTGACCCAGCGCGTGCGCGAGAGCAAGGTCAGCATGGCTGAAGCCGAGGCGCAGACCATCGCCTTCCTCGAGCAGTGGGTGCCGAAAGGCAAGTCGCCAATCTGCGGCAACAGCATCTGCCAGGACCGCCGCTTCCTCTATCGCCACATGCGCAACCTGGAAAACTACTTCCACTACCGCAACCTGGATGTTTCCACCCTGAAAGAACTGGCCGCGCGCTGGGCGCCGGACGTGCGTGACAGCTTCAAGAAGGGCAACACCCACCTGGCGCTGGACGATATCCGCGAATCGATCGCCGAACTGCGCCACTATCGCGAGCATTTCATCAAGGTGTGAGCCGAAAAGGCGCAGATATTGTATCTGCGCCCCCTTTTGGTGCCCTGGGCAACTGGTTAGACTGCGCGCCTTTCTCGCACGGACCCGCGCCATGTTGTTGATGCTCTACCTCATTGCTATCACCGCCGAAGCCATGACCGGCGCGTTGTCTGCCGGGCGCCGCGGCATGGACTGGTTTGGCGTGGTACTGATCGCCTGCGTCACCGCGCTGGGTGGCGGCTCGGTGCGCGACGTGCTGCTCGGGCATTACCCACTGACCTGGGTGAAGCACCCGGAGTACCTGGTGCTGACCAGCTTTGCGGCGTTGCTGACCATTTTCATTGCCCCGATGATGCGCCGCCTGCGCTCGCTGTTCCTGGTGCTCGATGCCCTGGGGCTGGTGGCCTTTACCCTGATCGGCTGCATGACCGCGCTGGAGATGGGGCAGGGCATGCTGGTGGCGTCGATCAGTGGGGTGATCACTGGGGTATTTGGCGGGATCTTGCGGGATATCTTCTGCAACGACATTCCACTGGTGTTCCGCCGCGAGCTGTATGCCAGCGTGTCGTTTGCGGCGGCATGGTTCTACCTGGGGTGCGTGTATTTCAAGGTGCCGGCAGAGCAGGCGATGCTGCTGACCTTGTTTGGCGGGTTCCTGGTGCGGTTGCTGGCGATCCGCTTCCACTGGGAAATGCCCAAGTTCCACTACAACGACCAGCAGTGACACAGCTGTGGGCGCGACACCGCCCGCTCCCACAGGATGGCGCAAGTGCTGTGGCTAGTCGCTATTGAGCTTCGTGCCGGGCCAAAGCCCACTCCACATGCTCGCGCACCAGTTCTGATTCGTCCTCGCGCCGGGCCTTCAGCGCCTCGATCACAGGAATGGTGGAAGGCGCATTGCCCAACCCCACCGCCAGGTTGCGCAAGAATCGCTCATACCCCGCCCGCCGCAACGGCCCGCCCTCGGTCTTGCGCAGGAAGGTGCGCTCATCCCACAGGAACATCTGCGCCAACTCGGCATTCTCCAGCCCGTGCCGCGGCTGGAAGTCCTGTTCCTGGCTGTGCTTGGCAAAGCGGTTCCACGGGCAGACGATCTGGCAGTCATCGCAGCCGAACACCCGGTTGCCCATCTTTGCGCGCAGCTCGACAGGGATCGCGCCTCTCAGCTCGATGGTCAGGTACGAGATGCAACGCCGCGCATCCAGCACATAGGGCCCGACAAACGCCTGGGTCGGGCAGATGTCCAGGCAGGCCTGGCAGCGCCCGCAGTGCTCGCTGGTAGTCGCTTCATCCACCGGTAGCGGCAAATCGACAAACAGCTCGGCAAGGAAGAAGTAACTGCCCGCCTTGCGGTTGAGCAGAAGGGTGTTCTTGCCGATCCAGCCCAACCCGGCCTGTTCGGCCAGGGCCTTCTCCAGTACCGGCGCGCTGTCGACGAATGCGCGGTAGCCGAACGGGCCGATGGCTTCCTGGATGCGATCGGCCAGGAATTGCACGCGCTTGCGCACCAGCTTGTGGTAGTCCCGGCCCAGTGCATAGCGCGATATGTAGGCCTTTTCCGGCTGTGCCAGGCGCTGCGCCATCTGTGTGTCGCCGGACAGGTAGTCCATGCGCAGCGAGACCACCCGCACCGTGCCGGGAATCAGTTGGTCGGGGTGCGAACGCTTGCTGCCGTGCGCGCCCAGGTACTCCATTTCGCCCTGGTAGCCGGCATCGAGCCAGCGCTGCAGGTGGTGTTCGTGTTCGCCAAGGTCGACCCCGGCGATGCCGACATGGGCAAAACCGAGTTCCTGGCCCCAAATCTTGATCGATTGGGCCAGTTGGGCGAGGTCAGGTGTGCAGCTGGACATGGATGGGCAAGGCAATACGGGCTCAGGTGCGTATAATTCTGCCAGACATTGGAGCCTTTGACCCCATGCCGCAGACCAAACACCCCAGCCATGCCCCGCAACTGCTCAGCAGCGTGACCGTCGCGCACCTGCCGGCGCGACCTGTGAATGCCCATAAAGGCGACTTCGGCCATGTGCTGGTGGTCGGTGGCGACCTGGGCACAGGCGGCGCTGTGCTGTTGAGTGCTGAAGCCGCCCTGCGCTGCGGCGCCGGGCTGGTCAGCGTGGCGACGCGCCCTGAGCATGTGAGCGCGAGCCTGGCGCGTCTGCCCGAAACCATGTGCCTGGGCGTCAGCTCGGCCAACCAGTTGATGGGCGTGCTGGAGCGCGCCTCCGTGCTGGTGGTGGGCCCGGGGTTGGGGCAGGCGGCGTGGGGGCGTAGCCTGCTCTCGGCAGTGGCCAACGCCGAACAGCCGCAGGTGTGGGACGCCGATGCCCTGAATTTGCTGGCGCGTACCCCCCTGGCCCTGCCCAGTGGCAGCATCCTCACCCCGCATCCGGGGGAGGCGGCGCGGCTGCTGGGTATTTCCACCGAAGCGGTACAGGCCGACCGCCAGGGCGCGGCGCGCAAGCTCGCGCGCCGTTACAACAGCGTTTGCGTGCTCAAGGGCGCCGGCACCCTGGTGGCCGACCCGGCCGGGCAACTGATGCTGTGCGAACGGGGCCACCCCGCCATGGCCGGCGCCGGCTTTGGCGATGTGCTGACCGGTGTGCTGGCGGCGTTGTTGGCCCAAGGGCTGGATGCCTGGCAGGCCGCTGGCCTGGGGGTGTGGTTGCATGCCTGTGCAGGCGAGCGGCTGGGTGTAAAAGGTAGAGGCCTGGCGGCCAGTGATCTGGCGCCGGTCATTCGTGAGTTACTGGAGGAGCATTCTGCGTGTCTGGCATAACCCTGTTTCTGGCCGATGAAGACGCCACGGTCAAGTTTGGCGCAGCACTGGCCGAGGTGACCGGCGGTCGCGGCGTGATCTTTCTCGAGGGCGACCTGGGTGCGGGCAAGACTACGCTTTCCCGAGGGCTGATCCGTGGCCTGGGCCATACGGGTGCAGTGAAAAGCCCGACCTTCACCGTGGTCGAACCCTACGAAATCGGTGAGGTGCGAGCCTTCCATTTCGACCTGTATCGCCTGGTCGATCCGGAGGAGTTGGAGTTCATGGGTATTCGTGACTATTTCGAGGGCGACCCGCTGTGCCTGTTCGAGTGGCCACAAAAGGGTGCGGGCGTTTTGCCAAAGCCTGACCTGACCATTACCATAAGCCCCCAAGCGGGCGGACGCTCGCTGATCCTTTCGCCGCAGGGGGCTCGCGGCGAGGCCTGGTGCATGGCACTGGCCAAACACTATAAACAGTAAGTGGGGTAGGTATGCGCATACGCGCACTGGTCGCCATCGTTGGGCTGCTGCTGACAACGGTGACCGTTGAGGCTCTGGCCGTCACTCAAGTCAAGAGCGTGCGCCTGTGGCGCGCGCCAGACAACACGCGGCTGGTCTTTGACCTGTCTGGCCCCGTGCAGCACAGCGTCTTCACCTTGAGCGCGCCTGATCGCCTGGTTATCGACATCAATGGCGCAACCCTGGCCGCGCCATTGAAGGTGGCCACCTCCAACACGCCGATCAGTAGCGTGCGTTCGGCCCAGCGCACCCCGACCGACCTGCGGGTGGTGGTCGACCTGAAAAAGTCGGTCACCCCGAAAAGCTTCACGCTGGCACCGAATGCGCAATACGGCAATCGCCTGGTGGTCGACTTGTACGACCAGGAAGCCGACGCCATTGCGGCCAGCGCGCCACCGCCGGCCCCGGCGCCGGTACAGACGCCGGCGACCACGCCAGCGGTGCCGGTGTCCCCGGCGCAACCGGCGATCAAGTTGCCGCCGGTACCAAGCGGCAAGCGTGAAATCGTGGTGGCCATCGACGCCGGCCACGGTGGCGAAGACCCGGGTGCCTCCGGTTCGCGCGGCCAGCATGAAAAGGACATCGTGCTGCAGATTGCCAAAGAGCTGCAGCGCCAGATCAACAGCGAAAGGGGCTTCCGTGCCGAGCTGACCCGTACGGGCGACTACTTCATTCCACTGCGCAAACGCACGGAAATCGCCCGCAAGAAGGGGGCTGACCTGTTCATCTCGATCCACGCCGACGCCGCACCGTCGCGGGCTGCCTTTGGCGCGTCGGTGTTCGCACTGTCTGATCGCGGCGCCACCTCCGAGACCGCGCGCTGGCTGGCCGACACGGAAAACCGTTCTGACCTGATCGGCGGTGCCGGTAACGTCAGCCTCGATGACAAAGACCGTATGCTGGCCGGCGTGCTGCTGGACCTGTCGATGACCGCCACGCTCAGCTCCAGCCTCAACGTGGGGCAGAAAGTGCTCGGCAACATGGGCCGTGTCACTTCGCTGCACAAACAGCGTGTGGAACAAGCCGGCTTCATGGTGCTGAAGTCGCCGGACATCCCGTCGATCCTCGTTGAAACCGGGTTCATCTCGAACAACAACGAAGCCGCCAAGCTGGCCACCGCCAGCCATCAGCAGGCCTTGGCCCGTTCGATCCATACCGGTGTGCGCCAGTACTTCCAGCAGAACCCGCCGCCGGGTACCTACATTGCCTGGCTGCGCGACACCGGCAAGATTGCCGCCGGCCCACGTGAACACACGGTGCGCCCAGGCGAAACACTGGCGATGCTCGCCGTGCGCTACCAGGTCAGCGTGGCCAGCTTGCGCAGCACCAACAGCCTCAAGACCGATGAGCTGAAGGTCGGCCAGCGCCTTGATGTGCCTGCTACAACTTTGGCCGCGCAATAATGAGTGGTGGTTCGCGCATTGAGCTGCTCAGCCCGCGATTGGCTAACCAGATCGCCGCCGGCGAGGTCGTCGAGCGGCCGGCCTCCGTGGCCAAGGAGTTGCTGGAAAACAGCCTGGACTCCGGTGCCCGGCGCATTGACGTGGAAGTGGAACAGGGCGGCATCAAGCTGCTGAAAGTGCGGGACGACGGCAGTGGTATTTCTGCTGACGATCTGCCTTTGGCCCTGGCGCGTCACGCCACCAGCAAGATCCGCGAGCTGGAAGACCTTGAAGGCGTGATGAGCCTGGGCTTCCGGGGCGAGGCGCTGGCTTCGATCAGCTCGGTGGCGCGCTTGACCATGACGTCACGCACTGCCAGTGCCAGCGAAGCCTGGCAGGTGGAAACCGAAGGCCGTGACATGACCCCGCGGGTGCAGCCAGCGGCGCATCCGGTGGGCACCTCGGTGGAAGTGCGCGACCTGTTCTTCAATACCCCGGCCCGGCGCAAGTTTCTCAAGGCCGAGAAAACCGAATTCGATCACCTGCAGGAAGTCATCCGCCGGCTGGCGCTGGCGCGATTCGATGTCGGCTTTCACCTGCGTCATAACGGCAAGAGCATCCTCAGCCTGCACGAGGCCCATGATGAAACCGCTCGGGCGCGGCGGGTGGGCGCCATCTGCGGTCCGGGCTTCATGGAGCAGGCGCTGCCGATTGACGTCGAACGCAACGGCCTGCGCCTGTGGGGCTGGGTCGGCCTGCCGACCTTCTCGCGCAGCCAGGCAGACCTGCAGTACTTCTTCGTCAATGGCCGTGCGGTGCGCGACAAGCTGGTCGCCCACGCTGTGCGCCAGGCCTACCGGGACGTGCTGTTCAATGGCCGGCACCCGACATTCGTGTTGTTCCTGGAACTGGAGCCCAACGGCGTTGACGTCAATGTGCACCCGACCAAGCACGAAGTGCGCTTCCGCGAGGGGCGCTCGGTGCACGATTTTCTGTATGGCACGCTGCACCGCGCGCTGGCTGATGTGCGCCCGGAAGACCACTTGGCCGCGCCTGCCGCAGTACCTGAGATGGTCCGCCCAACTGGCCAGCAGGCTGGTGAATTCGGCCCGCAAGGCGAAATGCGCCTGGCCTCGCCAGTGCTTGAACGGCCCCAGGCGCCGCAGCACGCGATTTCCAATGGCGGCAGTGGCGCCGGTTACCAGTATCAATACACCCCGCGCCCCTCGCAGCCCGTGCCGGCCGCCGAGGCGCAGGCGGTGTATCGCGAGTTCTACAAACCGCTGGAAGAGGGAGCGGCACCGGTAACTACGCTGCCCGAAAGCCAGGGTGACATTCCCCCGTTGGGCTACGCACTGGCGCAGCTCAAGGGTATCTACATCCTGGCCGAGAACGCCGTTGGCCTGGTGCTGGTGGACATGCACGCTGCCCATGAGCGCATCATGTACGAGCGCCTCAAGGTGGCCATGGCCAGTGAAGGCCTTAGCGGCCAGCCGCTGCTGGTGCCCGAAACCCTGGCCCTGAGCCAGCGTGAAGCTGATTGCGCCGAAGAACATGCGCAGTGGTTCCAGCGCCTGGGGTTCGAACTGCAGCGCCTGGGCCCCGAGACCTTGGCGATTCGCCAGATTCCGGCCTTGCTCAAGCAGGCCGAGGCCAACCGCCTGGTGCAGGATGTGCTCGCCGACCTGATGGAGTACGGCACCAGCGACCGTATCCAGGCGCACCTCAACGAACTGCTCGGCACCATGGCCTGCCACGGCGCCGTGCGTGCGAACCGGCGCCTGGCAATCCCCGAAATGAATGCCCTGCTGCGCGACATGGAAAACACCGAACGCAGTGGCCAGTGCAACCATGGCCGTCCCACCTGGACCCAGATGGGCCTGGACGATCTGGACAAACTTTTCCTGCGCGGTCGATAAAATGAGCGGCAAGCCCCCTGCAATATTCCTGATGGGCCCGACGGCGGCCGGCAAGACCGACCTGGCTATCGAACTGACCAAAGTGCTGCCGTGCGAGCTGATCAGCGTCGACTCGGCGCTGGTCTATCGGGGCATGGATATTGGTTCGGCCAAGCCGTCGAAAGAAATTCTCGCCGCCCACCCGCACCGGCTGATCGACATCCGTGACCCGGCCGAGAGCTATTCGGCCGCGCAATTTCGCGCCGATGCCCTGGAAGCCATGGCCGACATCACCGCGCGCGGGAAAATCCCGCTGCTGGTGGGCGGCACCATGCTCTATTACAAGGCGTTGATCGATGGCCTGGCCGACATGCCGGCAGCTGACGCCGCGGTGCGAGCCGACCTTGAAGCCCAGGCCGAGGCGCTGGGGCTGGCCGAGCTGCACCGCCAGTTGGCTGAGATCGACCCGGAATCGGCGGCGCGCATCCACCCCAACGACCCGCAACGGTTGATTCGCGCGCTGGAGGTGTACCGCGTGAGCGGTGAGAGCATGACGGCTCATCGCCAGCGTCAATTCGCGGAAAGTCGCGGCGCAGACGCAGGCGCTGGCGGACATTTGCCCTATACTGTCGCGAGTTTAGCGATTGCTCCTACAGATCGTCACATTTTGCATCAGCGAATTGCGTTACGATTTTCGCAGATGCTGGAACAGGGCTTCATCGACGAGGTCCGATCGCTGCGAGCCAGAAGTGACTTGCACGCCGGGCTGCCGTCTATACGGGCTGTGGGGTATCGGCAGGTCTGGGATTACCTGGATGGCACGCTGACTGAGAATGAGATGCGAGAACGCGGTATCATTGCGACCCGGCAGCTGGCCAAGCGGCAGTTCACCTGGTTGCGTGGCTGGCCTGATGTGCACTGGCTTGACAGCATGGCCTGCGACAATCTGTCCCGCACCTTGAAATACCTTGGGGCCATCTCCATATTGAGCTGAGTCCCTGCTGATTGCCGTCTATTCTTGCGACTGGGCGGCCTAATTTATCGATTTTCTTGATTTTCTATTATTTATCCTTACAGGAGTGCGGCATATGTCAAAAGGGCATTCGCTACAAGACCCTTACTTGAACACCTTGAGAAAAGAAAAGGTTCCGGTATCGATCTATCTGGTCAACGGCATCAAACTGCAGGGCTCGATCGAATCGTTCGACCAGTTCGTGGTACTGCTGAAGAACACCGTCAGCCAAATGGTTTACAAGCACGCCATTTCGACCGTGGTGCCTGCCCGTCCGGTTCGCCTGCCAAGCCCGTCCGATTCCGACCTCGGCGACAGCGAGCCAGGCAACGCCTGATAGGAGCCTGCATTGTTCTTTGAGCGCCACGGTGGTGGTGAACGGGCGTTGCTCGTTCACTTGGAAGGTCAGAACCCTGAGGCGCGCGAAGATCCGCAGGAGTTTCGGGAGCTGGCACTGTCGGCCGGGGCGGATATCGTCTCGCTGGTGACCGTGACACGGCATCAGCCAACGGCCAAATACCTGATTGGCAGCGGCAAGGTCGAGGAATTGCACGACCTGGTCCATGCCGAACAGGTAGACCTTGTGATTTTCAATCACACCCTCACGCCCAGTCAGGAGCGCAACCTTGAACGTGTGTTCGAGTGCCGAGTGCTCGATCGTACCGGGCTGATCCTCGATATTTTCGCCCAACGGGCGCGTACCCATGAAGGCAAGCTGCAGGTCGAACTGGCCCAGCTTGATCACATGAGCACGCGGCTGGTGCGCGGCTGGACCCACCTTGAGCGACAAAAAGGGGGTATCGGCCTGCGTGGCCCGGGTGAAACCCAGCTCGAAACCGACCGCCGCCTGTTGCGGGTGCGCATTCGCCAGATCAAGTCACGCCTCGAGAAGGTACGCAGCCAGCGTGAGCAGGCGCGTCGCGGGCGCAAGCGCGCGGATATCCCTTCAGTGTCGCTGGTGGGTTACACCAACGCCGGCAAGTCCACGCTGTTCAACGCCCTGACCGAATCCGAGGTGTACGCCGCGGATCAGCTGTTCGCCACCCTCGACCCGACCCTGCGCCGGCTCGAGCTCAACGACCTGGGGCCGATCGTGCTGGCCGACACCGTGGGCTTCATTCGCCACCTGCCGCACAAGCTGGTCGAGGCATTTCGGGCTACGCTCGAAGAGTCGAGCAACTCCGACCTGCTGCTGCACGTGATCGACGCCCATGAGCCAGAGCGCATGGAACAGATCGAGCAGGTGCTGGCCGTGTTGGGCGAGATTGGTGCTGAAGGCTTGCCCATCCTCGAGGTGTATAACAAACTCGACCTGCTCGAAGATGTCGAGCCACAGATCCAGCGCAATGCCGATGGCAAGCCGGAGCGGGTCTGGGTATCGGCACGCGATGGGCGTGGTCTGGAGCTGGTTGGCCAGGCGATTGCCGAGTTGCTGGGGGATGATCTGTTTGTCGGTACCCTGTGTCTGGAGCAGCGTTTTGCCCGCTTGCGCGCGCAATTCTTTGCTCTGGGGGCCGTGCAGAGTGAAGAGCATGATGAAGAAGGGCGCAGCCTGCTGAGCGTGCGACTGCCCATGGTCGAATTGAATCGCCTGGTCAGCCGCGAAGGCATGGAGCCGCAAGTGTTTGTCGAGCAACACACTTTGCAATAAATGCTCGTCGAGGTCGCCGGGCAGCAGTGACAGGCATTCTGTAGCATTGGACGGCGCGCCGTGGGCGCGTCTTTGCTTTATCAGATGGAGAGCGCTATGGCTTGGAACGAGCCGGGTGGCAACTCGAACAATCAGGATCCCTGGGGCGGCCGCCGTGGTGGCGGTGGCGGTGGTGGTGACAAGAAAGGTCCGCCGGATCTGGACGAGGCCTTCCGCAAACTGCAGGACAGCCTGAACGGCATGTTCGGCGGTAACAAGAAACGTGGCGGCGGTGACCGCAATGTCGGCAAGGGCGGTGGCCTGGGCCTGCTGGGCATCGGCCTGGCGGTACTGGCTGCCATCTGGCTGTACAGTGCCGTGTACGTGGTCGACGAGCAGGAGCAGGCTGTGGTGCTGCGCTTCGGCAAGTACCATGAGACGGTCGGTCCCGGCCTGAACATCTACTTCCCTCCGATTGATCGCAAGTACATGGAAAACGTCACGCGTGAGCGTGCCTATACCAAACAGGGCCAGATGCTGACCGAAGACGAGAACATCGTCGAGGTGCCGCTGACCGTCCAGTACAAGATCAGCAACCTGCAGGACTTCGTGCTTAACGTCGACCAGCCTGAGGTAAGCCTGCAGCACGCGACCGACAGTGCCCTGCGCCACGTGGTGGGTTCCACCTCGATGGACCAGGTACTGACCGAAGGCCGTGAGCAGATGGCCGTGGATATCCGCGAACGCCTGCAGCGCTTCCTCGACAACTACCGTACCGGTATCACCGTTACCCAGGTCAACGTACAGAGCGCGGCAGCCCCGCGTGAAGTGCAGGAAGCCTTCGACGACGTGATCCGTGCCCGCGAAGACGAGCAGCGTGCCCGCAACCAGGCCGAGTCCTACGCCAATGGCGTGGTGCCGGAAGCCCGTGGTCAGGCCCAGCGCATCATCGAGGACGCCAACGGTTACCGCGACGAAGTCATCGCCCGGGCCAAGGGTGAGGCCGACCGCTTTACCAAGCTGGTCACCGAGTACCACAAGGCACCTGACGTGACCCGTCAGCGTCTGTACCTGGAGACCATGCAAGAGGTCTACAGCAATTCGAGCAAGGTCATGGTGGCGACCAAGGACGGGCAGAACAACCTGCTCTACCTGCCACTGGACAAGATGGTCGAAGGCAGCCGCAACCCGTCCACGCCAACCACCAGCGTGTCGCCATCGGTCAACGATGCGGCCGCCCGTGCGGCGCAGGACCTGCAACAGCAACAGCAGCCGCTGCGTACTAGGGAGAGCCGCTGATGAGCAATAGATCGCTGATCGCCCTGATCGCCGCCGTCGTTCTGGCCATAGTGGCCTGGAACAGCTTCTATATCGTGTCCCAGACAGAGCGTGCGGTACTGCTGCGCTTCGGTAAGGTGGTCCAGGCGGACGTTCAGCCAGGCCTGCACGTGAAGATTCCGTACGTGAACCAGGTGCGCAAGTTCGACGCCCGCCTCATGACCCTCGACGCCCCGACCCAGCGGTTCCTGACCCTGGAGAAGAAAGCGGTGATGGTCGACGCCTACGCCAAGTGGCGCGTCAAGGATGCCGAGCGCTTCTACACCGCCACGTCCGGCATGAAGCAGATCGCTGACGAGCGTCTGTCGCGTCGTCTGGAAAGCGGCCTGCGCGACCAGTTCGGTAAACGTACCCTGCACGAGGTGGTTTCCGGTGAGCGTGACGCACTGATGGCTGACATCACTGCATCGCTGAACCGCATGGCCAACAAGGAGCTGGGCATCGAGGTGGTCGACGTGCGCGTCAAGGCCATCGACCTGCCGAAGGAAGTCAACCGCAGTGTGTTCGACCGTATGAGCACCGAGCGTGAGCGTGAAGCTCGCGAGCACCGTGCCAAGGGTAACGAGCTGGCTGAAGGTATTCGTGCCGATGCTGACCGCCAGCGCCGTGTGCTGCTGGCCGAGGCCTACCGCGAAGCAGAAGAAACCCGTGGTGACGGCGACGCCCAGGCGGCTGCCATCTATGCCAAGGCCTACAGCCAGGACGCTGATTTCTATGCGTTCCACCGTAGCCTGCAGGCATACCGCGAGAGCTTCTCGAGCAAGAGCGACGTGCTGGTCCTGGACCCGAAGAACGAGTTCTTCCGTTACCTGGACAAGAGCAAGCCGTGATGCTCAGGCCCTGATTTTCATGCAGCGGCGCCCCGCCTGGCAGCTAAAACACCAGGCGGGGTGCATCCTGAATGAAAAGGGGTGTATGATGAGGCAGCCGGGAAATTTCCCGGCTTTTTTGCGTCTGAAAGGTTGATTGGCAAAGCGCCAGTTGACGGTTTGGTCAGCTCGCAAGGCAATTCGAGGGTATCGGGTACGGTGGCTGCGCTGGGATCAGTGCTGCCCGCTGCTGTGCGCGATACCGGCTTTACTGACGGCTCGCCTGCTGGCAAGCCGCCCGGACCAGAGGGGAAAAGGCGTAATGGCAACGGTAGACCGCTGGCTGCTGCCAGATGGCATCGAGGAAGTACTGCCACCTGAGGCTGCGCGCATCGAGATCGCGCGCCGTCAGGTGTTGGACCTGTTCCAGAGTTGGGGCTACGAGCTGGTCGTCACCCCGCATATCGAGTACCTGGAGTCGCTGCTCACCGGCGCCGGCCAGGACCTGGATCAGCGTACCTTCAAGGTAGTGGACCCGCAGTCCGGCCGCCTGATGGGCTTCCGCGCCGACTTCACCCCGCAGGTGGCGCGCATCGACGCCCACACCCTGCGCCGTGAAGGCCCGAGCCGCCTGTGCTACGCCGGCAGCGTGCTGCACGCCCAGCCGCGTGCACTGTCCACCTCGCGCAGCCCGATCCAGCTGGGCGCCGAGCTGTATGGCGATGCCAGCCCGACCAGCGACGTGGAAGTCATCAGCCTGATGCTGGCCACGCTGCAACTGGCCGATGTGCCGGACGTACACATGGACCTGGGCCACGTCGGTATCTACCGCGGCCTGGCCCGTGCTGCCGGCCTGTCCGGTGCGGTCGAGCAACAGCTGTTCGACGCCCTGCAGCGCAAGGCCGTCGATGAGGTGCAGGCGCTGACCGCCGACCTGCCGAAGGATCTGGGCAACATGCTGCGCGCACTGGTCGAACTGTGCGGTGGCCGTGAAGTGCTGGCCGAAGCCCGGGTGCGCCTGGGCCGTGCTCCGGCCGGCGTGCTGGCGGCGCTGGACGACCTGCTGTCGATCGCTGATCGCCTCGCGTCGCGCTTCCCGGACCTGCCGCTGTACTTCGACCTCGGCGAGCTGCGCGGCTACAACTATCACACCGGCGTGGTGTTCGCCGTGTTTGTACCGGGCGAGGGTCAATCGATCGCCCAGGGCGGGCGCTACGACGACATCGGCGCCGACTTTGGCCGGGCACGCCCGGCCACCGGTTTCTCCACGGATTTGAAGACCCTGGTCACACTGGGGCGAGCGGAGGTCGTATTGCCAACGGGCGGCATCTGGATGCCGGACAGTGGCGACGCGGCCCTCTGGCAGCAAGTCTGCCAGTTGCGCAACGAGGGCCAGCGTGTGGTCCAGGCCCTGCCTGGCCAGCCGTTGAGTGCTGCTCTCGAGGCGGATTGTGATCGGCAATTGATTCAGCAAGACGGGCGCTGGCAGGTTCTGCCGCTGGCCCAGTGAGTTTCTGCGTCGGCAACAGGCCGGCAACCAAGTTTGCGTGAATGAGGACCAATGTAATGGGTAAGAATGTCGTCGTCCTGGGCACCCAGTGGGGTGATGAGGGCAAAGGCAAGATCGTCGATCTGCTGACCGAACATGCTGCCGCCGTAGTGCGCTACCAGGGGGGCCACAACGCGGGTCACACCCTGGTGATCAACGGTGAAAAGACCGTTCTGCACCTGATTCCGTCCGGCATCCTGCGTGAAGGCGTACAGTGCCTGATCGGTAACGGCGTGGTCGTTGCCCCGGACGCCCTGATGCGCGAAATCACCAAGCTGGAAGAGAAGGGCGTACCGGTGCGCGAGCGCCTGCGCATCTCCCCGGCTGCGCCGCTGATCCTGTCGTACCACGTGGCCCTGGACCAGGCCCGCGAAAAAGCCCGTGGCGAAGCCAAGATCGGCACCACCGGCCGTGGTATCGGCCCAGCCTACGAAGACAAGGTCGCGCGCCGCGGCCTGCGTGTGGGCGACCTGTTCCACCGCGAGCGTTTCGCTGCCAAGCTGGGTGAGCTGCTGGACTACCACAACTTCCAGCTGGTGAACTACTACAAAGAGCCGGCCATCGATTTCCAGCAAACCCTGGACGAGTGCATGGCCTACGCTGAACAGCTCAAGCCGATGATGCTCGACGTCACCGCCGAGCTGCACAACCTGCGTCGCGCCGGCAAGGACATCATGTTCGAAGGTGCCCAGGGCTCGCTGCTTGACATCGACCACGGTACCTACCCGTACGTCACCAGCTCCAACACTACTGCTGGCGGTATCTCCACCGGCTCCGGCGTTGGCCCGATGTACCTGGACTACATCCTGGGTATCACCAAGGCCTACACCACTCGCGTGGGTTCCGGTCCGTTCCCGACCGAACTGTTCGACGAGACCGGCGCTACACTGGCCAAGCGTGGCCACGAGTTCGGTTCCACCACTGGCCGTGCCCGTCGTTGCGGCTGGTTCGATGCCGTCATCCTGCGTCGCGCCATCGACGTCAACAGCATCTCGGGCATCTGCCTGACCAAGCTGGACGTACTGGACGGCCTGGAAACCATCAACATCTGCGTTGGCTACAAGAACGAGAACGGTGCTGTCATCGACGCGCCTTCCGATGCCGACAGCTACATCGGCCTGGAGCCGGTGTACGAAGAGATGCCAGGCTGGAGCGAGTCGACCCTGGGTGCAAAAACCCTGGAAGAGCTGCCGCAAGCTGCGCGTGACTACATCAAGCGCATCGAAGAGCTGGTCGGCGCGCCGATCGACATCATTTCGACCGGCCCGGACCGCAACGAGACCATCGTGCTGCGTCACCCGTTCGCCTGATCCGCCCTCCAGGCTGATCTGACGCCGTGGCCCTGAAAAGGGCCGCGGCGTTTTCATTTGTGGGGTATGTCTGCATTGGCCCTATCGCCGGCAAGCCAGCTCCCACAGCATCTTCATGGATCTCGAGATGTGTGAAGCTCCTGTGGGAGCTGGCTTGCCGGCGATAGGGCAGGTGCAGGCAACCCCCTTGCTGAACCTTGGCGCATATCCCTGCTGCCTCCGGCACAACCCTTGCTGTAAGAAGTTTCTGAAGATGCCATCAAAATAGTGGCGCCAGAAAACACGAGGGTTACACCGTGTCTGCCATCCTCTCACTGTTACGAAGCCGCCTTTTGCGGCCTGTGTTTGTTGCCCTTGGTATCGCTCTTTTGGTGCAGGTGCTGGTTGCAGTTGCGCTTACCCGAAGCACGGTCACCGCCCTGGAGGCCGACCTTGGCGAACGCCTGGGTAACGACAGCCGCCAGCTGGCCAATGACCTGGAGCAAGCCGGGCAAGATGTGCGCTCGGGCCTCGACGGCCTGTCCAGCAGCACCCGCCAGCGCCTGAGCGCCGGGTTGTCGGAGCGCCTGCAAAGCGAACAGCAGCAACTGCGCAGCACCTTGGAAAAGAACCTGAAGGACTCCGCCAACGACATGGCCGAGCTGCTGGCTTCGGTTGCCCCGCGGGCGATCTGGGACAACGATGTGCCAGTGCTCTCCGACTTTGCCCGGCGTGCCCAGCGCAACCCCAACGTGTTGTTCGTGGTTTACGACGATGCACAGGGCCAGCACCTGACCCGTTACCTGAACCGGCAAAACCCGATCAACCAGGCGTTGATGGACAAGGGCCAGGGCGAGCGTGCGCTGGACAAGGTGATCAATGCCGCCCGACACGACCCGGCGGTTTACTTTGTCGAAGCTTCGATCAACCCCAATGGCGCAGAAATCGGCAAGGTGGTGATGGGGGTTTCCACGGCGGGCATCGACCAGGAGCTCAAGGCCCTGGACCAGCGCTTCGCGGCGCTGATTGCCAGCGGTGAGCAACTGGTTGGCGACAGCCTGGTGGGTGCCGCAGCCGACAGCGGCAAAACCCTGCGTCAGCGCCTGGAGAAGGCGCAAGGCAGTGCTGCAGCGATGCAGGCCAATACCGCACAGACTGTGCGCGAGGCCGCTACCGAACTGCGCTGGCGCATTGGCCTGGGCCTGGTGCTGGTCGGTCTGGGTGTGCTGCTGGCAGTGGCCGTGGTGCTTGGCCGCCGAGTGCTGAGCAAGCTGCGCCTGCTGATTGCTGCCCTGGACGACCTGGCGGCAGGCGAAGGCGACCTGACCAAGCGCGTGCCGCTCGACAGCCGCGACGAAATTGGCGACATGGCTTCGGCGGTGAACCGCTTTGTCGACAAGCTGCAACCGATCGTGCGTGAGGCGGGCGAGGTGGCGCAGCGTACCGGTGTCGAGATTGGCGCGATGGCCCAGCGCAATGCCGGCGCGGATGCTGCTGCCGCATTGCAACGCGATGAAGTGGCAGCCAGCCTGCGCGACCTTTCGAGCATGGCAGACGAAGCCCAAGCCGAAAGCCATGCGATGCAGGCGGCCTTGAAGCAGGTGGTGGATATCCGCCAGGCTACCGACGAAAACAGCCGTTCCTCGACGCAACTGGCGAGCCTGATCGAGAACCTTGCCGGGCAGGTCGAAACGGGCTCTCAGGTGATCGAGCGCCTGGCCAAGCAGAGCGAACAGATTGAAGTGGTGCTGACCGTCATCCATGGCATTGCCGAGCAGACCAACCTGCTGGCGCTGAACGCGGCCATCGAAGCCGCCCGGGCAGGCGAGACCGGGCGCGGGTTTGCCGTGGTGGCCGATGAGGTGCGGGCGCTGGCGAGCAAGACGCAAAGCTCCACGGGGGATATCCAGTCACACATCGCGGCGCTGCAGAAGGGCGCCAAGGAAGCCGTGGCGACCATCAGCCAGGCCGGGCTCAAGGCCAGCGAAGGGCTGCTGGTACTGCGTGACAACGAGCGTCGCCAGCAGTCGGTGCAGGCTGCGGTGGAGCAGGTACACGCGGCCATTGGCCTGGCCACCCGTGCCGCCGAGCAGCAGGCGAGCGGGGCGCAGGCCGTGCGGGGGCGGGTGGAGACTATCCATGCCCAGGCTGAGCGCTCGGCCGAAGTGGTGATGCAGACCACGGCCAGCAGCAAGGTGCTGGATGACCTCGCTGCGCAGCTACGGGCAAGCCTTGGTCAATTCCGCGCCTGACGCGGTCCCTGTAGGAGCGGCCTTGCGTCACGATGGGCCGCTCCTTTAGTGGAAGGTGTTGCTATGATGGCGGCGACACATGGCAAAGGGAGTTGTTCATGTCCGCCCAACTGGTCGCCGCTCCGGCCGAACTGGATTTTCTTCATAGCGATGGCATTTGCGTCACCGCACCAATGACCGCCATACAGGCCTACTGCGCCATGACCTCGGACGTTCCGGGCTGGCTGGCCATGGCCTTTCGCCTGCGCGACTTCATCTCGCGCCGGTTCAACGTTGCCACTATCCACGGTTTTTCATCGCGCAGCCCTGAGCGGGTTCCGGCAGTGGGTGAGCTACTGGATTTCTTTACCGTCGAGGCAATCAGCGACCAGCAACTGGTCCTGACCTCGCGTGACACGCACCTGGCGGTGATGGTGAGCATGGATCTGGATGAAGCAGAGCAGGGCCGGCAACGCTTGAATGTGACCACCTCGGTACAGTGCTTCAATCGTTTCGGCCGCCTCTACATGCTGCCCGTCGGCAAGGCTCATGGGCCAATCGTCCGCCGGATGCTGCGTAACATCTGATGGTCTCATCGCCGGCAAGCCAGCTCCCACAGGTACTGCACAGGCCTTGCGGGCGGCGCGGTACCTGTGGGAGCTGGCTTGCCGACGATGAAGGTGACGCGGGTCAAGCTTTGTTCAGGTACATCCGCGTCGTCAGCAGATAAACCGGCAACCCCGACACCACGATCAGCAGTGCCGCATAAGGCGCCGCCGCCGCGAACTCGACGTTGGCCGTGTGCGCCCACACCTCGGTGGCCAGTGTGGTCATGCCCGTGGGGCTGAGCAGTAGCGTGGCAGTCAGCTCCTTCATGGCATCCAGGAACACCAGCGCAAAAGCCGCCGCCATGGCCGGGAAGATGATCGGCAGGGTCACCCGGCAGAACGCGGTAAAGCTGCTCGCGCCCAGGGTGCGTGCAGCTTCCTCAAGCGTTGGCGAGGCCTTGTTCAGTGCGGTGCGTACCGGCGACTGCGCCAGTGGCAAAAACAGCAGCGCATAGGCCAGCAGCAGCAGTGCCGTGGTCTGGTACAGCGCCGGCACGTAGTGCAGGGCGAAGAACACCAGGGTCAGGGCAATCACCAGGCCGGGCAGGGCGTGTAGCAGGTAAGGCAGGCGCTCGGCCCAGATCGCCAGGCGACCCTTGTAGCGCACCACCAGGAAGCTGATCGGCAGGGCCAACAGCACGCAGAAGCCAGCACCGCCAAGCGACACCGACAGCGAGGTGAACAGTGCCTTGGAGATGGCCGCCACCGGGAACGCTGCCGACGACCCCACACTCAGCCAGTAGCCGAGCATGGCCAGCGGAATACCGCTGCCCAGCACCGCCAGGCCCACGCAAAACAGCTGTGCCAGCACCGACCAGCCACGCAGCCGTACCGGTTGCGCACGCCGCGCTACGCCCTGGCCGATGCGCACATGGCGGGCTTTGCCGCGTACGCGCAGTTCCAGCCACAGCATCACCAGGCACATCGCCAGCAGTACGGCAGACAGCATGGCCGCGTTGGCATTGCTGAACTCCAGTTCGAACTGTTGGTAGATGGCGGTGGTGAAGGTTTGCAGGCCGAGGATCGACAAGGCGCCGAACTCCACCAGCATGTGCAGGGCAATCAGCAGCGCACCGCCGAGCATCGATGGCCACAGCAGCGGCAGGGTGACCTTGCTGAACACGCCCCAGCGGCTGCACCCCAAGGTGCGCGCCGACTCCTCCAGCGAGGTGTCGAGGTTGCGCAGGGTTGCGGCAACGGGCAGGAACACCAAGGGGTATTTGGACAGGGCCATGACCATGATCGCCCCGCCGAGGCCTTCGAAGTCCGAACTCAACGATACCCAGGTGAAGCTGCTGACGAACGACGGCACTGCGAACGGCAGGCATAGCACCACGCCCCACAGCCGGCGGCCGGCCAGGTTGCTGCGCTCCAGCAGCCAGGCCAGCGCCAGGCCCACCACCATGCACGTCAGCGTCACCCCGACCATCAGCAACAGGGTGTTGCGCATCAGCCCCCAGACAAAGGGACGCCACAGCAGGTGCAAGGCCTCGCGCCAGCCGGCTTCCCAGGCTTTGATGGCGACATAGGCCAGTGGCAGCAGGCTCATCGCCACCAGGAACAGCACAGGCAGCACCACCCAGATGGAGGGGCGCTTGCGGCGCGGTACGAAGCGCACCGGCGCCGGTGCGGACAGGGCGGCAGTCATCAGAGCAGACCGACCTCGCGTTCAAGCTCGATGGCTTCTTCGGCGTTACCCAGGTCGGCCGGCGAGATCTTCGGCGGGCGCAGCTCATCGAACGGCTTCAGGCCACGGTCAGAAACCATGCCCTTGTGCAGCGGGTACTCGGCGGTGGTCTGGGTGATCACGCGCTGGCCTTCTTCGCTGGCCATCCAGTTGAGCAGGGCCTGGGCTTCTTTCGGGTGCTTGCTGGCCTTGACCACGGCTGCGCCGGAGATGGTGACCAGGTTGCCGGCATCGCCGTCGGCCAGGTAGTACAGTTTGGTGTCCAGCTTGCCGCGTTCGCGTTCAAGCGCGTACCAGTAGTAGTTGTTCACCAGTACCGCAGCCACTTCGCCTTTTTCCACGGCTTTGAGGGCGACCATGTTGTTGGTGTAGGTCTTACCGAAGGCTTTCAGGCCGGTCAGCCATTCTTCGGTGGCTTCTCGACCGTGCATTTTCAGGATGGCCACGGCCTGCTCCTGGAACGCACCACTGGTGGGTACATAGCCGACGCGGCCTTCCCACTCGGGGTTGGCGAAGTCCATCACCGTGGTTGGCAGGTCTTTTTCGTCGACCTTTTTCGGGTTGTACACCACGATGCGGGTACGGGCCGTGATGCCCATCCAGGTGCCGTTGGCGCCAACGTACTCCTTGGGCACCATGTTCGAGGTGGCGTCGTCGATCTTCGCCAGCAGGCCCAGCTCGCCCAGGTTGTTCAGGGGCGGGGACTCTTCGGTGTAGATGATGTCGGCCGGCGACCGGTCGCCTTCTTCGATGATCTGGCTGGCCAGCTGGTTGCTGCTGCCCTTGCGAATGTCGATGTGAATACCGGTCTTGGCCTCGTAGGCCTTGGCGATGGCTTCGCCGATTTCCTTGTGCTGACCGTTGTACATGGTCAGGGTGACCGGTGCGTCTGCCATGGCGGCCGGAGCGCCGATGACCAGGCTCAGCACGGCGGCGGCCAAGGTGCGCATCAGCGGTTGCGGGCGGATCGTCATGCGGGTACTTCCTCGCTTACGGCTACATATTTGGAAACAATGGTAAACGAAATTGTTTCTCAAGTGGCCGTATGACGAGAAATTCATGGGCAGACCATGGTGTAGGCACTGGGAGCGCGCGGGAAGGGCGGGGGCAAAAAACGCAGGCAAGAAAAAACCCACTAGCAAGCTAGTGGGTTTTTGTATGGTGCCCAGGAGAAGACTCGAACTTCCACGACCTTGCGGTCACTGATACCTGAAACCAGCGCGTCTACCAATTCCGCCACCTGGGCAAAGCTTTGCATCATCTGATGAAGGCGACTATTGTTCGCTTTCACACAGTAGTAACAGATCCTTGGTCATCTATTACTTGAAAATATTTGGTGCCCAGGAGAAGACTCGAACTTCCACGACCTTGCGGTCACTGATACCTGAAACCAGCGCGTCTACCAATTCCGCCACCTGGGCACACATTCGAGATTACAAGATGCTTTACAGCGCCGTTCATCTCTACTACAACGTCGGGGTTGTCCGTCGTTGTGGTGCGCACTATACGGACGCTCCCCAAGGCTGTAAACCCCCCAAACAAAAAAAATTTCAAAAAATTCAACTTGTTGATTCCACAGGCCTATTACTGCTTTGGAAGCACAGCAGTGGGGGCTGTCCAAGCCAGACATTTCCGGTTTCAATAGGCCTATGCCAGAATTCCTATCTATATACCCCAAGGTGAACCCCTTCTGATGGCCGATTGGCAATCCCTCGATCCCGAGGCCGCTCGCGAAGCGGAAAAATACGACAACCCCATTCCCAGCCGTGAGCTGATCCTGCAGCGCCTTGCTGACCGTGGCGAGCCCGCTGCGCGCGAGGAGCTGGCGAAAGAGTTTGGTCTGTATGAAGAAGACCAGATCGAAGCCCTGCGCCGCCGTCTGCGTGCCATGGAGCGCGACGGCCAGCTTATCTATACCCGGCGCGGCACTTATGCCCCGGTGGACAAGCTCGACCTGATCTGCGGCCGTATCTCCGGCCACCGCGATGGGTTTGGTTTCCTCATCCCCGATGATGGCAGCGATGACCTGTTCCTCAGCCCGTCGCAGATGCGCCTGGCCTTCGATGGCGACCGTGCATTGGCGCGGGTGTCCGGTACCGACCGCCGTGGGCGCCGTGAAGGCGTGATCGTCGAGGTCATCTCCCGTGCCCACGAAAGCGTGGTCGGCCGCTACTTCGAGGAAGGCGGCATTGGCTACGTAACCCCGGACAACCCGAAGATTCAGCAGGAAGTGCTGGTGACCGCCGGGCGTAATGGTGGTGCCAAGATCGGCCAGTTTGTCGAAATCAAGATCACCCACTGGCCAACCCCGCGCTTCCAGCCGCAAGGCGATGTGGTAGAGGTCATCGGCAACTACATGGCGCCGGGCATGGAAATCGACGTTGCCCTGCGCAGCTACGACATCCCGCACGTCTGGCCCGAAGATGTGGTCAAGGAAGCGCGCAAGTTCCGCTCCGAAGTCGAAGAGAAGGACAAAGAGAAGCGCGTCGACCTGCGTCATTTGCCGTTCGTCACCATCGACGGTGAAGACGCCCGCGACTTCGATGACGCTGTCTATTGCGAACCGCTGGGCAAGCTGCGCCTGTTCTCCGGTGGCTGGCGCCTGTATGTGGCCATCGCCGACGTGTCCAGCTATGTGCGCCTGGGCTCGGCCCTGGACGTCGAGGCCCAGCAACGCGGTAACTCGGTGTACTTCCCCGAGCGCGTGGTGCCGATGCTCCCCGAAGAGCTGTCCAACGGCCTGTGCTCGCTGAACCCGCACGTCGACCGCTTGGCCATGGTCTGTGAAATGACCATGAACAAAGCCGGCCAGATGGTCGACTACCAGTTCTACGAAGGCGTCATCCACTCCCACGCCCGCCTGACCTACAACAAGGTCAGCAGCATGCTCGAGCACGCCCGCACCCGTGAGGGCAAGGCGCTGCGTGAAGAGTACAAGGAAGTCGTGCCGGACCTGAAGAACCTGTACAACCTGTACAAGGTGCTGCTGGATGCCCGTCACGCCCGGGGTGCCATCGATTTCGAGACCCAGGAAACTCGCATCATCTTCGGCGATCAGCGCAAGATCGCGGAAATTCGCCCAACTGTTCGTAACGACGCACACAAGCTGATCGAGGAATGCATGCTGGCGGCCAACGTGGCCACCGCCGAGTTCCTGCAGAAGCACGGCGTGCCGGCACTGTACCGGGTGCACGACGGCCCGCCGCCGGAGCGCCTGGAAAAACTCCGTGCCTTCCTCGGCGAGCTGGGCTTGAGCCTGCACAAGGGCAAGGATCCGTCGCCGAAGGATTACCAGGCCCTGCTGGCAAGCATCGCCGGGCGCCCGGATTTCCACCTGATCCAGACTGTAATGCTGCGCTCGCTGAGCCAGGCGGTGTACAGCACCGAAAACAACGGCCACTTCGGCTTGAATTACGAGGCGTACACCCACTTCACCTCGCCGATCCGCCGTTACCCGGACCTGCTGGTGCACCGCGCCATCCGCAGCATCATCCGTTCCAAGGTCGACACTCCGCACGTCAAGCGTGCCGGCGCCATGAGCATCCCCAAGGCGCGCATCTACCCGTACGACGAAAACACCCTCGAGCAGCTTGGCGAGCAGTGCTCGATGACCGAGCGCCGGGCTGATGAAGCCACCCGTGACGTGGTCAACTGGCTCAAGTGCGAGTACATGAAGGATCGCGTGGGCGAAACCTTCCCGGGTGTGATCACCGCGGTGACCGGCTTCGGCCTGTTCGTCGAGCTGACCGATATCTATGTGGAAGGCCTGGTGCACGTCAGTGCGCTGCCGGGCGACTATTACCACTTCGACCCGGTCCACCACCGCCTGTCCGGTGAGCGCACCGGGCGCAGCTTCCGCCTGGGCGACACGATTGAAGTCAAGGTCATGCGTGTTGACCTGGACGAGCGCAAGATCGACTTCGAAGTGGCCGACAAGACGCTTGCTGCGCCGATTGGCCGCAAGCAGCGCGGCGCCGCGCCGGCTGCCGACAAAGCCGACAAGCCCGAGCCAGCACCGGTCGAGGCCAGGGCCACGCCGAAGCCGCGCAGCCGCAAGAGCGAAACCTCCGAGGCGTATTTCCCGAAAGACGCCGTGCAGCGTAACGCCGAAGTGCGCAAAAGCCGTGAAATGAAAAAGGCGCTGATGAGCGATGCCCGCACCGGCAGCTCGTCCAGCAGCAAGTCGGACAAAGGCGGCAAGGCCGCCGGCAAACCGACCAAGCACCGTAAAGGCCCGCCGAAGTCCGGCGCGCCACGCAAGAGCAAGAGCAAGTCATGAGTCAGCTGGAAAAGATCTACGGCGTGCATGCCGTGCAGGCGCTGCTGAAGCACCATCCGAAGCGGGTCAAGCAGATCTGGCTGTCGGAAGGGCGCAGCGAGCCACGCCTGCAGACCCTGCTGGCGCTGGCTGCGGAAAACCGCGTGCAGGTTGGCCAGGCCGAGCGCCGTGAGATGGATGCCTGGGTTGAAGGTGTGCACCAGGGCGTTGTCGCCGAGGTGAGCCCAAGCCAGGTGTGGGGCGAATTGATGCTCGAAGAGTTGCTCGAGCGCACCGAAACGCCGCCGCTGATCCTGGTGCTGGACGGTGTTACCGACCCGCACAACCTCGGCGCATGCCTGCGCACGGCCGATGCGGCCGGTGCCACGGCGGTGCTGGTGCCCAAGGACAAGTCGGCGACCCTGACGCCTGTGGTGCGCAAGGTGGCATGCGGCGCGGCAGAGGTGATTCCGCTGGTAGCGGTGACCAACCTGGCGCGTACGCTGGAGAAGCTGCAGCAGCGTGGCTTGTGGGTGGTTGGTACCGCCGGCGAGGCCGAGCAGGAGATTTACCAACAGGACCTGACCGGGCCTCTGGTCATGATCATGGGCGCCGAAGGCAAAGGCATGCGCCGGTTGACCCGCGAGCACTGCGACTTCCTTGTGAAGTTGCCGATGGGCGGTAGCGTCAGCAGCCTGAACGTTTCGGTGGCGACCGGGGTTTGCCTGTTCGAAGCCGTGCGCCAGCGTCAGGCCAAGCGCTGATCTTCAGCCTGTTCCGGCCCATTCGCGGGCGCGCCCGCTCCCACAGGTTTTTCACTGGCTTTCAAGCAGTAGGGTCCCTGTGGGAGCGGGTTTACTCGCGAAAGGGCCGGTAGCCTGTGAATATGTTTCAGGCTGTTCAAATATTCGCCAATTGCCTTGCTTGTGCGCCACGCCTTCTCTACAATTGCGCCCCTTGCCGAGCTGGCAGGCGCTCATGTGCCTCCCCTCCGTGCAAGACATACAGTGTCATTCACTCCTTGTCTGACCAGATACGCTGGCAGACTACTAACCCGTAAGGAGCATTCATGCGTCATTACGAAATCATCTTCCTGGTTCACCCGGACCAGAGCGAGCAAGTCGGCGGCATGGTTGAGCGTTACACCAAGCTGATCGAAGAAGACGGTGGCAAAATCCACCGCCTGGAAGACTGGGGCCGTCGTCAACTGGCCTACGCAATCAACAATGTTCACAAGGCTCACTACGTGATGCTGAACGTTGAGTGCACCGGCAAGGCCCTGGCCGAGCTGGAAGACAACTTCCGCTACAACGATGCCGTTATCCGTAACCTGGTCATCCGTCGCGACGAAGCCGTTACCGGCCAGTCCGAGATGCTGAAGGCTGAAGAAAACCGCAGCGAGCGCCGTGAGCGTCGTGAGCGTCCTGAGCATGCTGACTCCGCCGAAGGCGACGACAGCAATGACAGCGACTCCAGCGATAACGCTGACGAGTAATCCACGGACCTTTAGAGGAGCCTATTAAATGGCACGTTTCTTCCGTCGTCGTAAATTCTGCCGCTTCACTGCTGAAGACGTGAAAGAGATCGACTTCAAAGATCTCAACACCCTGAAAGCTTACGTATCCGAAACCGGCAAGATCGTTCCAAGCCGCATCACCGGTACCAAAGCTCGTTATCAGCGTCAGCTGGCTACCGCTATCAAGCGCGCCCGCTTCCTGGCCCTGCTGCCCTACACCGACAGCCACGGCCGCTGAGACCGGGTCGTCGACAAGCAGTAAGGGATTAGCATGCGAGCGTTAGCAAGTTTCATCATGCGCGGTCGTGTGCAGGCCACCCTCGTGGTGGTCATCAGCGCGGTACTGCCGCTGCTGTTCTGGTTGAGTGCCGCTGCATGCAGCTTTGTGCTGCTGCGGCGTGGTTTCAAGGATGCTACAAGGGTCATCGCCGGCGGCCTGCTGGCCGGGTTGGCCGTGTGGGTCATGGGCGATCCCATCACCTTTCTGGTGATTGCAGGAGCCCTGAGCCTGGCCGCCCTGTTGCGAGCCGAGCATCCCTGGAGCCGGGTGTTGGTGGTCAGTGCCGTGTTCGCCGTGGCTTTCAGCCTCGTGCTCGATCTGGCGCTGGCGCAAACCTTCGATGTGCTGGCCAAGGCGTTTGCCGAAGCCATGCCGAAAATCGAGGGGCAACCCGTGCTCTCCGGTGAGCTGATCCGCCCTGTGCTGGTCGCTTCCACAGCAGTGACGGTGCAATTGTTCAGTGTGCTGGCCTTGGTGCTGGCGCGCTACTGGCAGGCAGCGTTGTACAACCCTGGAGGCTTCGGTCGCGAGTTTCGCGCCCTGAAGTTGCCAAAACAGACCATGGCGGTCTTGGTGGCAGTGATGGTGGTGGCTCCGTTCATCGGACCGCAGTTCATCATCCTGGCATCGGCTTCGAGCCTGGTACTGGTACTGGCCGGCATCGCTTTGATGCATGGGCTGGTGGCACAGGGCCGACTGGCCGGTTTCTGGCTGGTGGGCATGTACGTGACGCTACCGCTGATCATGCAGCTGATTTATCCGTTGCTGGTGGTTTTGGCCATTGTCGACAGCCTGATTGATTTTCGCGGTCGCAAGTCCCCCAAGGGGAATGACTCCGCGAACGGTGAAGGTTAAAAGTTAAGAGGTTTTACCAAATGGAACTGATCCTGCTGGAAAAAGTCGCTAACCTGGGCAACCTGGGCGACAAAGTAAAAGTTAAGGCTGGTTACGGCCGTAACTTCCTGCTGCCATTCGGCAAGGCCACCGTTGCCAACGCCGCCAACCTGGCTGCGTTCGAAGAGCGTCGCGCCGAGCTGGAAAAAGCAGCTGCTGACCGTAAATCGTCGGCTGAAAGCCGCGCTGCCCAACTGGCCGAGCTGGAAGTGACCATCACTGCCACCGCTGGCGACGAAGGCAAGCTGTTCGGTTCGATCGGCACCCACGACATCGCTGACGCCCTGACCGCCTCCGGCGTTGAAGTGGCCAAGGCTGAAGTTCGTCTGCCGAACGGCACCATCCGTCAGGTTGGCGAATACGACGTAGCCGTGCACCTGCACAGCGACGTTGAAGCCACCGTACGCGTGGTTGTCGTAGCTGCCTAAGCTGCGCTAACTGGCTGGCTCCTTGCGGGTCAGGCGGTTAACATCGGGCACGGTCCTGTTTTATACAGGCCGTGCCCTTTGTCTTTTTCATCCTCCAGAATTCTTTCGTGGCCATGAACGAGATCACAACCTCCGAACAGCTTGACCTGCAAACCGCCGCCCTGAAGGTGCCGCCGCATTCCATCGAGGCCGAACAGGCCGTGCTCGGTGGCCTGATGCTGGACAACAACGCCTGGGAGCGGGTGCTGGATCAGGTTTCGGATGGCGATTTCTACCGGCATGACCATCGCCTGATCTACCGTGCCATCCATAAGCTGGTGGACCTTAACCACCCGTTCGACGTGGTCACGTTGCACGAGCAGTTGGACAAGGAAGGCGTTTCGTCGCAGGTCGGCGGCCTGGCTTACTTGGCGGAGCTGGCCAAGAACACGCCATCGGTGGCCAACATCAAGGCCTACGCCGCGATCATTCGCGAGCGCGCCACGCTGCGCCAGCTGATCAGCATCAGCACCGATATTGCCGACAACGCCTTCAACCCCCAAGGTCGCAACGCCGAGGAAATTCTCGACGACGCCGAACGGCAGATTTTCCAGATTGCCGAGGCGCGGCCAAAGACCGGCGGCCCGGTAGGCGTCAACGAGCTGTTGACCAAGGCCATCGACCGCATCGATACGCTGTTCAACTCTGACAGCGAAATTACCGGTGTTTCCACCGGTTACACCGACCTGGACGAGAAGACCAGCGGCCTGCAGCCGGCGGACTTGATCATTGTCGCCGGCCGACCCTCGATGGGTAAGACCACGTTTGCCATGAACCTGGTCGAGAATGCCGTGCTGCGCAGCGACAAGGCTGTGCTGGTGTTCTCCCTCGAGATGCCAGGTGAATCGCTGATCATGCGTATGCTCTCGTCCTTGGGCCGTATTGACCAGACCAAGGTGCGTTCTGGCCAGCTGGACGACGACGACTGGCCGCGCCTGACTTCGGCAGTCAACCTGCTCAACGACCGCAAGCTGTTCATCGACGATACAGCGGGCATCAGCCCTTCGGAAATGCGTTCGCGGACTCGCCGCCTGGCGCGTGAGCACGGCGAAATCGGCCTGATCATGGTCGACTACCTGCAGTTGATGCAGATTCCAGGTTCCGGTGGTGATAATCGGACCAACGAAATTTCCGAGATTTCTCGCTCCCTCAAGGCCCTTGCCAAAGAGTTCAACTGCCCGGTCGTAGCACTGTCCCAGCTGAACCGCTCCCTTGAGCAACGGCCAAACAAGCGCCCGATCAACTCCGACTTGCGTGAGTCCGGTGCAATCGAGCAGGACGCCGACGTGATCATGTTCGTCTACCGTGACGAGGTGTATCACCCGGAGACCGAGCACAAGGGCATTGCCGAAATCATCATCGGCAAACAGCGTAACGGCCCCATCGGCTTTGTACGCCTGGCGTTTATTGGTAAGTACACCCGCTTCGAAAACTTGGCGCCGGGGATGTACAACTTTGATGATGATGAGTGACGACTGCTGAGGTTAATCAAAGTGGTCGGCCAGTTGGTGGGAGACTACGAATACATTACAGGTGCTGAGTCTGCCGCTACCAGTGTCTGCCGCCAGGCCCTGTATTTTGTGTTTTGTGGGGGTTTCGAATGTTGCCCCCCCTGACTTTGGTTGCGGTAAACCCGAAAAGAAAATTATTAATTGGATTGCTGATGCGGTGAGCGACAAACTTTCCGCTCTTGTCGATTTCATCGGCAACGGAGACGGGGCCATCGTAACCTGAGGATTGTACCCCGGTTAGTTTGGCCATTTCATCAGCGACTGAATAGCCCCCGTAATACTCAGGTGTAGCAGAGTAGCAAGCTAAAAAATGTGTTTGTCTACCCTGCATTTTAATACCCTTTTGGTTAAGTCTGATGAAAATATCCAAAGCTGAATAGTTGAGTTCATTTCCCGATAACACACCTTTTTCGCCGTGACTCAGGATGTAAAGGGTGTCGAGATTGCCATCTGTTCGACGCTTTTCAGCGAAAGCAGTTATCCCATCATGTTGCCACAGTATATCGCCACGATACGTTTTCTTCGGGTGAAGCTTGGCATTAAAGTTAATTATAGATTGAGTAACCAATCCGGTGGGGTCACTGCCGTTAATAGGGTCGTTCAGGGTGAATGCGTAGTAGTTAAGGCCACCTTTGGAGAATGGGCTTAAGGGGTCTGGGCTGGTAAATCGCATGATGGACGGGTTGTAGAGTCTGCGACCATTTCCGAGTAGGTAACCGCTGCTGATAGGGTCTTTTCGCTCACCTTTGAAGCCCCATTCGTTGTTAGAGGGGCTGCTGAATCCAAAAGCGCTGTAGCGGTAAGACACAACTTGGTTTGGAGTGGTGGCGAGAAGTGGAGTGTTAAAAAGATCAACGCTCAGAAGTCGCTGGGTGTTCTGCTGAACTTTAAGCGAGAGGTTGTATCTACCGTACCTGAAAAATGATTCGCTCGTGGAGGCATGCGCAATATGTGACAATGTATCTTCACAATAAAAGTATCGCATATTTCATCCTCGCTGCTAGTAGCTTTAAAATTTTACTGTACTTCTTGAGTTGGCTTCGCGGTACTGACAAAAATGCTAGGCAGAATTGTCTATCAATTCTGGATGTGCGCTCAGGGGACATGTCGTCGTAAATGCCGATAAATAGAGAGCTCCGCTTGCGAAGCTCCGCAAAGGCGGCACTCAATCTGACAGGCGCAGCAAACCTGCCGGCGTACGCCCGACAGCTCTTGGCAGGCCTCAAGACGAAAGTCTTGCGGAGCGCGCTACGATTCTTGACCTGGTTGTCGCCTGGATGTGCCCTTTCGCGGGCATGCCCGCTCCCACAGGTACGGTGCACGTCGCGAAGATTGTGGTGACCTTGTGGGAGCGGGCGTGCCCGCGAAGAGGCCCGGCCAGGCGGTCGAGAATTCCGAGGGGATTGAACAATGACAACAGAAGACACCCAATTCACCGTCGGTAAGACCACGTTCTATCAAGGCGAAAATGGCACCCACCCGTTGTTCCGCATTGAGCCGGGTATCCCGTGCCGAAACGCCCGCGAGCAGTCTTCGGAGTTGATGGGGTATTTGCGCGAACTGACCATCACCGGGTTGATGGATGAGAAGCCGATGATGATCTGGGCTGCCCATTACCTGAGTGCGATGGCCAAGGCGCTGATGGATGATGCTGAGTTGGGGATGAAGCAGTGAGGTGTTGGCTTCAGGATGCATGAACACCTGGCAACCCCACCACAACCCCACCACCACAACCCCCAAGCCAGCCATCCGGAACCCCCGCCCACCCAACCGTCGCCCCACCCACCAATCCCCACGAATCCAGTCGGATTTGGTCAAAATTTGTGCTATATTCCGCGCCCGCGATTTCCCTGCACACCAGAACCGGTCACTGACATGCAAGCAGCCAAACCACTCTACGACTATCCCAAGTACTGGGCCGAATGCTTCGGGCCAGCACCTTTCCTGCCAATGAGCAGGCAGGAGATGGATCTGCTCGGCTGGGATTCCTGCGACATCATCATCGTGACCGGTGATGCCTACGTCGACCATCCGTCGTTCGGCATGGCCATCATCGGCCGCCTCCTGGAAGCCCAGGGCTTCCGCGTGGGCATCATCGCCCAGCCGAACTGGCAGTCGAAAGACGACTTCATGAAGCTTGGCGAGCCGAACCTGTTCTTCGGCGTGGCCGCAGGCAACATGGATTCGATGATCAACCGCTACACCGCAGACAAGAAGATCCGTTCTGACGACGCCTACACCCCAGGTGGCCTGGCCGGCAGCCGTCCGGACCGCGCCAGCCTGGTGTACAGCCAGCGCTGCAAGGAAGCCTACAAGCATGTGCCGATCGTACTCGGCGGCATCGAGGCTTCGCTGCGCCGCATCGCCCACTACGACTACTGGCAGGACAAGGTGCGTCACTCGATCCTGATCGACGCCAGCGCCGACATCCTGCTGTTCGGCAACGCCGAGCGTGCGGTGGTGGAAGTGGCCCAGCGCCTGGCCAGTGGCGAGACGATCGAGAGCATCACTGACATCCGCGGCACCGCGTTCGTGCGCCGTGATACCCCGCAGGGCTGGTTCGAGATCGACTCCACCCGCATCGACCGCCCGGGCCGCGTCGACAAGATCATCAACCCGTACGTAAACACCCAGGACACCCAGGCCTGCGCCATCGAGCAGGCCAAGGGCGACCAGGAAGACCCGAACGAAGCCAAGGTCGTGCAGATTCTCGACAGCCCGAGCGTGACCCGGGAAAAGTCGGTAATCCGCCTGCCGTCGTTCGAAAAAGTACGTAACGACCCGGTACTCTATGCCCACGCCAACCGCGTGCTGCACCTGGAGACCAATCCGGGTAACGCCCGCGCCCTGGTGCAGAAGCATGGCGAAGTGGATGTGTGGTTCAACCCGCCACCCATCCCCATGACCACCGAAGAAATGGACTACGTGTTCGGCATGCCCTACGCCCGTGTGCCACACCCGGCCTATGGCAAGGAGCGCATCCCGGCCTACGAGATGATCCGTTTCTCGGTGAACATCATGCGTGGCTGCTTTGGTGGCTGCACCTTCTGCTCGATCACCGAGCACGAAGGCCGCATCATCCAGAACCGCTCGCACGAGTCGATCCTGCACGAGATCGAAGAGATGCGCGACAAGGTGCCGGGCTTCACCGGCGTGGTCTCCGACCTTGGCGGGCCGACCGCCAACATGTACCGCATCGCCTGCAAGAGCCATGAAATCGAGAAGCACTGCCGCAAGCCGTCGTGCGTGTTCCCGGGTATCTGCGAAAACCTCAACACCGACCACAGCTCGCTGATCGAGCTGTACCGCAAGGCCCGTGCCCTGCCAGGTGTGAAGAAGATCCTGATCGCCTCGGGCCTGCGCTACGACCTGGCCGTGGAGTCGCCGGAGTACGTCAAGGAGCTGGTTACCCACCACGTGGGCGGCTACCTGAAGATTGCCCCGGAGCACACCGAGCGTGGCCCGCTGGACAAGATGATGAAGCCGGGTATCGGCTCGTACGACCGCTTCAAGCGTATGTTCGAGAAGTACTCGAAAGAGGCGGGCAAGGAGCAGTACCTGATCCCGTACTTCATCGCCGCGCACCCGGGCACCACCGACGAAGACATGATGAACCTGGCCCTGTGGCTGAAGGGTAACGGCTTCCGCGCTGACCAGGTGCAGGCGTTCTACCCGTCGCCGATGGCCTCGGCCACGGCCATGTACCACTCGGGCAAGAACCCGCTGCGCAAAGTGACCTACAAGAGTGAAGGGGTGGAGATCGTCAAGAGCGACGAGCAACGCCGCCTGCACAAGGCGTTCTTGCGCTACCACGACCCGAAGGGCTGGCCGATGCTGCGTGAAGCGCTGGAGCGTATGGGCCGCGCCGACCTGATTGGGCCGGGCAAGCACCAGCTGATCCCGCTGCACCAGCCGCAATCCGACACGTACCAGAGCGCGCGCCGCAAGAACTCGACGCCAGCGGGCAGCCACAAGGTGGGCAAGGAGCAGAAGATCCTGACCCAGCACACCGGCCTGCCACCGCGTGGCAGCGATGGCAGCAAGCCGTGGGACAAGCGTGAGAAGGCCAAGGCCGAGGCGTTTGCGCGTAACCAGCAGGCGGCCAAGGAGCGCAAGGAAGCAGCCAAGGGCGGCAAGGGCAACAAGAAGCCGCGCCAGCCAGTTATCCCACGCTAATGTCGGGGGCCGCTTTGCGGCCCAATCGCCGGCAAGCCAGCTCCCACAGGTACAGTGCAAGCTTTGGGCTTTGTGCAATCTCTGTGGGAGCTGGCTTGCCGGCGATTGGGCTGCAAAGCAGCCCCCGTATCGGGTTTAGTCAGGCTGCTTGTCGACCCACTTCGGCACCACCGGCGCCACAAAACTGTCCATCCCGTCCAGCAGCGCGTCCGGCTGCTGCCCCAGCAGCAACATCGCCCGATGTTGCGGCCGCACAAAGCCTTCTTCGACGATATGGTCGAGGAACCCGCCCAGTTTCTCGTAGAAGCCGTTCACATCCAGCAGCCCCAGCGGCTTGGCGTGATAGCCCAGTTGCCCCCAGGTCCATACCTCGAACAATTCTTCCAGCGTACCCAGCCCACCCGGCAGGGCGATGAAGGCATCGCTAAGCTCGGCCATGCGTGCCTTGCGGGCATGCATGCCGTCGACCACTTCCAGGCGGCTGAGGCCCTTGTGGCCGATTTCGGCGTTCATCAGGCTTTCGGGAATGATCCCGATCACTTCGCCACCGGCCGCCATGGCCGCGTCGGCAACAGTGCCCATCAGGCCGACAGCGCCGCCGCCATAGACCAGGGTCAGACCGCGGCGCGCAATGGCCTGGCCAAGTGCGATGGCTGCTTCACGGTAGGCAGGGGTGGCGCCGATGCTGGCGCCGCAGAACACACAAACGGAACGTACGGGCATTGCTCATCTCCTGTCACTCAGGTGGACAGGGTACGGCGCATGCCCGTCGCTTCCAAGGCCACGTTCATTCCGGGCGGGAGAATTCGCAGATGGCGCCCGTTGCCCCGTGGGCATAGGCGGCGAGCAGGCTGTTGATAAATGCAGAGATGGGCATTTGGTATTGCTCCTAAATGAGAGGTTGTCCCATCGTCTATTAAAAGGGCATGATGTGCTCTTAGATTGGTTGTATACAATCCATTGAACAATTCTACTGGCTGGCCTGTTGACACCCCCTTGACCCATATCAGCAAGGGGCTGAACGGTTTCAGGCAGTCTCGCAATTGATAAAACCCTGCCAAGGAGATTCATGATGTTTGCGAAAGCTGTAGCGGTATCCCTGCTGACCCTCGCCAGCGCCTCTGTCTTTGCAGCCGAATGCTCGGTGACTGTTGAATCGACGGACCAGATGTCCTACACCACCAAAGAATTCACCGTCGACAAGAGCTGCAAGGAATTCACCGTCAAACTGACCCACTCCGGCAACCTGCCGAAGAACGTCATGGGCCACAACCTGGTGATCAGCAAGACTGCCGACATGCAGGGCATTGCCACTGAAGGCATGACCCAGGGCATCGACAAGGGCTACCTGAAGGAAGATAACGCCAACATCATCGCCCACACCGCGATGATCGGCGCACCGGAAAAAGAGACCGAAGTGAAGTTCGACACTTCCAAGCTGGAAGCCGGTGGTGACTACAGCTTCTTCTGCACATTCCCGGGCCACATCTCGATGATGAAAGGCAAGGTTGTAGTCAAGTAATGACAGCTGTGTAGGCCTCTCGGGCCTATTCGCGGGCACGTCCGCTCCCACAGGTAAGCACTGTTTTCAAGGGCAGTGAAAATCCTGTGGGAGCGGGCGTGCCCGCGAAGCTTTTATGGGGCGAACGGCAGTTCGCGCTTGTGCTGGGTCTTGCGGTAGGTGGCGACGATGATGTCGAACGCCGCCTGATCAACCGGCAACCCATGCAGGAAGGCGTCGATCTGCTGGTAGGTCACGCCATGGGATGCTTCGTCCGGCTTGCCCGGCTCCAGGTCTTCAAGGTCCGCCGTCGGCACCTTCTCCACCAGTGACTCCGGTGCGCCAAAGCTGCGCGCAATCGCCCGTACCTGGTTCTTCACCAGCCCGCTCAGGGGCGCCAGGTCGCAGGCACCATCACCAAACTTGGTAAAGAAGCCCATTACCGCCTCGGCGGCGTGGTCGGTACCGATCACCAGGCCCGCGCGGGCCCCGGCGATGGTGTACTGGGCAACCATGCGGGTACGTGCCTTGACGTTGCCCACCACAAAGTCCACCAGCGTTGGCGAGCCGTTCTTCAATTCCACCACTTCAGCGGCCAATGCCCGCACCGCCGGGGCGATATCCACCGTGTGCACTTCATCGGCCTTGATCACGTCCAGGCAGGCCTGGGCGTCATGCTCGTCATGTTGCACCTGGTAGGGCAGGCGCACGGCAATGAAGGTGTATGCCTTGTCGCCGGTTTCGGCCCGCAGTTCATTCACGGCGCGCTGGGCGAGCAAGGCGGCAGTCAGCGAGTCGACACCGCCGCTGATGCCCAGCACCAGGGTCTTGAGCCGGGCGTTGGCCAGGCAATCCTTGATGAACGCCACACGCCGGGCGACTTCGGCCTCGAGCGCTGCAGCGTCGGCGAACGGCGGCTGTACCTTCAGCGCCTGGGCAATCTCTTGCTGAACCGCTTGCATGGGTTACTCCTTGCTGGGGACTTTGAATACGTGGCGCATGTAGGCGACGAAGTTCTCGTCACGGCATTGGGTCTTGGCGGCCTCATCCGAGATCTTGGCCACTGGCGCGCCGTTGCAGTCGGTCATTTTAAGCACGATGTTCATCGGCGCCACACCCGGTATGTCGCAGGTCAGGTTGGTGCCGATGCCAAAGCTGACGTTGATGCGACCGCGCAGGGCACGGAAGATCTCCAGTGAGCGGGTCAGGTTGAGGCCGTCGGAAAACACCAGGGTCTTGGTCATCGGGTCGATACCCAGTTTCTGGTAATGGGCAATGGCCTTCTCCGCCCAGGCCACCGGCTCGCCCGAGTCGTGGCGCAGGCCGTCGAACAGCTTGGCGAAGTACAGGTCGAAATCGCCGAGGAAGGCATCCATGGTGATGCAGTCGGTCAGGGCGATGCCGAGCAGGCCGCGGTACTCGCGTACCCAGCAGTCCAGCGCGGCGATCTGGCTGTCGATCAGGCGCGGGCCGAGTTGCTGGTGAGCCATGATCCACTCATGGGCCATGGTGCCCAGCGGCTTGATATCCAGTTTCCATGCCAGGTCGACGTTGCTGGTGCCGACGAAGCGGGCCGGGAAGTCGTCGCGCAGCACCCGCACCACGTCTTCCTGCACCCGGCTGGAAAAGCGCCGGCGGGTGCCGAAGTCGGCTACCTGCAGGTTGGCCAGTTCGTCATCGCTGGCATGCGCGCGCAGCCAGTCGAACTTGCGGTACAGCTGGTCGCGAGCCTCGGCCAGGCGCATGTGCGGGTGCAGATGGCGGTTGCGCACTTCGCTGATGATGGCCAGCAGTGGCACTTCGAACAGGATCACATGCAGCCACGGGCCTTTCAGGCGCAGGAACAGCTGGTCGTTTTCAATGCCGATACGCACGTAGCGAAGGTTGAAGCGGAACAGGCGCAGAAAGCGCAGGAAGTCGGGCTTGAGGAAGCTGATGCGTTCGAGGAAGGCCAGCTGGCCATCATCCAGGGTGAGGTCGCTGAGCAGTTCGAGCTGGTGGCGGATCTCGCCCAGGTATGGGCGCAGGTCCTCGCCGTTACGGCAGCGGAATTCCCATTCGACGTCGGCGTCCGGGTAGTTGTGCAACACGCCCTGCATCATCGTGAGTTTGTAGAAGTCAGTGTCGAGCAGGTTGTGCACGATGCGCTCGGCGAATGCGCTCTCGCTCATCAAGGGGGCTCCGGAAGCGGCGAATGGCCGACATTGTGCCAGCCTTTTGGGCCTTGTTGTGTCTGGGCTGGCCTCTTCGCGGGTGAACCCGCTCCCACAGGGCTGCGTATCTGCCAAAACAGAGGTGTTTTTCCGTGCACCGGCTAGCCTTCAAACGGTGCCGCCTGTAGCAGTCGCGCACCAGCGGTGTGCACTTCGGTGACGTCCGCTGTTACAGGGCGGTTGCACGTAAACACTTGCCAGGGTTGCAATGATGGCACATGGCGGTTGCTCCTTGTCTGTACGTGTGGTGGCGCCTGCCGCGCAGCAGACGGTTGCACGCTCAATAAAGAAAAGGCCGTCGGTCGCCTGCAGCGCACCTGCGCAGTGTGTTTTCCCGGAAGACAAAACCTATGGCACGGCCCTTGCTCTGAGCACAGGGTTGAGAAGTTGTAGTGCCAACCAAAAAAAAACTCTAGGAGCACCACCTCATGTCGCAGACGTTTTACAAGAAAGGTTTCCTGGCTCTGGCCGTAGCTACGGCCCTAGGTGTTTCTTCGTATGTTCAGGCCGACGTCAAGATCGGTGTAGCGGGCCCGATGACCGGGGCTAACGCGGCGTTTGGCGAGCAGTACATGAAAGGTGCGCAGGCAGCGGCCGACAAGATCAACGCCGCCGGTGGCGTGAACGGCGAGAAAATCGTCCTGGTCAAAGGCGATGACGCCTGCGAACCGAAGCAGGCCGTGGCCAACCGCCTGGCCGATCAGGACAAGGTGATCGGCGTAGTGGGCCACTTCTGTTCTTCCAACACCATTCCGGCGTCCGAGGTGTATGACGAAGCGGGCATCATCGCCATTACCCCGGGCTCGACCAACCCACAGGTGACTGAGCGCGGCCTCGGCGCCATGTTCCGCATGTGCGGCCGTGACGACCAGCAGGGTATCGTTGCTGGCGACTACATCGTCGACGTGCTCAAGGGCAAGAAAGTCGCGGTGCTGCACGACAAGGACACCTACGGCCAGGGCTTGGCCGACGCGACCAAGGCGCAGCTGGAAAAGCGCGGCGTGAAGCCTGTGCTGTACGAAGGCCTGACCCGCGGCGAAAAAGACTTCAGCGCCGTGGTTACCAAGATCCGCTCCACCGGTGCCGACGTTGTCTACTTCGGCGGCCTGCACCCAGAGGCCGGCCCGCTGGTGCGCCAGCTGCGCGAGCAGGGACTGAAGGACGTCAAGTTCATGTCCGATGACGGCATCGTCACCGACGAACTGGTGTCCACTGCCGGCGGCGCGCAATACGTCGATGGCGTGTACATGACCTTCGGCGCCGACCCGCGCCTGCTGCCAGACAGCAAGGCGGTGGTGGAGGAGTTCCGCAAGGCCGGTACCGAACCTGAAGGCTACACCCTGTATGCCTACGCCTCGCTGGAAGCCTTGGCCGCTGCGTTCAACGGCGCCAAGTCGAACAAGGGCGAAGACGCGGCCAAATGGCTGAAGGCCAACCCGGTCAAGACCGTCATGGGCGAGAAGAAGTGGGACAGCAAGGGTGACCTGACCGTGTCCGACTACGTGGTCTACCAGTGGGACAAAGACGGTAAATACCACCAGCTGGAAAAACAAAAATAATAACGGCCCACGGCCCGGGCTGATGCCCGGGCCCAAGCCCCTGCGGTACCTGTCTTTATTCGGAGATCTGCACGGTTCTGCACTGCGGGGGCCGCTTCATCCGTGGCCTGCCGTGGTCGGCGCTCGTGCAATCTCAATCAGGTGAGATTGCGTTATGGATGGTATTTTCCTGCAGCAACTGGTCAACGGCCTGACCCTCGGGTCGGTCTATGGCCTGATCGCCATCGGCTACACAATGGTCTATGGCATCATCGGCATGATCAACTTCGCGCACGGCGAGGTGTATATGATTTCCGCGTACCTCGCGGCAATCAGCCTGGCATTGCTGGCCTATTTCGGCGTCGAGTCGTTCCCGCTCCTGATGTTGGGCACGCTGTTGTTCACCGTCGTCGTCACGGGCGTCTATGGGTTCACCATCGAACGCATCGCCTACAAACCCCTGCGTAACTCCACCCGCCTGGCGCCGCTGATCAGTGCCATCGGCATCTCGCTGATCCTGCAGAACTACGCACAGATCAGCCAGGGCGCCCGCCAGCAAGGCGTGCCGACCCTGCTTGAAGGGGCCTGGCGTGTCGAAGTCGGCACCGGCTTCGTGCAACTGACCTACACCAAGATCTTCATCCTGATCGCCGCCTTCGTGGGCATGGGCCTGCTCACCTACGTGATCAAGTACACCAAGCTCGGCCGCATGTGCCGTGCCACACAGCAAGACCGCAAGATGGCCTCGATCCTGGGCATCAACACCGACCGGGTGATTTCGTACGTGTTTGTCATCGGTGCGGTAATGGCCGCCCTGGCCGGTGTGCTGATCACCATGAACTACGGCACCTTCGACTTCTATGCCGGCTTCATCATCGGCATCAAGGCGTTCACCGCCGCAGTGCTCGGTGGTATCGGCTCGCTGCCTGGCGCCATGCTCGGCGGCATCATCCTGGGGATTTCCGAGTCGCTGTTCTCTGGCCTGATCAACTCCGACTACAAGGACGTGTTCAGCTTCTCGCTGCTGGTGATGATCCTTATCTTCCGCCCACAAGGCCTGCTGGGTCGCCCGCTCGTGGCTAAGGTGTGAACATGTCCGTTGCCAAAACTGCCTCTGCTTCCGAAACCAAGGGTTTCGACCTTAAACGCAGCCTGCTGGAGACCCTCGTCGCCGGCCTGCTGGCACTCATTGTGTTTGGCCCGGTCGTCGGCGTGGTGCTCGACGGCTACACCTTCAATGCCGAGCCGCGCCGCGTAGCCTGGCTGGTCGGCGGGGTGATGGTGGGGCGCTTCCTGCTCAGCCTGTACCTGCAGACCGCCGCTGGCGTGCGCATGCTCCAGGGCTTCGATAACGGTGGCTCTGGCGTGCATGTGAACGCGCCGGACTACAAGTCGCGGCTGCGCTACATCATCCCGGCGCTGGTGGTGATTGCCATCGTCTTCCCGATCTTCGCCAACAAGTACCTGCTGACCGTCGTCATCCTCGGGCTGATCTACGTGTTGCTGGGGCTTGGCCTTAACATCGTGGTCGGCCTGGCCGGCCTGCTCGACCTGGGCTACGTGGCGTTCTACGCCATTGGCGCCTACGGCCTGGCACTGGGTTACCAGTACCTCGGCCTGGGTTTCTGGAGCGTGCTGCCCCTGGCGGCCATCGCCGCCGCGTTGGCGGGGTGCATACTGGGCTTCCCTGTGCTACGAATGCACGGTGACTACCTGGCTATCGTGACCCTGGGCTTTGGCGAGATCATCCGCCTGGTGCTGAACAACTGGCTGTCGTTCACCGGAGGCCCCAACGGCATGCCGGCGCCTTCGCCAACCTTCTTTGGCCTGGAATTCGGCCGCCGGGCCAAAGATGGCGGGGTGCCGATCCACGAGTTCTTCGGCTTCGATTACAACGCCAACCTCAAGTTCGTGTTCATCTACGCGGTGCTGTTCCTGGTAGTGCTGGCTGTGCTGTACATCAAGCACCGCCTGACCCGCATGCCGGTAGGCCGCGCGTGGGAAGCGCTGCGCGAAGACGAGATCGCCTGCCGCTCGATGGGCCTGAACCACGTGCTGGTCAAGCTTTCGGCGTTTACCCTGGGTGCCTCCACGGCCGGCCTGGCCGGGGTGTTTTTCGCCACCTACCAGGGCTTCGTAAACCCGTCGTCGTTCACCTTCTTCGAGTCGGCGCTGATCCTTGCCATTGTCGTGCTGGGTGGCATGGGCTCGACCGTGGGCGTGGTAATTGCAGCGTTCGTGCTGACCGTGGCACCCGAACTGCTGCGCAGCTTCTCCGAATACCGGGTGCTGCTGTTCGGCGTGCTGATGGTGCTGATGATGATCTGGCGACCGCGTGGGCTGATCCGCATCAGCCGTACCGGTGTGACCCCGCGTAAAGGAGTGGCGCCATGAGCGACGATATCATTCTCTCTGTCGACAACCTGATGATGCAGTTCGGTGGCATCAAGGCGCTGAGTGATGTCAGCCTGAAGGTCCGGCGCAACCAGATCTTCGCCCTGATCGGCCCCAACGGCGCCGGCAAGACCACGGTGTTCAACTGCCTGACCGGCTTCTACAAGGCCAGTGGCGGGCGCATCGAGCTGAACGTGCGCGGCAGCCACACCAACGTCATCCAGTTGCTTGGCGAGCGCTTCCAGGCGGCGGACTTCGTGTCGCCGGCGCGCTTTGCCAACCGCCTGTACTACAAGATGTTCGGCGGCACACACCTGGTCAACCGCGCAGGCCTGGCGCGCACCTTCCAGAACATCCGCCTGTTCAAGGAAATGTCGGTAGTGGAAAACCTGCTGGTGGCCCAGCACATGTGGGTCAACCGCAACCTGCTGGCCGGGGTGCTCAACACCAAGGCCTACCGCAAGGCCGAAAGCGACGCGCTGGACCACGCATTCTACTGGCTGGAAGTGGTCGACCTGGTCGACTGCGCCAACCGCCTGGCCGGCGAGCTGTCGTACGGCCAGCAGCGCCGGCTGGAAATTGCCCGGGCCATGTGCACGCGGCCGAAGATCATCTGCCTGGACGAACCGGCGGCGGGCCTTAACCCGCAGGAAACCGAAGCCCTAAGCCGCATGATTCGTGTGCTGCGTGACGAGCATGACATCACCGTGGTGCTGATCGAGCACGACATGGGCATGGTCATGAGCATTTCCGACCATATCGTGGTGCTGGACCACGGCAACGTGATTGCCGAAGGCGCGCCGCAGGAAATCCGCCACAACCCGACGGTGATCGCCGCCTACCTGGGTGCAGATGAAGAGGAACTGGTATGAGTGCACCCATTCTCGAACTGAAGGACCTGGACGTGTTCTACGGGCCGATCCAGGCGCTGAAAAAGGTATCGATGCACATCAACGAAGGCGAGACGGTCAGCCTGATCGGTGCCAATGGTGCCGGCAAGTCCACCCTGCTGATGTCGATCTTCGGCCAGCCGCGGGCGGCATCCGGGCATATCGTCTATCGCGGCACCGACATTACCCGCAAGTCGTCGCACTACATCGCTTCCAATGGTATTGCCCAGTCGCCGGAAGGGCGCCGGGTATTCCCCGACATGACCGTCGAGGAAAACCTGATGATGGGCACCATCCCCATCGGCGACAAGCATGCCGCTGAAGACATGCAGCGCATGTACGAACTGTTCCCGCGGCTGAAGGAGCGGCGTACCCAGCGGGCCATGACCATGTCCGGTGGCGAGCAGCAGATGCTGGCGATTGCCCGGGCGCTGATGAGCCGGCCGAAGTTGCTGTTGCTGGATGAGCCCTCGCTGGGGCTTGCACCGATCGTGGTCAAGCAGATCTTTGCGACCCTGCGTGAGCTGGCCAAGACCGGGATGACCATTTTTCTGGTGGAGCAGAACGCCAACCATGCCTTGAAGCTGTCCGACCGGGCTTATGTAATGGTCAACGGGGAGATTCGCATGACCGGCACCGGGCAGGAGCTGCTGGTCAACGAGGAAGTGCGCAACGCCTATCTTGGCGGGCACTGAGTTACATCCGGGGCTGCCAAGCAGCCCCATTCCCATGTGGACAACTTGCCGCGCCTTGTTCTCTATACACACCAACACTCCCTCGCAAGCCCTTGTTTCCACAGGCTTGATCTTGTCCACGGATAATGTGGAACCGCCTGTGGAAAACATGGTGGCATCTCGCTACAGCCCTTTGATACCAAACCCTGCAGCGATGCGATCATTTTTTGATCACATCGTTCCTGTGGGTGACTTTTCAGGGTTTTTCACAGACCCGAAAGCACCTGGAAATCAATGTCAAAGCTGTGGATAACTCTGTGGGGAAACCTTGGACAGACTGCTGCAGGCTGCATGCTTGAAAGCTTTGCATCCTCAACGAAAAGATATCCACCGACCACCCAACGCTGAAAGGGTTCCGCACTGTGGACGAGTTGCCCCCAATCCGTGGGGAAAGCCTTGTGGATAACATGCGCATAGCTGGCGCCGAGCCTTCTGCCGCAAGGGTTTGCCGGACATGTACAAAAAATGTACAGCGCCCTGAACGGCTTGCTGCCCGCGCGCGGCGCGGGCATGCTGCAAAGCTGCCGATGACAACCTACCGTGAGGAACAGAGCATGACGTCCACCGTATTCATCACTGGCGCCACTTCCGGTTTCGGCGAGGCCACCGCCCGCCGCTTTGCCGAAGCTGGCTGGAAGCTGGTGCTCACTGGCCGCCGCAAGGAGCGCCTGGATGCCCTGTGCGCAGAGCTGTCGGCCAAGACCGAGGTCCACGGCCTGGTGCTCGACGTGCGTGACCGCAAGGCCATGGAGCAGGCCATCGCCAGCTTGCCGGCCGGGTTCGAGAAGATTCGCGGCCTGGTCAACAACGCCGGCCTGGCACTGGGTGTGGATGCGGCGCAGAACTGCAGCCTCGACGACTGGGAAACCATGGTCGACACCAACATCAAGGGCCTGATGTACACCACCCGCCTGCTGCTGCCACGCCTGATCGCCCACGGTCGCGGCGCGTCGATCCTCAACGTAGGTTCTGTGGCGGGCAACTACCCGTATCCGGGCAGCAATGTGTACGGCGGCACCAAGGCCTTCGTCGGCCAGTTCTCGTTGAGCCTGCGCTGCGACCTGCGCGGCACTGGTGTGCGCGTGAGCAACATCGAGCCGGGCCTGTGCGAGAGCGAGTTCTCGCTGGTGCGCTTCGGCGGTGACCAGGCCAAGTACGACGCCACTTACGCGGGTGCCGAGCCGATCCAGCCGCAGGACATTGCCGAGACCATCTTCTGGATCCTCAACCAGCCGGCGCACATCAACATCAACAGCCTGGAGCTGATGCCGGTGAGCCAGGATTGGGCAGGGTTCTCCATCGACCGTTCGGCCAAGGGCTGATCAACAAAGCGGGGCCGCTTTGCGGCCCATTCGCAGCACAAGGCTGCTCCTACAGGCATTGCGCAGGTTTCAGACGCACCGCTACCCCTGTAGGAGCAGCCTTGTGCTGCGAAAGCGTCAGCTCAGGCGCTGCAACCCTTTCAGGCAAGTCGCCAGATGGTAGGGCGTAGTCGATGGCATATCATGCCGGCTGACATTGCCCTCACCATCCCGGCACTCATACCAGCCCGCTTCGCGCAGGAACCGCGCTTGCAGCGCCTGCAGCTGGTCAACCAGCTTCGCCTCACTCCCAGCGCGTAATACCAGCGCCCGCAGGTACTCCGCCTGGGCCCAGATGCGTTGCGTGGCATCCAGCACCCGCCCATCCACATCCAGCATCGCCAGTACTGCTCCCTCTTTCACCCCATACTGTTCGGCAAAGCCGAAAGCCCGGTCGATGGACGCATGCAGCGGCGTGTCACGCAGCAGCGGTGAGGTGTGCAGCAGGTAGAACCATTCGAACTGGTGCCCCGGCTCGAACCAGTTATCCACAGCCCCGCGTGGCTTTTCCAGCATCAGGCCATGGGCCGGTTCGACGAAGTGCGCCTGCAGCGCTTCACACAACTGCAGCAGCGACTGCTGGGTATGTTCATCAGCGCGCACCGCCAGCACCTGCAGGAACGCCTCGGCCAAGTGCATCTGTGGGTTCTGCAGCGGGCCGCTGCCCAGGTCAGCCCAGTCTTCGCCCAGGCTGGCCTCGTACAGGCCGTCGTCACGGGCGAATTGCTGGTCGATGATGCCCAGCGCAGCGTTCAGGGTTGATTCCACCAGGCTTTCGCGCACCTTGCCCCAGTAGTGCGCGCAGGCAAAGACGATGAACGCGTGGGTGTACAGGTCCTTGCGACGGTCCAGCGGCTTGCCTTGGGCATCGATGCTGTAGAACCAGCCACCGTGCTCGGCATCGTGGAAGTGCTTTTGCAGCGATCGGAACAACGCCGCCGCGCGCTCGGCAGCGCCCGGTTGCCCGATACGGCTGCTGAACAGGTACAACTGGCGTGCGCAGGCCATGGCCCGGTAGCGCTGCGCCGGCAACGGCTGGTGCTTGGCGTCCAGCGCCTCGTAGGGCAGGGCCAGGTCGGCATTCCAGCCCGGGCCTTGCCACAACGGCACGATGCATTCGGCGAAGTGCTGGTTGAAGCGGGCCAGTTCAGGCAGGGTGGGGCGGGGGTCGGACATTTCGGCGCTCGTCGCTGTCGGGCAGGGCGCCATGGTAGCAGAACTGGGGTTTTCGGTAGCCTGTGCCGGCCCCTTCGCGGGCTTGCCCGCTCCCACAGGATCACCACAGGCCCGAGCAATTTGGGTTACCTGTGGGAGCGGGCAAGCCCGCGAAGGGGCCGGCACAGGCTACCCATCAGCCTGGGTTGCCGAGCCCTTGCCAATGCCGTGCCCCGACGAAGATGAAGCGTAATTGCTGGGTGATCTTTTCCTGCGCCGTCAGCGCCTGTGGATAACCCGATTCGGGGCTGTCGATAAGCTCGGGCAGGGTCGCGAACACGGTCTTCACCACCAGGTCGGCCATCACCGCGAGCGCGGCGTTGTCCAGGTGCTGCCAGCGCTTCATGCGCGCCAGGTCGGTGGCCAGATCGTCGCTGATGTCCTGGCGCAGGCGGGCAATGGCCTGGCGCACGGCCTGTGAGCCACCGTATTGCTCGCGGGCCAGAAACAGGAACTGCGCGCGGTGAGCAGCCACCACGTCGAGGAAAATGCGCACCGACGCGTCTGTGATACCGCCCAGTTCGAATTCGTTCTGGCGCACCAGGCGGATGGTCTGGCGGAAGGTGGTGTCGATTTCGGCCACCAGGGCCAGGCCGAGGGCGTCCATGTCGGGAAAATGCCGGTAGAAGCCGGTAGGCACGATGCCGGCCGTCTTCGCCACTTCACGCAGGCTGATACTGCCGAAACCACGGCCACTCTCCATCAGCAGGCAGGCGGCATCGAGCAGGGCCTGGCGGGTCTGTAGTTTCTGTTCGGCGCGCGGCAGCATGGTGCGGGCTTCTGTGGCGGTAAGGCTGGGCACTCTAGATAAAAAAACAAAGCCCGGTCAATGGACCGGGCCTGGAGGGGAGCAAGCGGTGTGACTCAGGTTGTTCTTTTCGGCCATGGTGATCAGCTCACACGGCTGAGTTCAACCAGGCGATCCGAGCCACCTTCAGCGACGCGGCCACTGCGTTCGATCAGGCGATCCGAGCCACCTTCAGCGACGCGGCCACTGCGCTCGATCAGGCGATCCGAGCCACCCTCAGCGACGCGGCCACTGCGTTCGATCAGGCGATCCGAGCCACCCTCAGCGACGCGGCCAGTGCGTTCGATCAGGCGATCCGAGCCACCTTCGGCAACACGCCCACTGCGTTCGATCAGGCGGTCAGAACCCCCTTCGGCAACGGTTTTCAGCGGCTGGGCGATTTCGGCAGCGCTGGAGCGGGATTCGGCGGTCAGGTGTTGTTCGTCGGCTGGCAGGGCAAAAGCGTTGGCAGCCAGGATGGACAGGGTCAGGGTCAGCAGGTGGCGTTTCATGATTTCGGTGCTCCTCTCGGGGGCTGGAAAGTGGGTACGGAGCCAATGCTACGCTCGGTAACGCCAGAGAGAAGTTCATACGGGTAATGGTAACAATCGACCGCATTGATAGAGGTTTGCAAGCGCTCTAGGCAGCGCCATACAGGTCGGCTGATGACGATTTGGTTGGGCTGTTGCCGGGTAGCAGGCATCGCTTGGCGCGACGTATTGCTGAGCAAAAGGCCAGGAAAACTTCGCTATCATGGCGCTCTCGATAAAACCCCACGGGTTTTCCACAGTCCGACATATTGACTGCCATCGCTGCACCCGTTTTGTGCCATGCCGCAAGGAGAATCACGCAATGACGCGTCCCGCCAGAATCCTCGTCTGGACCCTCGCCACCCTGCTCACCCTGCTGGCGATTCTGGTGGTGGTGATCGCTACCTTCGACTGGAACCGCGTAAAACCCCTGCTCAACGAAAAGGTTTCCGAGGCCCTGCACCGGCCCTTCGCAATCAACGGCAACCTGGCCCTTCACTGGCGGACTGAGCCTGAAGAGGGCGGCTGGCGTGCCTGGGTACCATGGCCGCATTTCACCGCCGAGGACCTGACCCTGGGCAACCCGGACTGGCTCAAGGAGCCGAAGATGGTCGGCCTGGAGCGCGTGGAGTTCCGCCTGGCGCCGTTGCCGCTGCTGTTCCAGCAGATCAGCATCCCGCGCATCGACCTGACCAAGCCCACTGCCAGCCTCACTCGCCTGGCCGATGGCCGTGCCAACTGGACGTTCGACTTCGGCCCCAAGGATGAAAACGCAGAACCGTCCAAATGGCAGCTGGATATCGGTGCGATCGGTTTCGACCAGGGGAATGTCAGCTTCGACGACCAGACCCTGAAAACCAGCATGAAGGTGCAGATCGACCCGCTGGGCAAGCCGATCCCGTTCAGCGACATTGTCGGCAAGGCCAGCGCCGAGAAGGCCGGCGGTGCACAGGACTACGCCTTCGGGCTCAAGGCCCAAGGCCGCTACAAAGGTCAGCCGGTGTCCGGCACCGGCAAGATCGGCGGCCTGCTGGCCCTGCAGGACGCCAGCCAGCCTTTTCCGCTGCAAGCCGACGTGCGCATCGCCGACACCCATGTAGTGCTCGCCGGCACCCTGACCGACCCGCGCAACCTCGGCGCGCTCGACCTGCGCCTGCGCCTGTCCGGTGCCAGCCTGGGCAACCTCTACCCATTGACTGGGGTAACCCTGCCAGACACCCCGGCCTACTCGACCGACGGTCGTCTCAGCGCCAACCTGCATGCGCCGCAAGGCGCGACGTTCAACTACCAGGGCTTCAACGGCAAGATCGGTGACAGCGACATCCACGGTGACCTGGCTTTTGTCGCCAGCCAGCCACGGCCCAAGCTGTCCGGCAACCTGGTGTCCAACCAGTTGCTGTTCAAGGACCTAGCGCCACTTATCGGCGCCGACTCCAACGCCGAGCAGAAGGCCCGTGGTGGTGCCAGCAAGCAGCCAACGGGCAAGGTGCTGCCGGTTGAAGAATTCCGCACAGAGCGCTGGCGCGCGATGGACGCCGACGTCACCTTTGCCGGCAAGCGCATCGTGCACAGCACGCAACTGCCGTTCAACGACCTTTCGGCCCACGTGATGCTTGAAGACGGCCTGCTGCGCCTGGAGCCCCTGCGGTTTGGCGTGGCAGGCGGCAACCTGGCCTCCAAAATCCGCCTGGACGGTCGCAGCGTGCCTTTGCAGGGCCGCGCCCAGTTGACTGCCCGGGGCTTTAAGCTCAAGCAGCTGTTCCCCAGTTTCGCGCCGATGCAGACCAGCTTTGGCGAGCTGAACGGCGATGCCGACATCAGCGGTCGCGGCAATTCGGTGGCGGCCTTGCTGGGGACGGCCAATGGCGACCTGCGCATGCTGATCAACGATGGCGCGATCAGCCGCAGCCTGATGGAGATCGCCGGCTTGAACGTGGGCAACTATGTGGTCGGCAAGCTGTTTGGTGATGAGGATGTGAAGATCAATTGCGCAGCGGCCGATGTCGGGCTCAAAGACGGCCTGGCGACTACGCGGCTGTTCATCTTCGACACTGAGAACGCGATCATCTACATCAACGGCACCGCCAACTTCGCCAGCGAGCAGCTGGACTTGAAGATCACTCCGGAATCGAAAGGGCTGCGTCTGTTCTCGCTGCGTTCGCCGCTGTATGTGCGTGGGCCGTTTGCCAAGCCCAATGCCGGCGTGCAGGCGTTGCCGCTGGCACTGCGCGGGGCGGGAATGGTGGCGCTAGGTGTGGTGGCCGGGCCGGCGGCGGGGTTGCTGGCGCTGATTGCGCCCAGCAGCGGGGATGATCCCAACCAGTGCACGCCGCTGTTGCAGCAGATGAAGGCTGGCAAGGCGCCGGCTGCAGTGAAAGGCAAGAAATGATGGGGGCCGCGCTGCGGCCCATTCGCGGCACAAGGCCGCTCCTGCAAGGGATCGCTTTCCCCTGTAGGAGCGGCCTTGTGCCGCGAACGGGCTGCAAGGCAGCCCTTGCGATTACAGCCCTTGCAGCAGGTCGGACATGTCGTCCGCGTGCTCTTCTTCCTGGGCTAGGATGTCTTCGAAGATGCGTCGGGTGGTCGGGTCCTTGTCGCCGATGTACTGGATGATCTCGCGGTAGCTATCAATGGCAATCCGCTCAGCGACCAGGTCTTCCAGCACCATCTCCTTCAACGAATTACCCGCCACGTATTGGGCATGGGAGTTTTTTGTCAGGTTATCGGGGTTGAAATCCGGCTCCCCGCCCAGCTGCACGATGCGCTCGGCCAGCTTGTCGGCATGTTCGGCTTCCTGGTTTGCATGCTCCAGAAACTCCTCGGCAGCCGCGCTGGCCTTGATGCCACTGGCCATGAAGTAGTGGCGCTTGTAGCGCAGCACGCACACCAGCTCGGTGGCCAGCGATTCATTCAGCAGGCGCAGGATTTCCTGACGGTCGGCGTGGTAACCCTCGGTCACCGCGCCTTGCTCCACATGCTGGCGGGCACGTTCGCGCAGGGTTTTCACATCGGTCAGTTCAACGTTGCTCATGTTTATCTCCAGGCGGATCAGGGTCAGGGTGGTGACGCAGGCTTACGCGCCGGGGACGGCGTCGCTGTCCTCTTGGCGTTGTTTACAGGTCTTGAACCCTTTGGCATCGACGTGGCCGGTGGCATCGAAGCGCACGTAGTAGGGCTGTTGCTTGCCGTCACGGTTGAGGATGTAGTCGTTGCAGGTACCCCCGTGCGGCAGGTCGATCACGTTCGACGGGCTGCCGCCGATGGCGATGACCTTCTGCATGGTCATGCCGTGCTCCACCTGTTTGACCAGCGGTTCGTCGCGGTAGGTGACGTAGTCCACCGGGTTTTCCGGGCGGCTGCCGCAGGCGGCCAGGGTGGCGCTTGCCAGAAGGATTGCCAGGGTCTGCTTGTACATGGTCCCGCTCCTTGCAAAGGGTCTGTGTGGTTTGGAACCACAGCGCGCGCCGGGAGTTCGATTGCGATGGTCATGATTGGCGCTGTAGTGTTGGCCGGTCGTCCACGGAAAGGGGCTGGGGCAATGCAGCAGGAATTGGCCACGCGATACCCGTTGGTGCTGGTGCCGGGCATGCTCGGGTTTGTCCGGCTAGTGCTCTACCCCTACTGGTTCGGCATCGTGCCTGCCCTGCGCAAGGGCGGGGCGCAGGTGTTCCCGGTGCAGGTTTCGCCGCTGCATTCCAGCGAGGTGCGCGGCGAGCAGTTGCTGGCGATCATCGAAGACATCTGCCAGCGCACCGGCGCCGACAAGGTCAACCTCATCGGCCACAGCCAGGGTGCACTGAGCGCCCGTTACGCAGCGGCCAAGCGGCCTGGTCGGGTGGCTTCGGTCACCTCGGTGGCCGGCCCCAATCACGGCTCGGAACTGGCCGACCACCTTGAGCGCACGGCACCGGGCCATTCACCCCAGGGGCGTATCCTGAAGGCCGTGCTGCATGGCTTTGCCGTGTTGCTGGTGTGGCTGGAAACCGGCTGGCGCCGCGACCCGCTGCCGGTTGATGTGCATGCCTCGCACCAGGCACTGACCAGCGCCGGGGTCGCGCTGTTCAACCAGGCTTATCCACAGGGCCTGCCGAACACCTGGGGCGGGGAAGGGGCCTATGAGGTCAATGGCGTGCGCTACTACTCGTGGTCCGGCACGTTGCAGCCCGGGTTGACTGACCAGGGACGCAACCGCTTTGACGGCAGCAACCGCTTCTGCCGCCTGTTCGCGCGCAGCTTCGTCAAGGAAAAGGGCCAGTGCGACGGCATGGTCGGGCGTTTCAGTTCGCACCTGGGGCAGGTGATCGGCGATGACTATCCACTTGATCACCTGGATATCGTCAACCAGTCGCTCGGCGCCGTGGGCAAGGGCGCCGAGCCGGTGCGGCTGTTCACCGAGCACGCAGCCCGGCTCAAGGCAGCCGGGCTTTAGCGGCGTATCGGCGTGGTCCAGCGCTCAGCCAGCACCACACCGACCAGGGTGAGCACGCCGCCGACCAAGTGGTAACTGGCCAGTTGCTCGTCCAGCACCACGGCGGCGATCAGTGCGGTGACCAGCGGCAGCAGGTTGAAAAACAGCGTGGTGCGGCTTGGGCCCAGGCGGTGCACGGCCTGCATCCACAGCAGCGGCGCGATCATCGAAGCCAGCACGCAGGCGTACAGCACCAGGCCGATGTTATGGCTGTGCAGGCCCGTCTTTTCCGACAGCAGGTACAGCGGCAGCAGCACCACGATTGCCACCAGCACCTGCAAGTACAGCAACTGCAGCGGTGGCAGGCGCAACTGCCATTTCTTCAGCAGGAAGCTGTACAGCGCGTAGGCCAGGGTGGCCACCAGCATCAACAGGTCGCCGCCGTTCAGGCCCTGTTCCAGCAGGCTGGCGGGGTGGCCGGCACTGACCACTTCCAGCACGCCGAAAAATGACACCACCGCGCCCAGCAGGGCGCCGTAGCTCAGGCGCTGGCCCAGCCAGGCGATGGACAGCGCCAGCGACATCAGCGGCATCAGCGAGAGGATGATGCCCATGTTGGTGGCGCTGGTGATGCCGGCGGCGAAGTAGGCCAGGCTCTGGTACATCGCCATGCCCAGCACGCCCAGCACGAACACTTTGCCCAGGTGCGGGCGAATGGCTGCGCGGTTGCGCCACACGGCGGGCAACAGGAACGGCGTGAACAGCAAGCCGGCCAGCAGCCAGCGGTAGAAGCCGATTTCGGCAGGGTGGATGGCGCCAGCGGACATCTTGGTGACCACGGTGTTGCCGGCCCAGATGAGGATGGCGGTGAGGGGGAACAGGTAATTCATGTAGCGGGTTACTCATTGGGGCCTGGATTGGGGCTGCCTTGCAGCCCTTCGCGGGCTTGCCCGCTCCCACAGGGATATCAAAGGCCTTGAGGCTGGCGCAGTTCTTGTGGGAGCGGGCAAGCCCGCGAAGGCCTGCAAGGCAGGCCCTCGATAGGCCTGTATTATCGAGTGTCTGCCCACAAGCCTATACTCCTATCCAGACAACCCACCCCGCAAAGCAGACAGCATGCCGCGCAAACTCCTCGATATCCCCCAGTTCACCCAACTGCCGGCCCCGGTGTACTTCCGCCACGACGAGTTCGTTGCCGACACCCACAGCGCCGTGCACTGCCACGCCTGGGGCCAGCTCAACTACTCCGCTCACGGCGTGATGCACCTGGATGTGGCCGGCCAGCGTTTCCTGTCGCCGCCGCAATACGCCGTTTGGGTACCGCCCGACACCGCGCATGGCTGCTACAACCCGCAGGCCATCGTCTACCGCTCCATCTATCTCGACCGCAGCCTGTGCACAGCCCTGCCGCAGCAACCGTGCAGCCTGATGATCAGCGATATCCTCAAGGCCATCCTTGGCGACTTCGCCCGGCGTGACCTGAAGGTAGCCGAGGACGAGCGCGACCAGCGCCTGGTACAGGTACTGCTCGACCAGTTGCTGCTGGCGCCCACCCAGGCCTGCTACCTGCCGTTTGCCCACAGCGATGGCCTGCGCCAGGTACTCGACGGCCTTGGTGCCGAGCCCGGTGACAATCGCCCGCTGGCCGATTGGGCCGCCCGTGTGCATGTCAGCGAACGCACCCTGGCCCGCCAGTTCTTGCGCGAACTGGGCATCAGTTTTGGCGAATGGCGCCTGCGCCTGCGTTTTCTGCGGGCCATCGAAGCGCTGGAGGCTGGCCTGCCGATTCAGGCCATTGCTTTCGACCTTGGCTACAGCAGCGCGTCGGCGTTCATCGCCATGTTCCAGCGCCAGGCCCAGTGCACCCCCGAGCAGTACCGTCGGCAGGCACGGGCGGGGCGCTGAAATTCTTGGCTACACTCAGCTCGACCCCCGTGCGTCGGGCACGGAGCCAAGGAGACCACTCCATGAAAGTGCTGCAAATTCCATTGCTGGCGTTGGCGGTGTTGTTCAGCGCCCAAGGCTTCGCGGCCAATACCGCGCAGCAGGAAAAAATGAAAACCTGCAACGCCGACGCCACCACCAAAGCCCTGAAGGGCGATGAACGCAAAGCCTTCATGAGCACCTGCCTGAAGAAGGACGTGCCACAAACCCAGCAGGAGAAGATGAAGACCTGCAACGCCGACGCCACCACCAAAGCCCTGAAGGGTGACGAGCGCAAGGCGTACATGAGCGACTGCCTGAAGAAGAAATGACCTGCGCCTATGCCTGCGCCGCCAAGGCTGGCAGACTGCGGGCATTCCCGCTGTCTGCCGTCGAGGCTGTATGACCTTTACCCCCCGTCAGATCACTCTGGCCAGCCTGATCATCGTCATGGCGGGCCTGCTGCTGGCTTTGCCCCTGAAGTTGTTGCCCAGCCTGCTGGCCGGCCTGCTGGTGTTCGAACTGGTCAACATGCTGACCCCGCGCCTGCAACCGCTACTGGCCGGCCAACGCGCGCGCTGGCTGGCCGTAGCGCTGCTCGGTACGCTGGTGGTCATTACCTTGACGCTGTTGATTGCCGGTGCCTTCAGCTTTTTGTTGCACGAGGCGGAAAACCCCGGCGCCTCGCTGGACAAGTTCATGGCCCTGGTGGAGCGTGCCCGCGGTCAGCTGCCGCCCTTCATCGAGGGCTACCTGCCCGCCAGTGCCGCTGAGTTCAAGGTGGCCATCGGTGACTGGATCAAGAGCCACCTGAGCGACCTGCAACTGGTGGGCAAGGGCATGGCGCACATGTTCGTGACGCTGCTGATCGGCATGATCCTCGGCGCGATCATCGCCTTGCAGCGCATCCCCGATGTTTCCCGGCGCAAGCCGCTGGCGGCAGCGCTGTTCGAACGGTTGAACCTGCTGGTGAAGGCGTTTCGCAACATCGTGTTCGCGCAAATCAAGATCTCGCTGCTCAACACGGCCTTTACCGGCATCTTCCTCGCGGTGGTGATGCCGCTGTTCGGCGTGCACCTGCCGCTGACCAAGACGCTGATCGTGCTGACCTTCCTGCTGGGCTTGCTGCCGGTGATCGGCAACCTGATGTCCAACACCCTGATCACCATTGTCGGCCTGTCGCTGTCGATCTGGGTGGCGGCGGCAGCGCTGGGTTACCTGATCGTCATCCACAAGGTCGAGTACTTCCTCAACGCGCGGATCGTTGGCGGGCAGATCAGTGCCAAGGCCTGGGAACTGCTGCTGGCGATGCTGGTGTTCGAGGCGGCATTCGGGCTGCCGGGGGTGGTGGCGGGGCCGATCTACTATGCCTACCTCAAGAGCGAGCTGAAGCGCGAAGAGCTGGTCTGATTCTTCATTAGCCTGTAGCGGCCTCTTCGCGGGTAAACCCGCTCCCACAGGTACTGCACAAGTCTCAAGTACTGTGCGATCCCTGTGGGAGCGGGTTTACCCGCGAAGAGGCCAGTCCAGGCCATAGAGATGAATCAGGCTGCGCCGTAACGCTTGCGGGCTTCGATGGCCAGGCCGCTACCAATGCTGCCAAAGATGTTGCCTTCCACATGCCGCGCATTCGGCAACATCGCCGACACACTGTTGCGCAGCGCCGGAATGCCGCTGGAACCGCCCGTGAAGAACACGGTGTCAACCTGGCTTTCGCTCACGCCAGCCTTGGCCAGCAGCTCGGTCACACTGCCGCGCACGCGCTCCAGCAGGCCTTCGATCGCCTCTTCGAACAGCGCACGGGTCAGCGCTGCGGTCAGTTCGGGCTCGACACGGCGCAGGTCGATGTGGCGGCTGTCTTGCTCGGTCAGCTCGATCTTGCTGGCCTCCACTTCCATCGCCAGCCAGTGCCCGGCGCGCTGCTCGATCAGCTTGAACAGGCGGTCGATGCCAAAACTGTCCTCGATGTCATAGCGCATGCTGCCCAGCGCCAGCTGCGACTTCTGCGAGTACAGGGCGTTGATGGTGTGCCAGGTGGCCAGGTTAAGGTGGTAGCTGGTGGGCATCAGCGCGCCGCTTTTCATGCGGCTGCCGTAGCCGAACAGCGGCATCACGCCTTGCAGGCTCAGCTGCTTGTCGAAGTCGGTACCGCCGATGTGCACGCCGCCGGTCGCGAGAATGTCGCTTTGGCGCTCGGCGATCAGGTGGCGCTCGGGCGACAGGCGGATCAACGTGAAGTCCGAAGTACCACCACCGATGTCGACGATCAGCACCAGTTCTTCACGGCTGATGCCCGACTCGTAGTCGAAGGCCGCGGCAATCGGCTCGTACTGGAACGACACATCCTTGAAGCCGATCTTGCGCGCCACGTCGGCCAGGGTGTCCTCGGCCTCCTGGTCGGCAGCCGGGTCTTCGTCGACGAAGAACACCGGGCGGCCCAGCACCACCTGGTCGAATTCGCGGCCAGCGGCGGTTTCGGCGCGCTTTTTCAGCTCACCGATGAACATGCCCAGCAGGTCCTTGAACGGCAGGGCACTGCCCAGCACGCTGGTGTCGTGCTTGATCAGCTTGGAGCCCAGCAGGCTCTTCAGCGAGCGCATCAGGCGGCCTTCGTAGCCTTCCAGGTATTCGTGCAGTGCCAGGCGGCCATACACCGGGCGCCGCTCTTCGATATTGAAGAACACCACCGAGGGCAAGGTGATCTTGCCGTCTTCCAGGGCAATCAGCGACTCCACGCCAGGGCGGTGCCAGCCGACCGTGGAGTTGGAGGTGCCAAAGTCGATGCCCAGGGCGCGGGCCGGGGATACGTCAGACATGGGAAATCAGCTTCCGGAAGGAAAACGGCCGCGCAGTTTATGCCACTTGGCTACAGAATCAAGACCAGTCGTCTGCCATGGCGCAAACCCAAGGCGGTCTTGAAAGGCTATGCTTGACCCCTATCTTCTGTTGCAACACGCACATTCACATTGGTGATCCACAGATGGACTTCAAAGACTATTACAAGATACTCGGCGTAGAGCCCACGGCGGACGAGAAGGCGATCAAGGCCGCGTACCGCAAGCTTGCGCGCAAGTATCACCCCGATGTCAGCAAGGAGCGCGACGCCGAGGACAAGTTCAAGGAGGCCAACGAGGCCTACGAAGTGCTGGGCGACGCGCAAAAACGTGCCGAGTTCGACGAAATTCGCAAGTACGGCGGCCAACATGGCCGGCCGTTCCAGGCACCACCGGGCTGGGAGAGCCGTGGCGGTGGCGGCGGCTTCGAGGGCGGCGACTTCTCCGACTTCTTCAGTTCGGTCTTCGGTGGGCGGGGTGGCAACCCCTTCGGTGGTGCCCGGCAGCAGCAACGCAGTGCCGGCAGGCGAGGGCAGGATGTGGAGCTTGAACTGGCTGTGTTCCTTGAAGAGACCCTGAGCAAGGAGTCCAAGCAGATCAGCTTCCAGGTGCCGCAAACCAATGCCTTGGGCCAACGCACCGGCTTCACCACCAAGACCCTGAACGTGAAGATCCCGGCCGGTGTGACCGACGGTGAGCGTATCCGCCTCAAGGGCCAGGGCGCGCCGGGCAGCGGTGGTGGGGCCAATGGTGACCTGTTCCTGACCATCCGCATGGCACCGCACCCGCTGTTCGATGTCGAAGGACATGACCTGATCATCACTGTGCCGCTGGCACCGTGGGAGGCGGCGCTGGGCACCAAGGTTGCGGTGCCGACCCTGGAAGGCAAGATCAACCTGACCATCCGCCCCGACAGCCAGAGCGGCCAGCGCCTGCGTGTACCGGGCAAGGGCCTGGCGAACAAGAGCGGTGAGCGCGGCAACCTTTATGCGCAACTGAAAGTGGTCATGCCGCCGACCTCCGACGAGGCTGCCCGCGAACTGTGGACCAAGCTTTCCGAGAAAGCGGCGTTCAACCCGAGGACACAATGGAGTAAGTGATCATGAGCAGCACCCTGATCGTTCAACTGGACATGCGTACCTTGTGTCAGGAAGCCGATGTCACGGCAGACTGCGTGATCGAGATCGTCGAACACGGCATTGTCGAACCCTCCGGGCGAACGCCTGAGGACTGGTTGTTCGACGATCAGGCGCCGTTGGTGGCCAAGCGCGCGGCGAAGCTGCACCAGGAGCTGGAACTGGAGTGGGAAGGGGTGGCGCTGGCGCTGGAGCTGTTGCAGGAAGTGCAGCAGTTGCGCAGCGAGAACACCATGCTGCGCCAGCGGCTGGGCAGGTTTACCCAGATGTAAACGCTGCATCGTCCCCTGTAGCAGCGGCACAAGGCCGCTCCTACAGGGGTCGCGTCAGGCCTAAGTGCTCAGTTGGGTTCGGCTCCGGGGTTCAGCACCAGCTGCATGAAGGTCAGGTCCAGCCAGCGGCCAAACTTCACCCCCACCTGCGGCATCTGCCCGGTCACCACGAAGCCCAGCCGCTCATGCAGGCACACCGACGCCGCATTGCCACTCTCGATGGCCGCCACCATCACATGCTTGCCACACCCGCGCGCACGCTCCACCAGCGCTGCCATCAACACCGGCCCCAGCCCTTTGCCACGCTGGTCTGCGCGGATATACACCGAGTGCTCAACGGTGTTACGAAACCCTTCAAACGGCCGCCAGTCGCCAAACGAGGCATACCCCAGTACACCCGTCTCATCCACTGCCACCAGAATGGGATACCCCTGCTGCGCCCGCGCTTCAAACCAGGCCTGACGGTTACCGAGGTCAACCGGCGTTTCGTTCCAGATCGCCGTGGTGTTGCGCACCGCGTCGTTGTAGATGTCGAGGATGCCCGGCACGTCGGTGGGCAGGGCGTCGCGGATTTCGTAACTCATGACAGCGTCTCGCAGGGTCGTTGCTCGCAGATTAAATGGTTACCAGCCCGCGCACACCTTCGGCTTGCATGTTTTCGCCGCGGCCATGTTGCACGATCTCGCCACGGGCCATGACCAGGTACTGGTCGGCCAGTTCTTCGGCAAAGTCGTAGAACTGCTCCACCAGCAGGATCGCCATGTCGCCACGCTGGGCCAGGCGGCGGATGACCGCGCCGATCTCCTTGATCACCGAGGGCTGGATACCTTCAGTGGGCTCGTCGAGAATCAGCAGCCGTGGGCGGCTGGCCAGGGCGCGGCCGATGGCCAGCTGTTGCTGCTGGCCACCAGACAGGTCGCCGCCACGGCGCTGCTTCATTTGCTCCAGCACCGGGAACAGTTCGTAGATGAAGGCAGGGACTTCGCGGGCTTCACGGGCCGGGAAGCGTGACAGGCCCATCAGCAGGTTTTCCTCGACGGTAAGGCGCGGGAAAATTTCGCGGCCCTGGGGTACATAGGCGATCCCGGCCTGGACCCGTTGCTGCGGTTTGAGGCTGGTGATGGTTTTGCCTTCCCATTCGATGCTGCCGTCACGGGCGGGTACCAGGCCCATCAGGCAGCGCAGCAGGGTGGTCTTGCCCACGCCATTGCGGCCCAGCAGGCAGGTGACTTCGCCGACCTTGGCTTCGAAGGACAGGCCGCGCAGGATATGGCTGCCGCCGTAGTACTGGTGCAGGGAGTCGATCTTGAGCATGTGAGTGTTCCTGAAAGAGTTACTGTGCCTGTGCTGGCCCTTTCGCGGGCTTGTGGGAGCTGGCTTGCCGGCGATAGGGCCGCTACAGGCGTCAATGTCTAGCGGCCCAGATACACCTCGACCACCCGCTCATCTGCCTGCACCTGCTCCAGCGACCCTTCTGCAAGCACACTGCCCTGGTGCAGCACGGTCACATGGTCGGCAATGCTGCCGACAAAGCCCATGTCATGCTCCACCACCATCAGCGAATGCTTGCCAGCCAGGCCCTTGAACAGCTCGGCGGTAAACTCGGTCTCGGCGTCGGTCATGCCGGCCACTGGCTCATCCAGCAGCAGCAATTGCGGCTCTTGCACCAGCAACATGCCGATTTCCAGAAACTGCTTCTGCCCGTGCGACAGCAAGCCGGCCTGGCGCTGGGCCAGGGGCAGCAGGCGCAAGGTGGTCAGCACTTCTTCGATGCGCTGGCGCTGCTCGCCACCCAGGCGCGCGGCCAGGCTGGCCCACACCGACTTGTCGGTCTTCAGCGCCAGCTCCAGGTTTTCGAACACCGTCAGTGCCTCGAACACCGTGGGCTTCTGGAACTTGCGGCCAATGCCGGCCTGGGCGATCTGGTATTCGCTCATGCGGGTCAGGTCGAGGGTGTCGCCAAAGTAGGCGCTGCCAGTGTCGGGGCGGGTCTTGCCGGTGATCACGTCCATCATCGTGGTCTTGCCGGCGCCGTTGGGGCCGATGATGCAGCGCAGTTCGCCCACGCCGATGTACAGGTTCAGCCCGTTGAGCGCCTTGAAACCATCGAAGCTGACGCTGATGTCCTCCAGGCTCAGCACTGTGCCGTGACGGGTGTCGAGGCCGGCCTTGCGGCTTTGGCCCAGGCCGATTGCGTCGCGACTGGCGCCGAGGGTGTCGAACACCGGTTCGAGCATGAATTCAGGGTGGACCGGGGGCACGCCTCTCATGGCTGGCTCCTTTTCTTCAACAGGCCGACCACGCCCTTGGGCAGGTACAGGGTGACGAGGATGAACAGCGCGCCAAGGAAGAACAGCCAGAACTCCGGGAAGGCCACGGTGAACCAGCTTTTCATGCCATTGACCAGGCCGGCGCCGAGCAGCGGGCCGATCAGCGTGCCGCGCCCGCCCAAGGCCACCCACACGGCGGCTTCGATGGAGTTGGTCGGCGACATTTCGCTGGGGTTGATGATGCCCACCTGCGGCACATACAGCGCGCCCGCCAGGCCGCACAGGACGGCGCTGAGCACCCACACCAGCAACTTGAAGCCGCGTGGGTCGTAGCCGCAGAACATCAGGCGGTTCTCGGCGTCGCGCACGGCGGTGAGCAGGCGGCCGAACTTGCTGCGGGTCAGGCGCCAGCACAGGTACAGGCTGGCCAGCAGCAGCCCGACGGTGAGCAGGAACAGCACCGCGCGGGTGCCTTGTGCGGCAATGTCGAAGCCGAGGATGGTGCGAAAGCTGGTGAAGCCGTTGTTACCGCCGAAGCCGGTTTCGTTGCGGAAGAACAGCAACATGCCAGCGAAGGTCAGGGCCTGGGTCATGATCGAGAAGTACACCCCCTTGATCCGCGAGCGGAAGGCGAACCAGCCAAACACCAGTGCCAGCAGCCCAGGCGCCAGCACCACCAGGCACAGGGCCCAGGCAAAATGCTGGGTACCGGCCCAGTACCACGGCAGCTCGGTCCATGACAGGAAAGTCATGAACCCCGGCAGGCCGTCACCGGCCGCCTGGCGCATCAGGTACATGCCCATGGCGTAGCCGCCCAGGGCGAAGAACAGGCCGTGCCCCAGCGACAGCAGGCCGGCATAGCCCCAGACCAGGTCCAGGGCCAGAGCGACGATGGCGTAGCAGAGGATCTTGCCGACCAGGGTAAGGGTGTAGGCCGATACCTGAAGCGCGTGATCCGCCGGGAGCAGCGACAACAGCGGCAGGGCCAGCAACAGCAGCACGACGAGGGCGCCGATGGTCAGGGTCAGGCGCGGCCCGGCCTTTTGCGTAGCGGTGACAAGCAGTGGCTGGTTCATCAGTCGATTACCCGTCCCTTGAGGGCGAACAGGCCTTGCGGGCGCTTCTGGATGAACAGAATGATCAACGCAAGGATGAGGATCTTGCCGAGCACGGCACCGATCTGCGGCTCCAGCAGCTTGTTGGTGATGCCAAGGCCGAACGCGGCCCAGAGGCTGCCGGCCAGCTGCCCGACACCGCCCAGCACCACCACCAGGAATGAGTCGATGATGTAGCTCTGGCCCAGGTCCGGGCCGACGTTGCCGACCTGGCTCAGGGCCACGCCGCCGAGGCCGGCGATGCCAGAGCCCAGGCCAAAGGCGAGCATGTCGACGCGCCCGGTGGACACGCCGCAGCAGGCGGCCATGTTGCGGTTCTGGGTGACTGCGCGCACGTTCAGGCCAAGCCGTGTGCGGTTGAGCAGCAGCCAGGTGAGCAGCACCACGGCCAAGGCGAAGCCGATGATGACCAGGCGGTTGTACGGCAGCACCAGGTTGGGCAGCAGCTGAATGCCACCCGAGAGCCACGCCGGGTTGCTCACCTCGACGTTCTGCGCGCCAAACAGCAGGCGGATGGCCTGAATCAGCATCAGGCTGATGCCCCAGGTCGCCAGCAGGGTTTCCAGCGGGCGGCCGTACAGGTGGCGGATCACGGTGCGTTCCAGCGCCATGCCGACCCCGGCACTCACAGCGAAGGCCACGGGCAGGGCAATCAGCGGGTAGAACTCGATGGCACCCGGGGCGTAGCGCTGCACCAGCACCTGGACCATATAGGTGCTGTAGGCGCCGAGCATCAGCATCTCGCCGTGGGCCATGTTGATCACCCCGAGCAGGCCGAAGGTGATGGCAAGGCCGAGCGCCGCCAGCAGCAGGATCGAGCCCAGCGACAGGCCGCTGAAGGCCTGGCCGAGCAGTTCGCCCACCAGCAGCTTGCGTTTGACCTGGGCCAGGCTGGTTTCGGCAGCGATGCGCACGCCCGGGTCGGCTTCAGCGTCGGGTTGCAGCAGCGCTTCAAGGCGGGTGCGGGCCAGCGGGTCACCGGTTTCGCCCAGCAGGCGCACGGCTGCCAGGCGTACTGCCGGTTCGCTGGCGCCCAGTTGCAGGTTGGCCAGGGCCAGGCCGATGGCGGCGTGCACGGCAGCATCCGGCTCGCTGGCGAAGCGCCGGTCGAGGAAGGCCATTTGCGCGGGTTGTGCGCTTTTTTGCAGTTGCTGGGCGGCGGCCAGGCGCGTTTCGCTGTTGTCGCTGAGCAGCTGGTGGCTGGCCAGGGCGTTGTCGATCAGGCCGCGCAGGCGGTTGTTCAGGCGCACCTTGCGGGTGTCGTCAGTGGCAATGCGGCCCTGGCGCAGGTTGTCCAGCAGTGACAGGCGCGCGGCATCGGGTTGCGCCGCCCAGCTTTCGAGCAGGCGGGCCTGCTCGGCGGGCTTGGCGGTGAGGAAGAATTCGCCCTCGCTGGCCTGGGTGGCCATGGGGAGTAGCAGAAGCAGGGTGAGCAGCATTCTGAGCATGCGGGCAATCCTGGAATACAGTGGTGGATTCTTCGCGGGCTTGCCCGCTCCCACAGGTATTTCACTGGTCCAGAGGGCAGTGGGGACCTGTGGGAGCGGGCAAGCCCGCGAATGGGCCGCATAGCGGCCCCAGTGCACTCAGTTACCTTTCACTGCGTAGTCAGGTCGCTTGTCATTCCCTGGAATGAACGGGCTCCAAGGCTGCGCCCGCAGCGGCTGCTCGGTTTCCCACACCACACTGAACTGCCCGTCATCCTGGATCTCGCCGATCATCACCGGCTTGTGCAGGTGGTGGTTGGTCTTGTCCATGGTCAGGGTGAAGCCCGACGGTGCCTTGAAGCTCTGCCCGGCCAGTGCTTCACGCACCTTGTCGACGTCGGTGGACTTGGCCTTCTCGGCGGCCTGCGCCCACATGTGGATGCCCACGTAGGTGGCTTCCATCGGGTCGTTGGTCACCGCCTTGTCAGCGCCTGGCAGGCCCTTGGCCTTGGCGTAGGCCTTCCAGTCGGCGACGAACTTCTGGTTCACCGGGTTATCCACCGACTCGAAGTAGTTCCACGCTGCCAGGTGCCCCACCAACGGTTTGGTGTCGATGCCGCGCAGCTCTTCTTCGCCCACCGAGAACGCCACAACCGGCACGTCGGTGGCCTTCAGGCCCTGGTTGGCCAGTTCTTTGTAGAACGGCACGTTGGAGTCGCCGTTGACCGTGGAAATCACCGCCGTCTTGCCGCCGGCGGAGAACTTCTTGATGTTGGCAACGATGGTCTGGTAATCGGCGTGGCCGAACGGCGTGTACACCTCTTCGATGTCCTTGTCGGCCACGCCTTTGCTGTGCAGGAAAGCGCGCAGGATCTTGTTGGTGGTGCGCGGGTAGACGTAGTCGGTGCCCAGCAGGAAGAAGCGCTTGGCGCTGCCGCCGTCTTCGCTCATCAGGTATTCGACGGCAGGAATGGCCTGCTGGTTGGGGGCGGCGCCGGTGTAGAACACGTTTGGCGACATCTCTTCACCCTCGTACTGCACCGGGTAGAACAGCAGGCCGTTGAGCTCTTCGAACACTGGCAGCACCGACTTGCGCGACACCGAGGTCCAGCAGCCGAACACCACCGCGACCTTGTCCTGGGTCAGCAGTTGGCGGCTCTTTTCAGCGAACAGCGGCCAGTTGGAGGCCGGGTCGACCACCACCGGTTCGAGCATCTTGCCGTTCACGCCGCCCTTGGCGTTGATCTCGTCGATGGTCATCAGCGCCATGTCCTTGAGCGAGGTCTCGGAAATGGCCATGGTCCCCGACAGCGAATGCAGGATGCCAACCTTGATGGTCTCGGCGGCCTGGATGCTCCAGCTCAGGCCCATCGCCGCAATCGATGCGCTGAGGGTAAAAGCCTTGATCAGACTGCGACGCTTCATGTGCTCTCTCCGCTGAGTTTTTTAGAGTGTTGGGCAAGCGGGGAGGGGCGTTGCAAGGGATGTGCCTAGTGGCGAAATGGGCGTAATAGAGGGGTTGTGCGAGGTGTTGGGGCGTTTGCGAGGTCCAGGTTGGTGCCTGGGACATTGATGTGCACAGGATTGGGGCTGCAGAGCAGCCCCCGAGGCTATCAGCCGTTGCGCACAGCCGAACGCGGATGGCGCCTGCTGCGTACAAACTGATAGGTCACCGCCAGCAATACGAACCAGATCGGCGTTACCACCAGCGCTGAACGCGTGTCCGCCTCCAGGCTCAGCAACACCAGGATGAAGGCAAAGAACACCAGGCACACGTAGCACATGAAGCGCCCGCCCGGCATCTTGTACTTCGACGCCTGATGCAGCGCCGCACGGTTTTTGCGGTACTTCAGGTACGACAGCAAAATCAGCGTCCACACGAACATGAACAGCACCGCCGAAACCGTGGTCACCAGGGTGAACGCCTCGACCACGTTCGGCACCAGGTAGATCAGCACTGCACCGAGCAGCAGGCAGGTGCAGGAGAAGTACAGGCCGTTAGCCGGCACCGAGCGGCTCGAAAGCTTCTCGAACGCCTTGGGTGCATCACCCTCCTGGCTCAGGCCGAAGAGCATGCGGCTGGTGGAGAACACGCCGCTGTTGGCCGACGAGGCCGCCGAGGTCAGTACCACGAAGTTGATGATGCTGGCCGCCGCTGGAAGGCCGGCCAGCACGAACAGCTCGACGAACGGGCTCTTGCCCGGGACCACGTCGCGCCAAGGTGTCACGGCCATGATCGCGATCAGCGCCAGCACATAGAACACGATGATGCGGATCGGGATCGAGTTGATCGCCCGCGGCAGGGTGCGCTCCGGGTTTTTCGCTTCGGCGGCGGTGGTGCCCACCAGCTCGATACCGACGAAGGCGAACACGGCGATCTGGAAACCGGCGAAGAAACCCATCAGCCCATGGGGGAACATGCCGCCGTCATTCCACAGATTGGCCAGCTGTGCAGTGCGCCCGCTGGGCGAGGTGAAGCCGGTGATGACCATGTACAGGCCGGTGGCGACCAGGCCGAGGATGGCGATGATCTTGACCAGGGCGAACCAGAACTCCATCTCGCCGAACATTTTTACCGTCACCAGGTTCAGCGACAGCAGCAGCCCTACGCAGGTCAGCGCCGGTATCCACTGCGGCAGGTCGGGGAACCAGAACTGTGTGTAGGCGGCGATGGCAACCACGTCGGCGATACCGGTGACTACCCAGCAGAACCAGTAGGTCCAGCCGGTGAAGTAACCGGCCCAGGGGCCGAGCAGGTCGGCCGAGAAGTCGATGAACGATTTGTAGTTCAGGTTCGACAGCAGCAGTTCGCCCATGGCGCGCATGACGAAGAACAGCATGAAGCCGATGATCATGTAGACGAAGATGATCGACGGGCCCGCCAGGCTGATGGTCTTGCCCGACCCCATGAACAGGCCGGTACCGATCGCGCCGCCGATGGCGATCAGCTGGATGTGGCGGTTGGTCAGGTTGCGTTGCAGGTGCTGCTCTTCTTGTGGTTTTGGTGAAATTGCGGTCATAAGCTGCATTCCCTTGAAAGTCGCCGGCTAGGCTAACACGGGCGTTCCAATTCGAGATCGCGACAGATCGCCACGATTTTCAGATGGCAGCCGTGCTTTCGCAGGAAAAGTTCGAGACCTTCCCCGGCCTCTTCGCGGGCATGCCCGCTCCCACAGGTATCGCGCCACGCCTGAGGGCGGCAGAGATCCTGTGGGAGCGGGCAAGCCCGCGAAGAGGCCAGTGCAGGTTATGCAGGGCTCAGGCGCTGGCCAGCTCCCGGCGGCGGCGCACCACCAGGCTGTCCACCACCCACATCACCACCATCGATACGCCCACCAACGGGAACATCAGCCCCAGCACCAGCATCACCCCTACCGCCGCCTTCCAGCGCGGCAGGTCATGGCGCAGCGGCGGCACACCCAGCCCGCCTTCAGGCCGGCGCTTCCACCACATCACCAGCCCGCTCACCGACCCCAGCAGGATCATCAGGCACACCAGCAGGATGATGATCTGGTTGAACGCCCCGAACATCTTGCCCTCATGCAGCATCACCCCCAGCTCGGTGGCGCGGGCGACCGGGCTGTAGTCCTGCCAGCGCACATCGGCCAGGACCTTGCCGGTGTACTGGTCGACATGCAGGGTGGCGTCGTTGCGAGGGTCGTCGGCGAACACGGCAATGGTGAACACACCGTCAGCCGTGGTCGGCAGGGTAATGCTGTAGCCCGGCTCGACCTGGCGGGAGGTGGCGATGTCTTCGACCTGCTGCACGCTCACCTGGGGCGCTGCGGGCATGTCCGACATCATGTGGTGCCCGGCGTGTTCGGCGTGTGCGCCGGACTGCGGCATCGGCGTGTTTTCCATCGCCCAGGGCACGGTCTGGCGGTGGGCACTATTAAGCTCACCCGCCTGCTGGTCCGACTTGGGCACGTCGTTCCACATGGCTGCCGGGAAACGGTTCCACAAATCGGCGTACTGCTTGCCCCAAAGCCCGGTCCAGGTCATGCCGCTGACCAGCATCAGCAACAGCAAGGCCGCGCCCCAGAAGCCGGTAACCGCGTGCAGGTCGCGCCAGAACAACCGGCCGCGTGCCGACAGCCGTGGCCACAGCACGCCAGCGCCATTGCGCCCGCGTGGCCACCAGAGGTACAGGCCCGACACCACCAGCACGATGCCCCAGCCTGCGGCCAGCTCCACCAGGCGGTCACCGACCGTGCCAACCATCAGCTCGCCATGCAGGGCGCGGGCGATGGCCTGCAGGTTCTGCTTGGCGTCCTGCTCGCCGAGCACCTTGCCGCTATACGGGTCGACGAACACGTTCAGTTCGCGCCCGCTGTCATGCACCACGAACTGCGCACTGCGCTCGGCGTTGATGGGCGGCAGGTACTGGCCGACGTGGCCTTTGGGGTAAGCCTGGCGCACTTGCGCCAGCATCGCATCGGCGCCCTGTCGGTGGTGGCCGGCTTCGACCACCATCAGGTCGCGGTACAGCAGCGGGTCGAGCTGCGGCTTGAACAGGTAGATGATCCCGGTGATCGCCAACAGGATCATGAACGGGGCCACGAACAGCCCCGCATAAAAGTGCCAACGCCAGGCCAGGTTATAGAAATTGGTGCGTGTTCCTCTCATGGGAACCTCCTGTTTGACCAGCAGAGGGGCGCAACCGAGGCTGCGCCCGTGGTTGTTGTCAGAAGCTGAAGTCGACCTTGGTCCAGAAGGTCCTGCCTGGCTCGTTGACCGGCTGTGGATCGGTAGCCGGGTAGCCGAACCCGGCGTTCCCGGCCAGGTTCAAGTGCTCGGCGTAGGTTTTGTCGAACAGGTTGTCGACCCCTGCGCTGAGCTTGAGGTTTTTGTTCACCTTGTAGGCGCCGTTCAGGGAGAACACGCCGAAGCCGGCGCTCTTGTCGTAGTCCTTGCCGACCACGTTGCCCTGGTTCTCGGCAATGCGGTTTTGCGCCGCCACCAGCCGCCACAGTGCACCGACGCTCCATACATCGCGGCTGTAGGTCAGGCCGAGGCGGCTTTCCAGGGGTGGCATTTGCGGTAGCGCTTTGCCATCACTGCTGTTCTTGCCCCAAGCGTAGGCCAGCGTGCCGTCGGCCTTCCAGTTTTCGGTCAGCTGGTAGGCGGCACCCAGTTCGCCGCCCATGATGCGGGCGTCGATGTTCTGTGCCTGCGAGGTGCTCATGCCCATCATGCCCGTGCGGTAGTCGAACAGGATGTAGTCGCGGATTTGCCCGACATAGCCCGAAGCCCAGGCTTCCAGGCGCTCGGTGCGATACTGGATGCCGAAGTCGAGCTGGGTGGTCTTCTCTGGCTTGATGCCGTCAAAGGCATTTGCTGCACCGGGCGGTGCCAGCTTGGGCGAGAACAGCTCCCAGTAATCGGGGAAACGCTGGGCATGGCCGAGGCCGATATAGGTGGTGGCCGGGATGGCTGCCAGGTCGTGCTCATAGCGTATGAAACCGCTGGGCAGGGTGTCGGCGCGGCTATCACCTTCTGTGGCGCTGCCTTTACGGAGGTCTCGGGCCGAGGCGCGGTCCAGGCGGGCACCGGTGATCAGCCGGTCTTCACCGCTGACGTACCAGGTCAGTTCGCTGAAGGCACCGTAGTTGTGGAAGTCGGCGTCCTTGGTCCAGGCCTGGCCCTTGTGTGCGTCTACGCCCATGCCCCCACGCTGGCGATGTTCGTTGGTTTGCGCGTCGATGCCACTGATCAGCTGCACATCGGCCCAGCGCCAGGTGGCCTTGATGCGTGCCCCCATGGTGCGACGGTCGACGTTGCTGACCATCGGCATGCCCATCATGCCGCTGCCCGATGGGGTACGAAGGCTGTAGTTGTCCATCACATGGTCGGCGTAGTTGTAGTAGACCTGCGCCTCGACCTTGTCGAGCACCTCGCCAAGGTTGGACTTTTCAAAGCGCAGGCCCAGGCTTTCACGCTTGAACTGCGAGCCGTCCATGCCGCGCCCGGCATAGCGGGCCTCTCCATCGCCCTTGCCGGCCGTCAGCTCCAGCAGAGTGTCCTGGTCGGGCGTCCAGCCGAGGGCGACATCGCCGTTCCATTTTTCCCGGCGCGATGGCACGGTGTCGTTGTTGCCGTCGTGGTAGTCATCCGAGCGCGACTGGTTGCCGACGAAGCGGGCGTAGGCCTGGCTGTTGCCGGCGGCGGCATCCAGCACCTTGTCGAAGCGGCCGTTGGAGCCGGCCAGCAGGCTGGCGTTTACCCGGCTGCCGAGGGTGCCGAACTTTTCGGGTTCACGTTCGAAAAGAATGGTGCCTGCCGAACCGCCCGGGCCCCAGATCACGCTTTGCGGGCCTTTGATCACGGTCAGGCGGTCGTAGGTTTCCGGCGAAATATAGGACGTGGGCGCGTCCATGCGGTTGGGGCAGGCGCCCAGCATCAGGCCGCCATTGGTGAGGATATTCAGGCGCGAGCCGAACATGCCGCGCAACACCGGGTCACCGTTGGTGCCGCCGGCGCGGATCGCCGAGAAGCCGGGGATGGTCTTCAGGTAGTCGGCGCCGTCGCTGGCCGGCACTGGCTGGCGCGGGTCTTTCGGGTTGGTGACCACGGTCAGCGGCGAGCTCGGGGCCACGGCGGTGATTACCGTCGGGCTCAGCTCGGGTGCGTCGTGCGCATGGCCTTCATGGCCAGGGTCGGCGGCCAGGGCCACGGGCGCGAGCAGCGAGCCGCACACGGCGGCGAGGGCCCCACGCAGGGACAAGGCAAGAACAGGGGTACAGCCGGACATAATGATTCCAGTCGATCAGTCATGAGTTAGCGCGAAGCCTCCTGGCTCCGTGCGCAAAATGTGGGTTCAGACGCTGATCGAGGAGGGTGGGGCGCGGCTGCGCGCACCGGGGAATACAGCCTGCCGGGCATGGCCCTGGTGCGTTGGCGCAAGCAGGTGGGTGGTGGGGACGACGCTGCCGGCGCTGAGCGGGCTGAGGGCCTGGGGCAGGGCCGGGCAGTTGAACAACAGGCTGCAATAACCGCACTTTTCCCACATCACATGCAGCTGGCCATCGCCGCCGTGGCCGTGATGGGCGTCTCCGCCATGCTGATGGGCAGCCGCCATCGGCATGTCCATCGGCATGCTCATACCGGCGTGGTGGTCCATTGGCATCGACTGGGAAATCAGCGGGCCGATGAAGATCATCCACATGGCGAACAGGCTCAGCCATCCGCCACCGGCGCGCCTGCGGTCAGGGCGGGTGGTACGGCTGATGCTGTTGCGCGGCAGGCTCATGGCGAGTGCCTGTCAGCAGGTGTCAGTGCGCGTGTTCGTGGGCTTGCGGCTGGTCCGTTGGCGCCTGCTTCTGCACGGCCACTTCGACGGTGACGTCGCCGGCCTTCTCGAAGTGCAGGGTCAACGGGAAGCGCTTGCCGTCGCTGAGCAGGCTGCGGTCCTTGGGCTGCATCAGCATCACATGGTAGGCGCTGGGGGCGAAGGTCAGGTCCTTGCCGGCAGGCACTACAACGCTGGGTACTTGCTGCATCTTCATGGCACCGCTGGCGCTCATGGCGTGCTCGTGCAGTTGCGCGTCATCGCTGATGGGGCTGTCGACACTCAACAGGCGGTCATCGGCCTGGCCATTGTTGTGCACCACGAAATACGCGGCGACATTGGGGGCGTTGGGCGGCAGCTGCAGCGACCAGGGGTGGGCGATGTGCAGGTCGCCCACGCTGTATTCGTGGGCATTGGCAAAGGCGCCGGGCAGCAGCAGGGCGGCCATGACGAGGGCGTGCTTGAGCATGGTGAATCTCCGTTCTGTTCAGGTTCAGGCAGACAGCGAGATGAACTCAGGCCAGCGGAGAGGCACGGGGGTTTAACGCAGGCCAGAGCTGGCGCGGCGTGGGTTGGTAGTCGGCGGGGGGCGGCAGCAGGCCGGCAAACAGTGTTGGCGGGTTGTGCAGCTGCGGCGGGTAGCCGGGCAGGGCCAGCAGTGGTGCAGCGCCCGAGCAGCACCAGCAATTCATCATGCTGGCGCTGTCGTCGCTTTGCGGGCCGAGGTCGATCTTGGCCAGGGCCTGGACGTCGACCTTGGCCTTGTTGGCCATGCTGGAACAGAAAGCCCCCCACAGCAGCTGCTCGGCCGGGCCCTTGGGCACGGCAGAGGCCAGCGGCATGGCCAGCAGGTTGAACAGCACTGCAAGGCAGGCTATCCAGGCGATGTGCCGACGTGGGGGCATGGAGAGATCCGGTCAGGAATCGTGGTGGCTATTGTAAGGCGGAGTATAGGTAAAAATGGCGGGGTGCGGTGAAGTGACGCAGGCAGGCAGTTGAATCGGTGTCGCCGGCTTCGCGGGCACGCCCGCTCCCACAGGATTACCAACAACCTTGAAAGCTGCGGGGGTACCTGTGGGAGCGGGCGTGCCGGCGAAGAGGGTGAAATCAATCTCAAGCCTTGTTTCGGCCCATCAGCCCGCGTACGGTCTCTTGCAGATCCGCCGGCAGCACCACCACCTTGGCGTTGTTGCTGCTCGCCAGGTTCTCCATGGCCCCGACATAACGCTCACCCAGCAAATACATCGCCGGCACGGTCTCGTTGCCCACCGCTTCCTTGACCAGCGAAATCGCCCGCGCCGAGGCCTCGGCCAGGCTGATCTGTGCTTCGGCATCCAGCCTGGCCGCCTGCAGGCGTGCTTCCGCTTCCAGGATCGCGGCCTGCTTGGCACCTTCGGCGCGGGTTACATCGGCCTTGCGCTCACGCTCGGCCGCCGCCTGGCGCTCCATGGCCAGTTGCATGTTTTCCGAAGGCTTGATGTCCTGGATTTCCACCGAGCGCACGGTCACGCCCCAGTCTTCGGTCTGCTCCGACATCGCCTCGCGCAGGCGTGCCTTGATCTGCTCGCGGCTGGACAGCGCTTCGTCCAGGTCCATGGCACCGACGATGGCGCGCAGCGAAGTCATGGTCAGGCTGGTGACGGCGAACGAGAAGTTCTGCACGCCATAGGAGGCTTTCTGCGGGTCGACCACCTTGGCGAAGCACAGGGCATTGGCGACGATCACGGCGTTGTCCCGGGTGATGATTTCCTGCTGCTGCACATCGAGGATGATGTCCTTGGTCGGCAGGCGATAGGCGACCACATCCATGTACGGGATGAGGATGTTCAGGCCGGGCTTGAGCGTGCTGTGGTAGCGGCCCAGGCGCTCGACGATCCATTCCTCGCCCTGGGGCACGATACGTACCCCCTTGAACACGGTGATCAGGACGAACAGGGCGATGGCGGCGACAACGATGAGGCTGGTCATGATGCGAAATTCCTTTTAGTGCGGATTCAGGCCCGGATGACACGGGCAGTGTTGCCCTCAATGGCGGTAAGGCGCACCCGCTCGCCAACCGGGATCTCGCTGTCGGCAATGCAGATCCATTCTTCGCTGCCAAGAATCGGCTTCTGGAAACGCACGCGGCCTTTCTGAAACTCTGAAACGCCAGCGGTCAGCAAGCCCACCTCGCCGATCACGCTGTCGGCAGTCCAGCGCACGTCTGGCTGCTTGCGCCGGAATACCTTGAACCACAGCGCGGTGGTGACAGACGACAGCAGTACCCACAGCAGCACCTGCATGTCCAGTTGCAGGCTGGGGGCGGCGAGCGAGATGAGCGAGACCAGCACGGCACCGATGCCGAACCAGAGGATGAAGAACGTCGGCAGGACCAGTTCGAGCAGGATCAGCGCGATGCCAAAGACCAGCCAGATCCACCATTGCATTTCCATATGGGTGAAACCTTCCGGGGGAGGGGGAGTTGAGTTTACGGCAGCAGTACGACCTGGGGCCACGTGTGGGCCTGAAAGAAAAATCCGAAAGGGCTGTAGGGTAATGGTCCGATACAGGTTTTAAGCCTGGCACGGTCTTCTGTGGGAGCGGGCGTGCCCGCGAAGAAGACGACTCGGTTTATGGCTCCGGCTTGGCCGGTGTTCGCGGGCTTGCCCACTCCCACAGGGGCCCCTAGCGTGCTTGCGAGATGTGTTGATGCAAGTCGAGTGCTGCTGCCATGTCAGCCTGCGATTCGAATGCGCGGTCAACATCCGGCAACGCCGGGCGCTTGAGGATCAGCACCGGCACCCCAAGCTCCCGCGCCACCTCGAGCTTCGGCTCGGTCGCCACACTGCCGCTGTTCTTGCTGATCAGCACATCGATAGTGCGGCGCTGGAACAACGCCCGTTCATCCAAAATGTGGAATGGCCCGCGCGCGCCAATCACTTCGCAGCGCTCGTTGCCAGGGCACGCTTCCAGCGCACGCAGCGTCCAGAACTGCTCCGGTGGAATCTCGTCCAGGTGCTGCAGTGGCTCACGCCCCAGCGTAAACAGCGGCCTGCGGAACGGTTTGAGCGCGTCGATCAGCCCCGCCCAGTCCTCGACTTCGCGCCAGTCATCCCCCGCTTGCGCCTGCCAGGCCGGGCGGCGCAAGGCCCAGCACGGGATGCCAGCGTTGCGTGCGGCGCTGGCGGCATTGCGGCTGATCTGCGCGGCATAGGGATGGGTGGCATCAATCAGCAGGGTGATGCCCGCCTCGCGCAGGTAGCTGGCCAGGCCATCGGCACCGCCAAAGCCCCCGACCCGCACCTGGCATTGCAGGTCCTGCGGCACGCGGCCGATACCGGCCAGGCTATAAACATGCTGTGGGCCGAGGCGGCGGGCGATGGCGAGGGCTTCAGTAACACCGCCCAGCAGCAGGATGCGCGTGGTCATTGCACACCTGCCTGGCCAACGATGCCGCCCTGGCGGTCGATGGCGAACACTTCCACTTGCACTTGCGCCGGCACGACGCTGCGGGCGAAGGCCAGGGCGTGAGCACACACTGCATCCCCCAAGGCGATACCGGCTGTATGCGCGAGGGCGAGCGCTTGCTGGCTGGTGTTGGCGCCGATGATGGCCGCTTGCAGCGTTTCGTCAGCGCCAATGTCTGCCGCCCAGCCGGCCAGTTGCGGCAGGTCGATGCTGGAATGGCGGCTGTGCAGGTCCATGTGCCCGGCGGCCAGTTTGCTGATCTTGCCGAAGCCACCACACAGGGTCAGGCGTGGCACCGGCACCTTGCGCAGGTGCTTGAGCACTGCGCCGACGAAATCGCCCATTTCGATCAGGGCGATTTCCGGCAGGCCGTAGACCCGGCGCATGGTGTCTTCACTGGCGTTGCCGGTGCAGGCGGCGATGTGCGTGTAGCCGTTGGTGTGGGCCACGTCGATGCCCTGATGGATCGAAGCAATGTAGGCCGCACAGGAGAACGGCCGCACGATGCCGCTGGTGCCGAGGATCGACAGCCCGCCGAGGATGCCCAGGCGCGGGTTCATGGTCTTGAGGGCGAGTTGGTCGCCGCCCTGCACATTGACCGTGACCTCGAAGCCACCGAGGTAGCCGCACTCGTCGGCCAGGCGTTGCAGGTGTTCAGTGATCATGCGCCGTGGCACCGGGTTGATGGCCGGCTCACCCACCGCCAGCACCAGCCCCGGCCGGGTCACAGTGCCAACGCCGGCCCCGGCGACAAAGCGGATACCCGGTTCGCCCAGCAGGCGTACCTGGCTGTAGAGCAGGGCGCCGTGGGTCACGTCCGGGTCGTCGCCAGCATCCTTGAGGGTGCCCGCTTCGGCACGCTCGTCAATCAGGCGGCAGAATTCCAGGCGCATCTGCACCACCTTGCCCTTGGGCAGGGTAATGCTGACGGCGTCGCTGCTTTCGCCGTTCAGCAGCAAGCGAGCGGCTGCCAGGCTTGTGGCGGTGGCGCAGCTGCCGGTGGTCAGGCCGCTGCGCAGGGGCGCGGGCTGTTCGCGGGTTTCTTCACGCATCGACGGGCTTCACCACTTCCAGCAGGGTGATCGGCAGCGCCTGGCGCCAGGTGTCGAACGCGCCCAGGGGCTGGGCATGGGCGACATGGATGCGGGTCAGCTCGCCACCGTGCTGCTCGCGGAAATGCGCCAGGGCCAGTTCGCTTTGCAAGGTCACTGCATTGGCCACCAGCCGCCCGCCTGGGCGCAGGTTGGACCAGCACAGGTCCAGCACGCCTTCGCGGGTGACGCCCCCGCCGATGAAGATTGCATCGGGCTGCTCCAGGCCTTGCAGTGCCGCAGGCGCCTTGCCGCAGACCAGTTGCAGGCCGGGTACACCCAGCGCGTCACGGTTGTGTTCGATGAAGCCTTGGCGGCCTTCGTCGGCCTCGATGGCCAGGGCGCGGCAGGCCGGGTGGGCGCGCATCCATTCGATGCCGATCGAGCCGCAGCCCGCGCCCACGTCCCACAGCAGTTCGCCGGGCTGGGGCGCCAGGCGCGCCAGGGTGATGGCGCGCACGTCACGTTTGGTCAGTTGGCCGTCGTGCCGGAAGGCGCTGTCGGGCAGCCCGGCCAGCCGGTGCAGGCGTGGCGCATCGGGCGCGGCCAGGCACTCGATGGCCACCAGGTTGAGCGTGGCGATATCGGCGTGCGGCCAGTCCTGGGCGGTGCCGGGCAACTCGCGTTCTTCCTGGCCACCCAGGTGCTCGAAAACCCGCAGGCGGCTTGGCCCGAAGCCACGTTCGCGCAGCAGTGCAGCAATTGCCGCCGGGCTGTCGCCATCGTTGCTCAGCACCAGCAGGCGCATGCCGCTGTGCAGGTGGGCATTCAACGCCGCCAGTGGCCGCGCCACCAGCGACACAACCTGCACCTCCTGCAACGGCCAGCCCAGGCGGGCGGCGGCCAGGGCGCAGGAGGAGGGCATCGACAGCACGCGCATTTCATCGGCGGGCACCTGCCGCGCCAGGCTGGCGCCGACGCCGAAGAACATCGGGTCGCCGCTGGCCAGCACGCACACCGGCTCGCCGCGCAGGGCCAACACTGGGCCTAAGGAAAACGGGCTTGGCCAGCCCAGCCGCTCGCCGGGCACGCAGCGCGGCAGCAAGGCCAGCTGGCGCGGGCTGCCGAAGACCCGCGCAGCGCCCAACAGCGCGCGCCGGGCCTGCTTGCCCAGGCCACTGAAGCCGTCTTCGCCGATGCCTACTACTGTCAGCCAGGGTGCCATGTATTTCATTCCGCCATTTTTTGGGGCCGCTTCGCGCCCCTTCGCGGGCACGCCCGCTACCACAGGTACAGCGCAGCCATTGAGGGTAGCGATGATCCTGTGGGAGCGGGCGTGCACGCGAAGAGGGCGACACAGCCCTGGATTTCTCCTCAATCGCTGAGGATGCTCGACCACCGGCTTTTCATGCCGCCGGACAAAGCAGGCATAATACCGCGCCTTCTACACTCAAGCGCATTTTCACAGATTGCCGGACGCCCCTTTGACGCAGGCCCATGCCCCCAACGTTTCGCCCCGCCCCTCGGCCTGCCCGGGGTTGTGGCGCATTGTCAGTGCCCGTGATGGCGGCATCTGCCGCATCAAGCTGCCGGGCGGCCTGCTGCTGGCCGACCAGGCCGAAGCGGTGGCGACGGCGGCCGAGCGCTTCGCCGGCGGCGTGATCGAGGCCACCAACCGTGGCAATTTGCAGATTCGCGGCATTGGCAACGAGCATCGGGCCCTGGTCGAGACCCTGCTCGCCGCTGGCCTGGGTCCGCGCGACGCGGCCGGTGACGATGTGCGCAACCTGATGCTCAGCCCGCTGGCCGGGCATGACCCGGCGATGCTGCTGGACGCACGGCCCTTGGCAGGTCAGATCCTCGACTTGTTGGAAGGCACCCCGCGCTTTCACCAGTTGTCGGCCAAGTTTGCCGTGCAGCTGGATGCCGGCGAACGCCTGGCCATGCTCCGACACCCCCATGACCTGTGGCTATCGGCCCTGCGTCTGGAGCAGCAGACCTGGCTGGCGTTCGGCCTGGCGGGCTGCCCGGCGGACGGCCAGGTGCTCGGCGCCGTGCCGCTGGCGCAGGGCCTGGCGCTGGTGCGTGCGGTGCTGGAGCGCTTTCTCGACCTGGCAACCCCGATGCAATCGCGCATGCGCCAGCTGCTCGAGGTGTGCCCGGCAAGCGATTTCGTCGATGGGCTCGGCCTGGGCATCCGCCGCGATGCCGCCGTGCTTGCCTGGCGCCGTGAACATCACCGCGCCTCCTGGCTGGGCACGCTGCCGCAGGCAGATGGCGTTGCCCTTGGCGTCGCCCCGCCGCAAGGCCGCCTGACCCCGGCGATGCTGCGCGGCGCCGCGCAGGTTGCCCGTGAGCGGGGCGATGGCAGCTTGCATCTCAGCCCCTGGCAAAGCCTGGTGCTGACCAATCTGCAAGCCGACTTCATCGACCAGGCCCAGGCTGATCTCTCGGCCCTGGGCCTGCTGTGCCACGACCACGAGCCGCTGGCGCGTATCAGCGCCTGCACCGGTGCCAGCGGCTGCGCCAAGGCCCTTGGCGAAACCAAGGCCGACGCCGTTGCCCTTGCCGCGCTGCTGGGCCCTGGCGTGCCTGCCAGCGTGCACTTGTCTGGCTGCCCCCGTTCCTGCGCCGTGGCCCATGTTGCCCCGGCCACCCTGCTGGCCCGCTCGCCGGGCCGATATGACCTCTATCTGCGTGACGCGCGCCAGCCGGGCTTCGGCGCCCTGCGCGCCACCGACCTTACCTTGAATGAAGCAGGCGCCATGCTCGACCTGCCGACGGAGCACCTTGATGATTGACTACATCCGCGATGGTCAGGAGATCTATCGCAATTCCTTCCGGATCATCCGTGAGGAAGCCCGACTCGAGCGGATCCCCGCAGACCTCGAAAAGCTCGCCGTACGCGTGATCCACGCCTGTGGCATGGTCGATGCCATCGATGGCCTGCAGTTCTCCGAAGGTGCCGGCCGGGCCGGGCGCGAGGCGCTGCTCAACGGCGCGCCAATCCTGTGCGATGCGCACATGGTCGCCGAAGGCATCACCCGGGCCCGCCTGCCAGCCGACAACCAAGTCATCTGCACCCTGCGCGACCCAAGCGTACCGGGCCTGGCCAAGGACGCCGGCAACACCCGTTCTGCCGTAGCCCTTGAGCTGTGGCGCCCGTACCTGGAAGGCAGTGTGGTGGTGATCGGCAATGCGCCCACCGCCCTGTTCTACCTGTTGGAGATGATTGACGCCGGCGCACCCAAGCCGGCGCTGATCCTTGGCTTCCCGGTCGGTTTCGTCGGTGCTGCCGAGTCCAAGGCGATGCTCGCCGCCGACAGCCGTGGTGTGCCATTCGTGATCATGCAAGGCCGCCTGGGCGGCAGCGCGATGGCCGCCGCCGCGGTCAACGCCCTGGCCACGGAGGTGGAGTGATGGCGCCGCGTGGACGTCTGCTTGGCCTGGGCGTGGGCCCGGGCGACCCTGAACTGATCACCCTCAAGGCCCTGCGCCTGCTGCGCGAAGCGCCAGTGGTCGGCTACTTCGTGGCCAAGGGCAAGCGTGGCAATGCCTTCGGCATCATCGAGGCACACTTGCAAGCGCAGCAGACGCTGTTGCCGCTGGTGTACCCGGTCACCACCGAAGCCCTGCCGGCGCCGCTGTCCTACGAGCAGGTGATCAGCGACTTCTACGACGAAGCCAGCGTGCAGGTGGCCGAGCACCTGGATGCCGGTCGCGACGTGGCGGTGATCTGCGAAGGTGACCCGTTCTTCTACGGGTCCTACATGTACCTGCACGACCGCCTGGCGCAGCGCTATGAGGCTGAAGTGATCCCTGGCGTGTGCTCGATGCTCGGTGGCGCCTCGGTGCTGGGTGCGCCGCTGGTGTACCGCAACCAGAGCCTCTCGGTCTTGTCTGGCGTGTTGCCCGCCGAGGAGCTCAAGCGCCGCCTGGCCGACGCCGATGCAGCAGTGATCATGAAGCTTGGGCGCAACTTCCCGAAAGTACGCGAAGTACTGACCGAACTGGGCCTGGACGGGCGCGCGCTGTATGTGGAGCGGGCCACCATGGCCAACCAGAAGATCGTGCCGCTGGATCAGGTTGATCCACAGTCGTCGCCGTACTTCTCGCTGATCATCGTGCCGGGGGAAAAATGGCAGGGCTGAACATCCACAAGGCGCCGGCGATCATCATTCTTGGCCCGGGCAGCCTGGCGACGGCGAAGCGTATCCAGCACTGTTATCCACAGGCCACGATCCATGGCCTGGAGGGGCGTGTCGAGGGTGCAGACCAATCGTACAGCACGTTCGGCGACACCCTGCGCGGGTTGTATCAGCAGGATACGCCGATCATCGCCCTGTGCGCTGCGGGCATTGTCATCCGTAGCCTGGCCAGCCTGCTCAGCGAGAAGGGCAGCGAGCCGCCGGTTCTGGCCGTGGCCGAAGATGGCAGTGCGGTGGTGCCGCTGCTCGGTGGCCTGGCTGGCGTGAATGTGATGGCACGCGAAATCGCAGAGGTTCTGGGCGTTGCTGCTGCGATCACCACCAGTGGCGAGCTGCGTTTCGGCACTTGCCTGCTGAACCCGCCGCAGGGTTATGCACTGGCGGATATCGAGCAAGGCAAGCGCTTTGTCTCTGATTTGCTGGCCGGCGAGGCGGTGCGCGTCGAAGGCGATGCACCTTGGCTGGAGCACGCGCAGCTCCCCGCCAGCGAGAGCGCCCGGCGCACCATCCATGTCGGCCATCAGGCACGCCCGAGCAGCCGTGATGAGCTGCTGATCCACCCGCGTTCGGTGGTGGTGGGCGTCGATACCGCCGACCTGCAACGCATCCGCGCCGCGCTGCAGGCGGCGGGTATCGCCGAACAATCGCTGGCTTGCCTGCTGGCTGGCGAGCACGCCATGGCTGATGCAGCCTTGCACGAGGCCGCGCAGGCCCTTGGCGTGGCGCTGCGTTTTGCGGCCAAGCCTGGCGATTTGCGAGGCATGCTGGCCGAGGCGCTGCCCGGCGCCGAGCTGATCGAGCAGGCGGATACCGTCATCGCCGTGGCCCCGGCGCCGGTGGATGTCGCGCAGGTCGGCCGCCGTCGTGGCCGGCTGGCGGTGATCGGCCTCGGCCCCGGCGCTGCCGAGCTAATGGTGCCGGCGGTCAAGGCCGAACTTGCACGCGCCGAGGACATCCTCGGCTACGAAACCTACGTGCGCATGGCCGGGCCGTTCCGTGACGACCAGGTGATGCACTGCACCGACAACCGTGAAGAGATGCAGCGCGCCCGGCATGCCTTCGAGCTGGCGGCACAAGGCCGTTCGGTGGTGGTGGTCTCGTCGGGCGACCCAGGCGTGTTCGCCATGGCCGCTGCAGTGCTCGAAGCGCTGCACGAATCCAGCGACCCCGCCTGGCATCGCGTCGACCTCGAGATCCTGCCAGGGGTGTCGGCCTCGCTCGCTACCGCTGCGCAGGCGGGGGCACCGCTGGGGCATGACTTCTGTGTGATGTCGCTGTCGGACAACCTCAAGCCCTGGTCGATCATTGAAAAGCGCCTGGACCTGGCGGCCCAGGCTGACCTGGTGCTGGCTTTCTACAACCCGATTTCCAAATCCAGGCCGCACCAGCTCGGGGTGGCCCTGGAAGTTGTGCGTCGCCACCGCGAGGGGAACACGCCTGTAGTCCTTGGGCGCGACATCGGTAGGCCGGGGCAGACGCTTAAGGTAGTCACCTTGGGCGAGCTCCTGCCGGAAATGGTCGATATGCGCACCATGGTTCTGGTTGGCTCCTCTACAACCTGTGTATTCCCTCGCCTGTCGGGTGGGGTGTGGGCCTACACGCCGCGTTGGTACCCCACCGCCAACTAGTTGCGTCGGAAACTCTTCAGCGCGCTTTGTGGCCAGCGCGCTGGCTAAGGTGATTGCCCCTGACTCAAGGGGCAACCATCAAGGAGTTTCCAATGTCCGATGCAACCCAAATCACCACCACCGATGCCGCCATCCTGGTAGACGGCAACCTGCTTGCCTTCGGCGCGGGCATGTCTGCGCAAAGCCGTCATGATGTGAAGAATGCCTTCCACTTCGCCACGTTGGTCGCCGACAAAGCTTTTGACGCCGAAAAGCAGAGCCGGGAGTGGTACGACAAATTCATCGATGTCATGCGAGACCTTGGCTTTACCATCCCACGCCGTACCTTCGAACTTGAAACCTCGGTGGAACTGTCCGTCACCGTAGGCGCCGTGGCCATCCGCGCGATAGGTGTGGTCGGCAATGCGATGCTGGGCGGCACCAAGCTGGGTGAAGTGGCAAAGCGGGCGTTTGACAAAATGACCACAGTCGAAAACGACGCCAAGGTGCTCCACCACAAGCGCAAGAACAAAGCCAGGGGCCTGGTCGGCCTGGCCGCCTGCATTGAAACCTCAAAAAACGATGTGGTCATGGTGGTGAGCTGCATCCAGGCATCTGCCCCAGCACTGGACGACGATGTGCTCGGCATCCAGTGGAAGCTGGACAGGTCCGCTTACTACGCCGGCACGGCAGTGCTCACCCTCAATAACTTTGTCTACGACAAAGTCCGCGAAACCGTAGAAAACAAACTCGGCGTGCGCAGTGTCGAGAACGTGCTCGAGTACGACATCTGATTGCTCGGCGGCGTAGTCGCAACGCCGCCTTGTTCGGTTCTTTGTGACGAGGTAACACGATGGATAGAGCAGATGAGCAACTGATGTTGATTGGCGGAACAGCATTGCTGTATTCGCCAGGCGCAGTCGAGGCACAACGCCAGGCCGCTTTCGATTCAGTCCTGTACGCGCAGTTGGTAGCCAACAAGCACGCCGGTTCACGCGTGGACAATTATGAAAACTGGTATGCCGCGTATCGGGAGGCCTACCGCCAACTGGGCTGGATCAAGCTGGCCAGTACTCATGACCTGAAACCGTTGGGGCGACCTGTGCGCAACGCGCATATACAGCCACTTGAAGCGTGGCTGAAGATGCGTTCGCTTCGCCATGAGGCCGTGCTGGCGGCGATAAAGACGGGCCTTGGCCAGTCTGCTGAAGGCTTCCGGCACTTGCTGAGTTTCTGCGCGCATGATCGGGCGCAGTGCTCCACCCTGGTCATCGAACTTGGCGTACTCAAGCCGGGCCCGGCGCTGGACTTGTGCAGCATCTCCCTGCAAATCGACAAGCCACTCTCGCTAGTTTCGCTGGAGACATTTCTGGGCGAACAAGTACTTGAGGGCGAGGCCGAGTTCAACGGCGTTTCCCTGGCATTGGATGAAGGACGCTTCCAACGCCAGCGTGATGAATTGCAGGCCTTGATGAAAACCAAGGATGCACAGGCCGTTTACCGGTTCGACCCTTACGCACAACCTACAGGAGCAGCATCATGAGTGAAGCCACATCTGCCGTGATCGGCGCTGGGATTGTTTCGTTCTTGCCGGGCGTCGACGCCGCGCAGAAAAACAAGGTAAAGCTGGCCTTGGCAATGGCCGAAAGAGCCACCGAGGCCGCTTTCAAAGAGGGGCTGATTAAAGACTGGTTCGCTTATTACCGTAACCAGCTCAAATTCATGGGGTGGGATGCGGTAACGGCTGAGCAGATCCATTGGCCGGACAAGACGCGTACTCAACAGACGGATCACGTTCTGCAGACCCTGTCCAAAACTGCCGGGGACAGCTTTGCGTCGTCGGTCAAAGTGTCCATTCAAGCGTTGCTGACCAAGCCGTCGGTGCTGAAGGAACTTGAGAAAAAGGCATTCGAGATGCAGCACTTTCAAGTGTTGGCCTGTGCGCCGGCCGGTAATAACCGTGTCGACATGGTGATTTACCACGAAACGGACAAGCAGTCTGTTTTCAGTGCAGGTTTCATCAGTCGCAAGCGCAGTTACAAGAATGTGCGTGCGGAGCTGGTCCGGTTCAATATTCTGGCCTTCGAGAACAGCGTAATGCCAAAAGTGCAGGAAAGCGTCGTCAAGGTATCCCTGGCGCGCATTCATGACTATGCCATCTAAGGCACCAGGTACCCTTTGATCCCTGTAAAAATGATCTGCGCCGCCAGGGCACAGACGAACAGCCCCATCAGACGGCTGACGATCTGCAGGCCCTGGTCGCCCAGGATCCGCTCGATACCGTGGGACAGGTAAAGCACCAGGCCGACAGTGAAACTGGCCAGCGCGATACTGACGATGGCCAGCAGTTTGTCGTCCCAGTGCGGCTGGCTCACACCCATCACCAGCAGGGCCCCGATGGTGCCGGGACCAACCGTCAGCGGAATGGTCAGTGGCACGATGGTCACATCCTGCTGCACGTTGTCGGCCTGCACCGCTGGCTTGCCCTGGGCCATACCCAATGCCGAGATGAACAGCACGCTGCCCGCACCGATGCGGAAGGCGTCGGCGGTGATGCCGAAAATGCCGAAGATCACCCGACCGAACAGGTACAGCAGCACGCTGGCGAGCAGGGCTGCGAAGGCTACCTTCCAGGCCAGTTGCTTGCGCTCCTTGCTGGAGTGGCCGCGGGTCAGGCTGATGAAGCACGACAGCACGAAGAACGGGCTGTAGAGCACAAGCATTTTCAGGTAGACGCTGAACAACTCATGGAGCATGGGGTAGCCCCTTGCAGGGAAGTTGACGGGAAGTGTATCAGCAGCATTGTGGTTGTCTTCACTGGCCTCATCGCCGGCAAGCCAGCTCCCACAGGTACTGCACATGGCTTGAGAACGATGCGATCGAGGTGGGAGCTGGCTTGCCGGCGATGAGGCCAGTACAGGCACTACAGATCAGGAAGTATGCGCCGGGTCTACCTTGGCTTCCCGGTGATTGGCCCAGTACTGGATCAGCTCGCGCAACTGCGACAGCTCGACCGGCTTGGCCATGTGGCCGTCCATGCCCGCCAGGCGGGCGCGTTCCTTGTGTTCTGTAAGAATGTGCGCGGTCAGTGCCACCACCGGGGTGCGCTGGCGCTGGTTGGCGGTTTCCCAGGCGCGCAGCTGCTGGGTGGCCGAGAAACCGTCCAGAATCGGCATTTCGCAGTCCATCAGCACCAGGTCATAGCGCTGGTTTTTCATCGCCTGCAGGGCCTCTTCGCCATTGCACGCGGTGTCCGGCTCAAGGTTCAGCTTGCCAAGCATGCCGCGTATCACCTTGGTGGAAATGCTGTTGTCTTCGGCAACCAGCACGCGGAAGTCGCCGGGCAGGTCCAGTGCCTGCGGGACACCGGGCAGGCTGGCCGGCACTGCCTGATCGCGGCCGCGTTGGGCCAGTTCTTCGGCCAGGGTGGTTTTCAGCGTGTAGCCGGCCACCGGCTTGGCAAGTATCCGCTTCACCCCGGCATTGCGTGCGATGACCTTGCTCGGCGCATTGCTGATGCCGGTGAGCATCACCACCAGGATGTCGTGGTTCAGGCTCGGGTCTTCCTTGATCTTGGCGGCCAGCTGCATGCCGGTCATGCCGGGCATGTTCTGGTCCAGCAGCACCGCGTCGAAGTAGTCGCGCAGGTGGGCCTTGGTGCGCAGAAGGGCCAGGGCTTCCTTGCCTGATGGCACTGCGCTGACGTTCATGCCCCACGCGCTGCATTGTTGCACCAGCACCTTGCGGCAGGTGTCATTGTCGTCCACCACCAGCACGCGGGCATCGCGCAGCGGGCTGTCGAGGTCGGTCGGTGGCTGTTCCAGGCGAGAAGGGTCCAGCGGCAGGGTCAACCACAGGGTGTTGCCCATGCCGGTGCTGCTCTTGATGCCGAACTCGCCCTGCATCAGGCCGATCAGCTGTTTGGCGATGACCAACCCAAGGTGGCCACCCAGCTTGTTGCTGGACAGGAAGTGGTGGCTGTGCAACTCGGCCTGCAACAAGGCTTCACGGTCTGCGGCGGCCAACGGCTCGCCGCTGTCCTGCACGGCGATGCGCAGGCGCGGTAGCTCACCCCGTTGGTCCAGTGCCACGACCAGCAGGATCTCGCCCTGGTCGGTGTTTTTCAGGGCGTTTTCCAGCAGGCTCGACAAGGCTTGGCGCAGGCGTGTCGGGTCGCCGCTGATCACCCGCGGTACTTGCGGCTGGGTAAAGCTGATCAGCTCGATGTTCTGCTGTTCGGCCTTGGCGCGGAAGATGTTCAGGCAGTCCTCGATCAGCGCGTTGAGGTCGAACTGCACGTCATCCAGTTCGATCTGCCGGGACTCCAGCTTGGAAATGTCGAGAATCTCGTTGATCAGCGTCAGCAGCTCGTTGCCGGCGCTGTGGATGGTCTGCACGTAGTCACGTTGTTTGACGGACAGCGGTGTGCCCAGCAGCAGCTCGGTCATGCCCAGCACGCCGTTCATGGGGGTGCGGATTTCGTGGCTGATCTTGGCCAGGAACTCGGCCTTGGCGTTTATTTCGGCATCGCTGGCGGCCAGGGCGCGGCTGGCGCTGAAGCGCTCCTCGCTCATGCGGCGCAGGCGCTCGCTGACTGCCAGGTTGAGCAGCAGGCCGCTGGCAACGGCCAGCCCCAGCAGCACGCACAGCAGCCAGGGCGTCGAGGTGCGGGTCAGGCCCAGCAGTGCCGGCAGCAGCACCAGGCCGCCCAGGTTGAACACCACCATGGCCAGGCTGAACAGGCGCCCAGGCGCGTAACCCCGGTACCAGTGGTAGCTGCTGACCAGCAGCATGCTAACGCTGCCCAAGGCCATCAGGGCGTAGGTCATCAGGTTGAGGGGCAGGGTGTCGACAAACAACAGCACCAGCCCGCTGACCCCCACCACCAGCATTTCGCCCTGCAGCAGGCGGTTAAGCCGGGGTGAGTTGCACGGGTTGAAGAAGTGTTGGGTAAAATACAGCCCCGCCAGGCCGGCCAGTACCAGTGTCAGGTAGGCGGCCGGGGTTTGTGCGTTGTGCCAGACGTGCCACCAGGGGCCGCTGAGGTTCAGCAGGATCAGGCCGCTGAGCAGCATCAGGCCGTGGTATAGCGCAAGGATCAGGGTGGTGGTCGAGCGGCTGTAGAGGAAGCGGATCAGGTTGTGCAGGATCAACATGACCAGGCCGCCGAACAGCATGCCGAACAGCAGTGGCTGGCTCTGGTCCGAGGCGGCTACGGCCGCAGGTTCCAGGCTGATGGCTGGGCGCAACTGGTGCTCGGAAACCAGGCGCAGGTAGATATCCAGCGGTTGCTTGCTGTTGGGCAGGGGCAGTACATGGTCGCTGCCACGCAGGGTCGGGCTGGCATTGCCGGCCTGGCGCCCGTGGTGCAGCTGACGCAGAAGTTGGTCGCCTTCGAGGGCGTAGAGATCAAGGCCAGACAGGTCGGGGGCGAATACCCGTAGCAGTTGCTCCTGGTCGCCTGGTTCCAGGCGGTAGTGCAGCCACAAGGCCTGTTCCGGCGGGGCGGCATCCAGCTCGGTAAGCACCAGCGGGCTGAACTGGTTGCGGTAGCGCTCCGAGCGTACATCGCTCAGTTGCAGGTTGGCCTGTTCGTCGAGCAAAACGGTCCAGCCTCCGTCATGTTCGGCTGCAGCCGGGAACATGCAGAGCAAGGTCAACAAGGTGACGATCAGAGCTGAGGCAATCCGAAGCCGACGCACTACGAAATCCCTTCTTAGCCGATGTGCCGGGTACTAACTATGCGCGGCGCGCCAAGTCGAAGGCAAGGCCCGTGCCGGGCCTTGTCGACGAGCCGGATGCCGTGCACCGGGCGGTGGACAGCCCTGGGCGGCACGGCGCTCCGGTAGTGCTTACTGCTGGTGCTCACCGCGCTCTCGGGCGATGGCCCGGTAGCCGATGTCAGTGCGGTAGAAGCTACCGTTCCAGCTTACTTCCCTGGCCAGGCGGTAAGCCTGCTGCTGCGCATCGGCAACCGTGCTGCCCATTGCCGTGGCGCACAGCACGCGCCCGCCATTGGTGGCCACTTGGCCGTCCTTGAGCGAAGTACCGGCATGGAATACCTTGCCTTCGATCTTGGCTGCTGCGTCCAGGCCACTGATCACGTCGCCCTTGGCGTAGTCGCCCGGGTAACCGCCAGCCGCCAGCACAACGCCCAGGCTCGGACGTGGGTCCCACTGGGCTTCGACCTTGTCCAGCGCCTTGGCGAAGGCGGCTTCGATCAGCAGCACCAGGCTCGACTCCAGGCGCAGCATGACTGGCTGGGTCTCTGGGTCGCCGAAGCGGCAGTTGAACTCGATGACCTTGGGGTTGCCTGCCTTGTCGATCATCAGGCCAGCATAGAGGAAGCCGGTGTAGACGTTGCCTTCCTCGGCCATGCCGCGCACGGTTGGCCAGATTACCTGGTCCATCACGCGCTGGTGCACGTCGGCGGTAACGACCGGGGCAGGGGAGTAGGCACCCATGCCGCCCGTGTTCGGGC